>NZ_VCKX01000008.1 GCF_005889725.1 Nonomuraea zeae
AGATGGGTATAAGAGACAGGTCCAGCGCGGCGCGCAGCGTGGCGAGCTCGGTGTCGTCGAGGGGCAGGAAGGGCGCCGTGGCGTGGGGCGGGCAGAGCCCCAGCAGGTGCAGCGCGGTCTTGATCACGACGATGCCGCTGGCTCCGGGCCGGACCGCGAAGAGCGCGGCCAGCCGGTCGACGTCGCGTTGCAGCGCCGCGGCGGCGGCGTGGTCTCCGTCCAGGACGGCCCTGAACAGGGCGGCGCAGAGGGCCGGGGCGAGCATGCCCACGCCCGGCACCACGCCGGCGGCCCCCGCCCGCAGCCCGTCGGCGAGCTGCCGCTCCGCGCCCTGGGCGACCTGGAAGCCGGGCCGTTCCCCGGCCAGGGCGCAGAACTGGGCGAACAGGGCGGCGTCTCCCGAGCTGTCCTTCAGGCCGGCGACGGCCGGCTCGTCGAGCAGGCGGCGCACCAGGGTGGCGGTGATCGGGTTGCCGGTGTAGCCGGGGCTGTTGTAGATCACTACCGGCCTGCCGTGGCGGGCGAGGTCGCGGAAGTGCGCGTGCAGCTCGCGTTCGGTGTGCCGGAAGTAGGACGGGGCGAGCACGACCACGGCGTCCAGGTCGACCCCGGCCAGGCGGTCCATGCGGTCCAGGGTCTCCCTGGTGCCGGTGCCGGCGGCGGTGACCATGATCCGGGCGGCCGGACCGGCCAGCTCGCGCCACATGGGCGAGACCTCCGCCGCGTACGCCCGGACCTCGCCGGCGGTCAGCAGCGGGCCCTCCCCGTTGGTGCCGGCCAGCATCAGCGTCGTGACGCCGCCGGCCGCGAGATGGGCCAGCAGCGGCGCGACGGCCGGCGGGTCGGGTCGCCCACGACGGTCGAGCGCGGTGACGAGCGGAATGATCACCCCGGCGACCGGATGGTCGGACGGGTCGGAAACGGTGGCCATGGCACCTCCCTCGGCGAATGTCTCCGGACCGTACCCGCGATCTGTGCCGGGCGCCAGATGCTAATAGGCATTAGCAAATTTGGCCGGTCGCGTGACCTGGCTCGTTCGGCGATTTAGCCCAGGTCCATTGACATCTCACAGATGCCAGGGCAAAACTTTGCGTTCACCGAGTTAGGCGCATTAGCAGGAGGCTCAGATGAGTCGCGGACCGGTGCGAAGGCCCACCCAGGCCGACATCGCGCGCCTCGCGGGGGTCAGCCAGGCGACCGTCTCGATCGTGCTGAACGAGCGGAACGACATCCGGATCAGCCCGACGACCCGCGAGCGGGTGCTGGCGGCGATCCGCGAGTGGGGCTACGTCGCCAACGCCTCGGCGCGATCCCTCGCCGGCGGCCAGAACAAGATCATCGGGGTGTACACGTTCGAGCCGGTCTTCCCGACGACGAGCGTCGACTTCTACTTCCCGTTCCTGCTCGGCATGGAGCAGGCGGCCGCGGAGCTCGGCTACGACCTGCTGATGTTCACCAGCGTCGGCGGCCAGCGGCAGGTCTTCCGCGACGGATCCACCCGGCTGTCGCTCGCGGACGGCGCGCTGCTGCTCGGCCGCGACCCGAACGTCGAGGAGGTCGAGCGGCTGCGCGACACCGGCTACCCGTTCGTCTACGTGGGACACCGGGAAGTGTCCGGGGCGCCGGTCTCCTACATGGCGGCCGACTACACCGGAGCCACCCGGCAGCTCACCGAGCGGCTGTTCGAGCTGGGCCACCGGCGCGTCGCCTACGCCCGGATCGGCGACGGCGGCGCGCAGCCCAGCCGGGACCGGGAGAAGGGGTTCCGCGGGGCGCTGCCCGCCGGCGAGACCAGGCGGCTCACCGGCCCGGTGTGGACGCTGGAGTCCCCCGACGAGGTGGCCGGGCTGCTGGCGGAGATCCGGCGCGGCGGCATCACCGCCGTGGTGGCCGAGCAGGTCCTGCTCGCGGAAGAGCTCCAGGCGTGCGCGCAGCGGCAGGGCCTGTCGGTTCCCGACGACCTGAGCATCGTCGTCCTGGGCGACTCGACCGGCTCGCGCCGCACCGGCACGCTCTGGACCGGCCTGGTGGTCCCGCGCGAGCAGATGGGCCGGCAGGCCACCCAGCTGCTGGTCCGCCTGCTGGAGGCCCCCGAGCCGGAGGCCCGCAGAGAGTACGTCGAATGCCCCCTGATGGCGGGCGCGACGGTGGCACCACCAAGGAGAGAGCAGTGACCAGTCCCGCCCCCGCCCCACCGGCAGGGCCACCCACATGATCAAGGTCATCGCCAAACGGTTGCTCGTCGGCGTGCTGGTGATGTGGGGCGCCGCCTCGCTCATCTTCCTCATAGTCCGGGTCGCCCCGGGCGATCCGGCGACGATCCTGCTCGGCCCGGACGCGAGCCGGGAGCAGGTGGCCGAGCTGACCGCGCGGCTGGGGTTCGACCGGCCGGTGCTCGGCCAGTACTTCGGCTATCTCGCCGACGTGGCGCAGCTGCGCTTCGGCGACTCCTACCGGTTCGGCCGGCCGGCGATGTCGGAGGTGCTCGAACGCCTGCCCGCGACCGCCGACCTGATGCTCGCCTCGACGCTCATCGCCGTGACCCTCGGCCTCGTGCTGGGGATGCTGGCCGGCGGCCGACCGGGCGGCGTCGTGGACCGGGTGGTCACCGCCGGCACCATCGCCCTGCAGTCCTTCCCCACCTTCTGGGTCGGCATCATGCTGATCCTCGTCTTCGCGCTGGCGCTGCGCCTGCTGCCCAGCGCGGGGGCGGGCACGCCGGGTCACCTGATCCTGCCGGCGATCACGCTGGCGCTGCCGTTCACCGCCATCGTGGCCCGCCTGACCAGGACCAGCGTCGCGGAGACGATGCGCGAGGCGTACATCCAGACGGCGCGCTCGAAAGGGCTCACCGAGCAGCAGGTGCTGGTCGGCCACGCCCTGCGCAACTCCCTCATCCCCGTCGTGACCGTCGTCGGCCTGCACATGGGCGGCCTGATGGGCGGCGCGGTCGTGGTCGAGAACGTCTTCGCCTGGCCTGGGCTCGGCACGCTCGTGGTGGACGCGGTCTCCAACCGCGACTACGCGGTCGTGCAGGCAGCCACCTTCCTGATCGCGGGCATCGTGATGCTCTTCAACCTCGTCGCCGACCTGCTGTACTCCCAGCTCGACCCGCGCATCAAGCTGGACGGTGCGGCATGACCGCCGTCGCCGGGGTCCGGCCCCGCGCCGCCCGCCGGTGGGCGGCGGGCCGGCGCTGGCTCAGCCGCGTCCCGTACGCCGTGCTCGCCCTCTACGTCGTGGTCGGCGGCGCGGGCCCGCTGCTCATCGACTACAACCCGGTACGCGTCGCGCTCGACGACCGGCTGCTCGCCCCCGGGACGCGGCTGGCGGCGGGCGGGATCGCCTGGTTCGGCACCGACGGCCTCGGCCGTGACGTGCTCGCCCAGGTCGTCTACGGCGCCCGCACCTCGGTGATCATCGGGGTCGCGACGGTCGTCGTCTCCTGCCTGATCGGCGTGACCGTCGGCGTCGCCGCCGGCTATTTCCGCGGCTGGCTGGACACGGTGCTCGCGCGCGGCATCGACATCCTGCTGGCCTTCCCGGCGATCCTGCTGACCATCGTGATCGCGGGAGCCTTCGAGCGCAGCGTCCTGGTGGTGGTGACCGCGCTGTCCGCGACGGCCTGGATCTCGTTCGCCCGGGTCACCCGCGGCGTCGCCCTGTCGGTGCGCGAGCGGGCCTTCATCGACGCGGCGCGGGTCCTCGGCGTCCGGCCGGCGCAGATCCTGGTGCGGCACATCGTGCCGCTCACGGCAGGCCCGGTGGTCGCCCTGGCGACGCTGGAGTTCGCCCTCGTCGTGCTGGCCGAAGCCGGGCTCAGCTTCCTCGGCATCGGCCTGCCCAACTCGGCGGTGTCGTGGGGCCAGACCATCGCCAACGGAAAGCAGTATCTCGAAACCGCCTGGTGGATCTCGGCTCTGCCCGGCGTCGCACTGTCGCTGCTGATCATCAACATCGGGATCCTCGGCGACCAGCTCACCGCCCGGTACGGACGCGGACACCTCAGGTGAGCCCCGACCGGCACCACCCTCTTCCCCTCACACAGCACCCCCGGAAGGCGGGAAGACGTCCATGACCAGATCCCTTGCCCCACGCAGTCCGCGTCTCGCGGCACTGGCCCTCATCGCCGCCGCGGCCCTCGCGATCAGCGGTTGCAGCGCCGCCAGCGGTGGCGGCGGCAGTGCCGGCAGTGCCGGCGGCGAGATCACCGTCGCCGGCACGTACGCGATCGAGAGCCTCGACCCCGACAGTCCCACCAGCGGCGGAGCCACCGGCACCCAGCTGGCCGCCAAGGCGATCTTCAGCCGGCTGGTCCGCCCCCGGTCGGACGGCACGCTGGAGGGCGACCTCGCCACCGCGTGGAAGCCCGACAGCACCGCCACGCAGTGGACGTTCACGCTGCGCCCGGACGTGAAGTTCAGCGACGGCAAGCCCGTCACCGCCGATGACGTGGTCGGCTCGTTCAAGCGGTTCGTGGAGCTCAAGAGCACGAACGCGGCCAACTTCACCGGCTACACGATGGCCGCCACGTCGCCCGCGGAGGTGGTGCTGACGGCGCCGAAGCCGGACGCGGCGGTGCCGTACAAGCTGGCGGTCTTCTTCGTGATGCCCGGCAGCCTGACCGGCGAGAGCCCGGCGTGGTTCCAGACGCCGGTCGGGTCGGGGCCGTTCAAGGTCGAGAAGTTCGACTCGTCGGGGACGCTCGTCCTGGTGCCGAACCCCGGCCACTACGCCGGCGCGCCCAAGGCCGGGCGGGTGACCATCCGCAAGATGCCCGAGCTCGCGGCCCGGCTGACCGCGCTGCGCACCGGCGAGGTGGACCTCGTCTCGGGCATCCCCGACGACCAGCTCGCCGCGTTGCAGCAGGACTCCAACCTCAAGGTCGAGACGGTGCCGAGCACCGCCGTGTTCACCATGTGGTTCAACTCCGGCACGCCGGCGCTGAAGGACGCCAAGGTGCGCCGGGCGCTGTGGCAGGCGGTCGACTTCGCCACCATCATCAAGCGGCTGTACCCGCAGACGGGCAGCCTGGCCGACGCCCCGGTCTCGCCCATCACGCTCGGCCACGTCCCCCAGGAGCCCGTCCGCTACGACCCCGACGCGGCCAAGGCCGCGCTGAAGGACGCGGGCTTCGACTTCTCCGCCAAGCTGCGGCTGCAGTTCGCCAACGCCGAGTTCCGCGCGTTCAACCAGGCGATCGTCTCCGACCTGCAGAAGATCGGCGTCCAGGTGGATCTGCTGGAGAAGGAGCAGGCGGTGTTCACCAAGGACCTGCTCGCCCTGAACTGGGACGTCAACTTCCAGCAGCTGTCGAACCCCACGTTCGACTCGGCGAACACGCTCGGCCGGCTGTACCCCTGCGCGGCCAAGCGCAACGGCTACTGCAACCCGGAGCTGGACAAGCTGCTCGCCGCCGCCGGGGCGAGCCCCGACAGCGACGAGCGGGTCAGGCTGTACGGCGAGGCCAGCAAGATCATCTGGTCGGACGCGGTCGGCATGTTCCCGATGGCCGTCAAGTACGCCTACGCCTGGAACCGCCGCGTCACCGGCGTCACGCCGGACCCGAACGGCCTGCCCGACTTCTCCGGCATGCAGGTCAGCGGCTCATGAGCCGGGCGCGGACATCGCCGGTCGCGGGGACGACGTCCCCGCAACCGGGCGGCCCCCTGCTGGAGGCGGACGGGCTGGTCATCGACCTGCCCGTCGCCGGCGGCAGCGTCCGCGTCGTCGATCGGGTGACGTTCGACATCCCGCCGGCGACGACGGTCGGGCTCATCGGCGAGTCGGGCAGCGGCAAGACGATGACCGCGAACGCGGTGATCGGCCTGCTCCCACGGGGCGCGGAGACCGGCGGGGAGCTGCGCTGGCGGGGCGAGGACCTGCTCGGGGCGAGCCCCGCCCGGCGGCGCCGGCTGCGCGGCCACGAGATCGCGATGATCTTCCAGGACCCGCTGGCCGCGCTCAACCCCACCCAGACGATCGGCCGCCAGGTGGGCGAGATCCTGCGCCGCGCCGGCCGCCCGCGCGCCGAGGTGCGTGCGCAGGTGCTCGAACTGCTCGACCGGGCGGGCATCCCCGAGCCGGCGACCAGGATGCGCAGCTACCCGCACGAGTTCTCCGGCGGGATGCGGCAGCGGGCCATGATCGCTCTGGCGCTGGCGGGCAGCCCGGCCCTGCTGCTCGCCGACGAGCCCACCACCGCGCTGGACGTGACCGTACAGGCGCGCATCCTGCGCCTGCTGCGCTCCATCCAGGAGGACCAGGGCCTGGCGATGCTCCTCGTCAGCCACGACCTGCGGGTGGTGGCGCACGTCGCGCACCAGGTCGTCGTCATGTACGCCGGCCGGGTCGCCGAGCGCGGCCCCACCGCGGCCGTGCTGGCCGGCCCGGCCCACCCCTACACCCGCGCGCTGGTGGACAGCGTGCCCGCCGTGCGGACCCGGACCGCGCTGGCCCACCCGCTGCCGGGCACGCCGGCCACGCCCGCCGGCCGTCCCGGGGGATGCGCCTTCCATCCCCGGTGCCCGCTGGCGCGGGACCGGTGCCGTACCGAGGAGCCGCAGGCCAGATCCGTCGCGCCCGGCCGGTGGGCCGCGTGCCATTTCGCCGAGGAGGTGCTGCCGTGATGGCAGAAGGTCCGGCCGGGGACCTGCTGGAGGTGCGTGACCTGCGGGTCTCCTTCGGCCGGCGCGGCGGGTGGTTCCGCTCGCGCTCGGCCCGGTCCGGGGAGTTCGTCGCGGTCGACGGCGTGAGCCTCACCGTGGCTCCCGACGAGATCGTGGGGCTGGTCGGCGAGTCGGGGTCGGGCAAGACCACGGTCGCCAGGGCGGTCGTCGGCCTGATCAGGCCCGGCTCCGGGAGCATCCTGCTCGACGGGGTGCCCGTGGGCCCGGTCGGGCGGCGGACCACGGCGCAGCAACGGGCCGCGCAGATGGTGTTCCAGGACCCGCGGTCGTCGCTCAGCCCGCGCATGACCGTCGCCGCGATCATCGACGAGGCGTGGCGCACCCATCCGGACTCGGCCCCGGACGGCGACCGCACCGCCGCGCTGCACCGCCTGCTCGACGACGTCGGGCTCGACGCGAGCGTCGCCGGGCAGCGGGCGGAGGAGATGTCCGGCGGGCAGTGCCAGCGCGTCAGCATCGCCCGCGCGCTCGCCGTCCGGCCCCGGCTGCTGGTGTGCGACGAGGCGGTGTCCGCCCTGGACGTGTCGGTCCAGGCGCAGATCCTCCGGCTCCTGGTCGACCTGCGCGAGCGCCACCACCTGGCGATGCTGTTCATCTCCCACGACCTCGGCGTGGTGCATCAGATCGCGGACCGGATCGCCGTCATGCGGCGCGGCGTGGTCGTCGAGGAGGGGCGGGCGACGGACGTGCTCGGCTCGCCGCGGCACGAGTACACCCGCGCCCTGCTCGACGCCGCGCTCGAACTGTCCGCCGCGAACCCCGGGGGCGCGGGCGGGACGGAGGAGGGCTGAGGGCCGAGGCGGTGATTCGGGGGTCAAGATTCGGGCAGTTGCCGGTCATGAACGGACAGGACGAAGACCTCTCGGACGTGCCGGCCGCGATCGGCCAGGTCAACGGGGAGAGCGACACCATCGCCGCCCGTGCAGGGGTGGAGGTCAGGCAGACCCGCCGCCCGATCCCCGCGGAGCCGGTCGAGCAGCCGCCCGACCCGGAGCGGAAGGTCGAGGAGGAGCGGCGCGAGGCGGCCCTGCTGGACGAGATCCAGCCGGTGACCGAGGACCCCGGCGAGGAGGAGGCCCGTCCTGACGCCGAGCCCACCGGCGGGGAGGAAGCTCGTTCTGACGCCGAGCTCCGCGCCGGTGAGGAGGCCCGCTCCGGCGCCGAGCCCACCGGCTGAGCGTACGGCGATCATCAGCGGCGGGCGGCCCCCCACGGGCACCGGCGTCCGCGGTCACCGGTAGATTTGCCGCTTTGCCGTCACCGGGAACGGCACGCTGAAGATCGCCCGTCTCGTCTGGGGGAGACCATGTCCACATCCGTCCACACGCCCGCCGATCCGGCGCCGAGCCACCGGGCCATCGAGAACCTGATCGCGTGTTACGCCGAGTGCGTGGACGACGGCGATTTCGCCGGGCTCGGCAGCCTGCTCGCCGACGCCACCTTCACCGGCAGCGGCGAGCCGGTGAGCGGTCCCGGCGCGATCGAGAAGATGTTCCAGGACACCCTGATCGTCTACGCCGACGGCACGCCGCGAACCCAGCATGTCGTGTCCAACCTCGCCATCGAGGTCGACGAAGCGGCGGGCACGGCGGCCGCGCGCTCGTACGTCACCGTGCTGCAGGCGCTGCCCGGCCTGCCGCTGCAGGCCATCGCCGGCGGCCGGTACCGCGACCGCTTCGAGCGCCGCGACGGCCGGTGGCGCTTCGTCGAGCGGCAGGTCCGCATCAACCTCGTCGGCGACGTGAGCCACCACCTGCGCCAGAGGTAGACCGGCCCGCCGGCCGCGGCCCCGCCGGTGGGCGGAGCCGCGGCGGGCCCGTGCCGTCAGCGACCCGGCCAGTACGGGCTGAACAGGTCGAACTGGTTCGGCAGGCCGAGCAGGTAACGCGCGTCGTCGGTGTTGTAGAGCGCCTTGAACTCGCGCGGCAGATAGAGGCTGAAGAGCTCGGCCCGCGCCGCGGAGGAGCCGGAGGCGTCGAGGATGGCGTTGGCGGCCATGCGCCCGGCCTCGTTGCCGCCCTCCATCGTGGCGAGGTTGATGCTGTTGCGGACGTAGTCGGCGGCGAGGAAGAGGTTGGGGATCTGGGTGACCGCCGTGGGGCGGTTGCTCCAGGACGAGGGCGTGTTGATGAGCAGCGGCTCGTCGTTGGCCACGGCCGGGGTGGCCTCGCCGGTGATCGCCGGATCCACGAACCAGGACCGTACGATCGAGTCGGGCAGCAGCGCCGCGCCGCCGGGCAGGGCCGCCCGGACCTGGGCCAGCACCTCCTGGACGATCTGCGGCCTGGTGCACTGCTTGGCGGTCTTGCCGAAGAGGATGCCGGGCGTGTTCCAGTCCGACAGGTCGAGTGACAGGCAGTCGGTGACCGTGCCGTCCCCGTAGCTCGCCGCGAAATTGCGGCTCCAGAACTGCGCCTGGCTGATCGAGGTGAGCGCCCACGGCGTCGCGGCGTAGATGAGGTGGCCGTTCGCGATCGGGCGGGGCTCCTTGAGGTAGATCATGACCCCGTTCATCCAGTCCGTCTCCAGATGATCCAGGCGGGCCAGGCCGGGGTCGGCCGTCTTCATGGCGGTGGTCAGCAGGGGGCGTAAGCGCTCGACGGGGAGGGCGGCCACGTAGTGGTCGGCGGTGACGGTGCCGGCGGCCCCGCTGGGGTCGGTCACCCGCACGCCGGTGACCCGGCCGCCGGAGTAGTCGAACCCGGTGGCGGTCCATCCGACCTTGAACTGCACGCCGAGACCGGTGAGGTAGCCGATCCAGGGCGTGAGCCAGACGTCGTTGGACGGGCCGTTGAGCACCTGGTCGGGCGGGCCGTACGGGCCGAGGCCGAGGGCGCTGTAGACCAGCGCCTCGAACATCAGGCCCATGGTGCGGGTGTTGGCCTTGTCCGGCTGGGCCGCGACCAGGGACGCCGTGAACAGCCTGACCAGCAGGTCGCGGTACTCCTGCGACATGATGTCGGCCTTGATGAAGTCGGCGAACCCCATGTTCTCCCACTGGCCGAGGCGCCGGCGCGGGCCGCTGGTGACGAAGGTCACGAGCTTGGAGACGAAGAACTCGATCTGCGACAGCGGGACCGTGGTGACGGCCGTCAGGGCGCTGCGTAAGTAGTCCCTGATCGCTTCGGGGGTGAGGGAGCCGCCGATGCTGCCCGGCACCGGCACGCGCAGCTCCTTCCCCTTGTACGCGATCACCGCCAGGCTGGCCGAGACGAGGTTGTCGCGTACGGTGCCGGACCCGTAGGGGATGCGGCTCATGGTGTCGGGCAGGTTCTGGTAGAAGCCGGGGAAGAACCGGAAGCCGTGCTCGCCGGGCAGGTCCTGCCTGCCGCCGGTGCCCGTTCCCGGGACGGGGATGCTCCTGGACTTGCCGCCCAGGGCCTTGCGCTCGTAGACGGTGACCTGGAAACCGCGTTCGGCCAGCTCGTGAGCGGCACTGAGCCCGCCCATGCCGGCGCCGAAGACAGCCACGCTCTTGCCCGCGGCGCTCACCAGGGACGGTGTCGCGTTGGCCGGCGCCGTGCCCCACAGCGGCCCGGCCGTCGCTCCGGCCGCCGCTGCCATGGCGCCGGTGACGAAGCTCCGGCGCCCGATCCCGTTCCGATTCTCTGGCTGGCCCATGACGGAACCTCCCGCCTAACCGACACTTGTGTTGGTTTAGTTAGGCGAACGATGAACGCGTGGCTCACATCTGTCAATACGTGAACGTGATGGGCTCAGGGAGAGTCGGGGCCGGGAATCTGGGACAGCCCGTTCCACAGCACGAGCATGGCGGACTCGACGAGCTCCTCCCGCGACACCGCGGGATGCCGGGCCCACCACTGGGCCAGGCCGTCGGTGCCCGAGATCAGCAGCTCGACCACCGCCTGCGCGGTCTCGGTCTCGGGGTCGAGTCCGAGCCGGCGCAGATCCCGTCCGAGCATCGCGGCGACCGAGCGGGTGCGGGTCTCCCTGATGCCCCAGCGGACGGCCTTGATCTCGGGATCGTCCTCGTCGGTGTGGTCGAACAGCAGGCGACGTGCGGCCGGGCTGCCTTCGGCGAAGCTGAAATAGGCGTCCAGGGTCGCGCGCAGCCGCCGTCCGGGCGAGCCCGAGCCGGTGATCCGGGCGCCGACGTGCTCCACCAGCAGGGCGTTCTGCTCCTGGAGTACGGTGATCATGAGCACCCGTTTGGACGGGAAATGGTCGTAGAGCACCGATCGCGTCACCCCCGCCGCGATCGCGATCTCCTCCATCGCCGTGGCGTGGTAGCCGCGCCCGGCGAAGACCTCCAGAGCCGCCTCGACGATCCGGACCCGGCGGGCCGAGCCCGGCATCCGCTTCTTCAGCTCCCTGCTCGCCATGCCGTGCACACTACCGCCCGGAGGGAGGTTGACTCCGGACTTCGGGCCGCTTACCGTCCATACAACCGACACATCAGTCGGTTAGCGGGCTGTCTGCAAGGAGGTCCGATGGCCGAGCAGGCCGACGTGGTCATCGCCGGAGCGCGCTGCGCGGGCTCGGCCGCCGCCGCCACCCTCGCCAGAGCGGGGCGCCGGGTGATCGCGGTCGATCCGGTACGGTTCCCCGCCACCACGGTCTCCACCCACCTGCTCTTCGCCGGAGGCGTCGCCGAGCTGGCCCGCGTCGGCGCCCTGGAACGCGTGGAGAAGATCGGCGCCCCCCGGCTCTCGCGCGCCTTCATCGGCGGCCCCGGCCACGCCGCCGACGGCTCCTACACCCCGGTCAACGGGATCGACTACGGCCTGTGCGTGCGGCGCGCGCCCCTCGACCAGGCCCTCGCCGAGACCGCGAGCGAGGCCGGAGCGGAGATCAGGCAGGGCCATCGCGTCACGGGCCTGCTCTGGCAGGACGGCCGGGCCGTCGGCGTGCGCGTGCAGGACCAGAGCGCGCGCGGGCAGGGCGGCAAGGAGTACGAGATCCGCGCCGATCTGGTCGTCGGCGCGGACGGCCGCCGCTCGACCGTCGCGCGCCTGGCCGGTGCCGAGCGCCCGCGTATCGCCCACGCCAACGGCCGGGCCTGCTACTACGCCTACTACGAGGACCCGCATCGGGACTGGCGCTCGACCGCCGCGATGTGGCTGACCGGCCGCGAGCTGGGCAACGCCTTCCCGTGTGACGACGGGCTGACGCTGGTGCTGCTGATGCCGCCGGTCGAGCGGGTGGCGGACTTCCGCGGCAACCTGGAGGCGGAGTTCGACCGTACCGTGGGCCTCGTCCCCGGGCTGGCCGAGCGCCTGGCGGGCTGCGCCCGGAGCACGCGGATCGTCAGCTCCGCCGAGCACCCGTCGTACTTCCGCCGCTCGGCCGGGCCCGGCTGGGTCCTGATCGGCGACGCGGGACACTTCAAGGACCCCGTCACGGCGCAGGGGATCCGCGACGCCGTGCGGTTCGGGCGGTTGCTGGGGGAGAGCGTCGCGGACGTCCTGGGCGACCCCGCCGCGCTCGACCGGGCCACGCTCGCGTGGGAGCGCACGCGCGACGCGCAGTGCGTGCACACCTACCACTGGACGAACCTGCTCGGACGCGGCGACGGCCTGGCTCACGTCCAGTTCGAGCTGCTCAAGGCGCTGACCGAGGGGCCGGACGGCGTCCGGAACGTCCTCGACGTCTACTCCCGGATCCGCGACCCGCGCGAGACCCTCGCCCTGCCCGGCCTGATCAAGGCGACCACCCGCGCGCTGCGGCTCGGCGCCGGCTCGCGACCGGCCATCGTACGGGCGGTCGGGACCACTCTCCGCGAGCTCGCCGGGCACCGGGCGGAGGCCAGGCGGCTGCTGGCCGACCGGACGGCTCCGGTCACCGGCTCCACAGGGCCTGGCTGAGGAGAAGCAGGGCCAGCACGCCGAAGGTGAGGCCCGCGCCCACGCTCAGCGCCGTCGCGCCCCGGCCGCCGCCGGCCAGCGCGCCGCCCAGCCGGCCGGCGAAGAGGCCGACGACGCTGTCCCAGCCGAGGCCGACGGCCAGGAAGATGAGGCCGAGCGTGAGCATCTGCACCGGGAGCGGGCCATGGCCGTCCCGGGTGAACTGCGGCAGGAAAGCCGCGAAGAACAGGATGACCTTGGGGTTGGACAGGTTGGTGAGCACGGCTCGCCCCAGGATCCGCCCGTCGGACGGCGGGACGCGCGCGGCGGCGCCCGGCGTCCCGGCCGACCGCAGGGTGCTCACCGCCAGCCAGCCGAGGTAGAGCGCGCCGAGCACTTGTACGACGATGAGCGCTCCCGGCGCCGTCCGCAGCAGCACGGCCAGGCCGAGCGCGGCGGCGGCCACGTGCACCACCATCCCCAGGGCCATGCCGACGGCGGACAGCATTCCCGCGCGCAGCCCCCGGTCCAGTGCCACGGCGACGATGTAGATGTTGTCCGGTCCCGGGGCGACGGTGACGAGGAACGCCGCCAGGAGGAAGGCGGGTAGCACGGCCAGATCTACCATGGCGGTCCTCCTCGTAACGTAATGCTGGGATTTATTACGTTACACGGGCGGACTGGAGAACTGCAACGCATATCCGAGGTTTATCGCGTTACATGGACATCCGGGCGTTCCCGAGCGGCCTGTCCGGCAGAAGTCGTGCCCGGTCACGTGGAGCAGAGGGCGGCGTCCAGGGTGGCGAACAGGTGGCTGTCGTCCCTGGGGGTGCCGGTGACGTACACGGTGGCCGCCTTGCCCGCGCGGTCGCGACCGCTGAGCACCCGCAGCCCGGGCAGGCCACCGTCGTGCATCAGGGCCGGCCCGCAGCTCAGCTCGTAGGTGTAGAGGCCGAGGCCGTACCGGCTGCCCTTCGGGTCGGTGCCGGCGACCGTGCGGGAGAGCATCGCCCGCAGGGTCCGCTCGGGGATGGCCTGCCAGAAGCGGTTCAGGTCGGCCGGCGTGGTGACCAGGCCGCCCGCGGCGCCGAAGGCGTAGCCGGGGAGCCGGGTCACGTCGGTGACTCCGGCGTCCGGGTCGACCGGGTTCACGCCGTAGGTGTGGGCGTGCTCGCCGCGGATGTCCGTCTCGCCGTTCTTCGGCCAGTAGGTGGCGTGCAGCCCTTTCAGCACGCCGTCCTGGGTGACGTCGCGGAAGTCCCGTCCGGTGACCTTCTCGATGAGCATCCCGGCGACGAGGTAGTTGGTGTTGGAGTAGGACCAGCGCTCGCCGGGCTTGCCGACCGGCGGCCGGGCCAGCGCCAGGGCGAGATGGTCGGCGGGGCCGCCGGGCTCGGCCCAGTCCACGAGGTCGAAATACTCCGGCAGGCCGCTGGTGTGCCGGAGCAGCTGGTCCACAGTGATCTTCCTGCCCTGGAGCAGGCCCGGCAGGTAGTGCTCGACCTGCCGCTTCAGGTCGATCTTCCCCTCGGCCGCCAGGTTCATCACGGTCACGCCGATGACGGACTTGGTCACGCTGGCGGCGCGCATCCGGCCGTCGGCGCCGACCATCGGCCTGCCGGTGCCTCGCTCGGCCGTGCCCGAGGACCAGGTGGTCTCGTGGCCACGCCGGTCGCGGACCGCGATCACCGCGCCGGTCAGGCCGTCCTGTCCGGTCAACCGGTCGGCTTGCCGGCGTACGGCGTCAGGCCGCGAATCGGCGGCGGCCAAGGCGGGGGAGGCGACCCCGGCGAGCGCGGCGGTCGCAATTCCGGCGGCGAGCAGCTTGCGTATCATCAGCATCTCCTTGAAGGGGTGACGCACCGATTCTTCGGCTTCCGGCTTTCCGGATCAGTCACGTCACCGGCCCTCTGCCGGTAGGGCTGCCCCTACTCGGCTCGGTCGGGGCGCGATCGGCCGCTGACCGCGGCACGCACTGCCTGGGGGCGCGTACGCGAGAAGGCGTCAGCGGCGGGAGCGGCCCGCGAAGGCGGCGATGGCGGCCGCCGAGCCGCACAGGATCGCCGTCCACGCCAAGGTCGCGTCGGTCGAGGTGTGGTCGGCGGCGAGCCCGGCGAGCCATGGCCCCGCGGTCTGGCCGGCCGCGAACAGGGTGGTGAAGGCCGCCAGCGTGGCGGTCCACCCGGCGGGCGGGGTGTTCTTCCTGATGAGCGCGGTGACCGCGGCGGGGACCCCCATGAACGTCGCCCCGTAGACGAGCGCGGAGACGAGGATGACCGGGGGTGTCGGCGCCGTCAGCGCCAGCGCCGATCCGCCGGCCAGCAGGCCGAGCAGCGCGGCCAGCGCCCGGGTGCCCGGCCAGTGGGCGGTGGGACGGCTCCAGATCGCGGGCGCCGCCACCACGGCCAGGCCCAGCGCCGTCCAGGTGAGCACGACCTGGCCGAGCGGGGCGTGCCGGTCGGCCAGGTAGGCGGACAGGAAGGTGATGTAGGTGATGTAGCCGGCGGAGAACAGCAGGTAGGCCAGGGCGATCCCCCAGAGCGGGCGCACGCGCGCCCGCCCGGTCGCGGCCGGCTCCTCCCGTCCGCCCTCCGCGGCGGTCCAGCTCACGAGCGCGGCCAGGGCGGCTGCGACGCTCAAGCCGGCCCAGGCGAGGCTCCAGTGCTCTCCCAGCGGCGGGATGGTGCCGCCGCTGAAGACGATGCCCAGCCCGGTCCCCGCGAAGTAGACGGTGATGGGCGTGCCGGAGGCGGCGCGGGCGGCGATGCCCGACGCGATCACGCCGCCGGTGATGAACACCGCAGCCCCGCCGGCCCCCGCCGCGAATCGCGCGGCCAGCAGCATCAGGGGCGCATCGCTGACCGCCGTCGCCGCCAGCGCCAGCGCGGTGAGGACCATGCCGCACCGGAACGTGGCCGCCGTTCCCCAGCGGCGAACGGCCCCGGCGGTCACCAGCGCGCCGAGGAGATAGCCGAATCCGTTGGCGGCGCTCATCGCCCCGGCCTCGCCCAGCGACCAGCGCAGGTCGTCGCGCATCGCGGGCAGGAGCAGCCCGTAGGCGAAGCGTCCCAGGCCGAGCGCCGAAGCCGTGCCCAGAGCCAGCCGCGCCGCTTGCCGCGTCGGCCGGCTGATGACGAGTGACATGACGAACCTCCAGATCGAACCGCTCGGTACGATCTGTGATCGTATCGAGCGATAGAACCGGTTGGTACCATCCTGGGTATGCCGGTTCCCAAGGGCTCGACGATCGACCCGGAGCGCACGCGCGCCACCATCCTCGAAGCGGCCACTCCGCTGCTGTACGAGCGCGGGCTCGACGGCATCGGCGTCGCCGAGCTCTGCACCCTGCTCGGCGTTTCCAAGGAGACGCTCTACCGGCACTTCGGCTCCAAGGACGGGCTGGTGGAGGCCATGCTGGCGGCACGCAGCGCGCGAGTGGTGCGCTGGCTGGCCGACGCCGTCGAGGCGGCGGGAGACGACCCGCACGACCAGCTCGTCGCGCTGTTCGGGGCGCTCCAGCGGTGGTACGACGATCCGGCCTTCCGCGGCTGCGCCATGCTGAACGCGGCCGCGCAGCACCATGTCGAGGGCGTACGCGCGATCACCGCCCGTCATCTCGGCCGCCACCTCGAGCTCCTGACCGGCATCGCCGAGCGCGCCGGAGCCGCCGATCCGGCGGCGCTGGGGCGGCAGCTGCTCGCGCTGATGGAGGGCGCCACCGTCCTGGCGGCGCACCACGAGGCGGCCGGCGCCGCCGATCATTCCTGCCAGGCCGCGCTCGCCCTGCTCTCCGCAGCCTCCCGGACCGGCCGCTGAGGCGGGGCTCCGCCGGTCGATCTTCCTCTTCTGCCTGGCCCGCTCAGGGACCACCCGTGGTGAATCCTGGAGAGCGGTCCACCTCGCCCGTGCGCACGACGACGCCGGCCGGTTGGACCATGCGCCGGCCCGGACACGCGGTGCCTGGCATTTTCCGGGATCCGGCATAGTTCCGTGGCGCTCGCTCGTCCTTGCTGGGTGACATCACGAGGAGGACGGGTGGATCCAGGCTTTGAGTCGGCCCTGCGGCAGTTCGTCATCGACAGGTCGGGCGCGCTGTTCCGCACGGCGTACCTGCTGACCGGCGACCGGCACGCCGCCGAGGACCTCGTCCAGCCGGCCCTGGCGAAGACGGCCGCGCGGTGGCGCGGGGCCGAGTCGCCCACCGAGGCCGCCATGCCGAAGGTGGCCCGCGTCATCCACAACCGCCTGGCTCCGTTTCGTGGTCACCGACCCGAAGCGAGGCACCTTGGGGTTCGCCACGTCCGAGGAGGAGTACCACGAGCTCGTCGAACGGGCGCGGCGGTCCGGTTAGCGCGTCGTGCAGCAAGAGTGACCGGGCGGATGCCTGGAGGTCAGGCGGTGGGCTGCGCGAAGTGGGTGCCGAGGAAGGCCAGGATCGCGCGGGTCAACGCCACCCGGTGGTCGGACAGGGCGTGATCGGTCGGGAAGAGGTGGTGTTCGAGCCGCTCGACCGGATGCGCCTGATAGGCGGCCAGGACCGGCTCGTAGTGCATGGGGGCAGGGGTGACGGGGTCGAGCCCGGTGCCGATCAGCAGGACGGGGCGGGTGGACAGCCGCTCGGCGAGCGCGGTCAGGCTCCAGTCGTCGCCCGCCGCCTCCATCTCGGTGACGAGCGCCTCCCCGCTGGTGCCGCGCAGAGGCAGCAGCTCGTCGTCGAACGCCTCGACGTACGCCGCCCGGGTCTCGGGGCTGTGGCGGCAGGCCGCGGCACTCGCCCCGCTGTCGAACGCGGCGGCGGAGGCCACGGCCGCGATGGACGGGTCGGCCGCGGCGGTCATCAACGCCGCGAACCCCCCGAAACTGTGTCCGACGAGCGCCACCCGGTCCCGGTCCAGCCGGTGTTGCGCCGCCGCGGCGGGATCGCGGACGAAGGCGACGGCCGCGGCGGTGTCCGCCAGCACGTTCGTCCACGAGTACGTCCCGCCCACGCCCCACGAGCCGCGGTAGTGGAAGACGAGCGCGGCATAGCCGGCGCGGCGCAGGCTCTGCGCCACGTCGAAGTTCCGCTCGTTGCCGGGAAAACCGTGCGCGAGCACCACCACCGGGTGCGGCCCGGGCCCCGCCGGCACGTGCAGCACCCCGAGCAGCGGCACGCCGCCGCTGTCGAAGGTGACGGCGGGCGTGGTGGCGGCGGGGGCGAGGCCGGCCGGCGGGTCGGTGATGAGCGGGTCTGCGGCGCTGGTCATGACGGCTCCGGAGCTGATCGAACCAATCGGTACGAAGTGACGCTAGCAGCTTCCCGAACCGATCGGTACCATCCATCGGCGGCCGGCGACCTGATCGTCAGCGGGGCAGCGCCGGGCGGGGCAGCGCGGGCGCGGCCACGTCCAGGGGAAGGCGGACGATGTTCGGGCTGTGCCGGGAGCCGAGCATCCCGAGGCTGGTCACGAGAAGCCCGTCGCCGGTGACCGCAATCGCGCTCGGCCCGTCGAGACCGTCGGCCTCGGTGGCCAGCACGGTCCTGGCGCCGTCCGGGGTGATGCGGAGGATGGTGTTCTCCGGGTGCACCGCGAGATACAGGGTGCCGGCGGAGTCGAAGGCGAGGTCGTCGGCGGGTATGCCCGCGTGCACCTGCGTGATCTCGCCCGGACCCTCCGCCTTGACGCCGATGCGCAGGACGGTGCCCTGGGCCGTGTTGGTCGCCCACAGGTCGCCGTCCCAGACCTTGAGCCCGTTCACGCCCGTGGCCGAGACCGGGTCGTCCTGCGAGGTCGTCGCGAGGCGCTCGTCGATGAGCCAGCGGCGGAGCGTGTCCTCGCCGGGGGGACAATAGAGGATCTCGCCGCGCTCGGAGTCCGCCGCGTACAGGGTGCCGTCCTCGGCGAAGGTGATGCCGTTGAGCCCGGCCTGCGGAGGCGCGGCGGCGAACCGGACCCAGCGCCGGGGCGCCTCGCGCCGCCAGATTCCCACCACGGTTTCATCGGTGCTGCGCAGCGCGGCGTAGAGCCGGTCGTGGGCGTCCACGGCGAGGCCCACCGCGAGTGCGTCGGCCCCCTCGGGGGCCACCCGTTCGGACTCGCCGCCGGACAGCCAGACGTCGCCCGCCAGCAGCAACGTCGCGCAGACCGTGCCGTCGGCGAGCACCACGATGTTCTCCGGCGTCTCACCGGCGCTGTGATCGAAGGCTTTGATGATCATAAAATCAACCGTCCAAAGATCTGGCCCGTATTTCCTGACAAATCATGATTCTCCCCGAGCGGTCGTGGTGGCGGCGGTTACGTCGTGGCGGCCCGGAGCCCGAGGACGACGAGCATCACCGCCGTCACCCTGCCGACCACGCGTTTGAAGCGGGCCTTGCGGACGATGTTCGCCCCCTGGTGGATCAGGACCGACCAGGTCAGCAGCCATACCGCCATCAGCAGGGCGTGAGCCGTGGCCAGGGTGAGGATCTGCCCGGCGAGGGGACGGCCGGACTCGACGAACTGCGGGACGAGGGTCAGGTAGATGGAGGCCGCCTTCGGGTTGAGCACGTTCGCGAGGAGGGCCTGGGTGTAGACGGAGCCGGTCCGTCTCGGCGGGTCCGCCCGCACCGGAGGCGGGGACGAGGCGGCCGAACGCCAGGTCCACAGGCCCAGGCCGATGAGGTAGGCGGCGCCGAGGAGCTTGACGGCGGTGAAGGCCTGGCTGGAGTGCATGATCAGGGCCGACAGGCCGGCGACGGCCAGAGCGGCGTGGACGTACAGGCCGGTGATCGTCCCGAGGGCGACGGGGAGTGCCTGCCGCCGGCCGCCGGTCGTGACGTGCTGGATCAGCAGGGTCATGCTGGCGCCCGGAGTGGCGATGACGGGCAGGATCGCCAGGAGGAACGCGGCGGCGGCGTACGGGTGGATCATGCCGGGAGCACGACGCGGTAGTGGGTCGTCAGGCGGCGGTCGTCGTCCAGGATGTGGAAGGCGAGGCCGGGCGGCTGCTCGCGGTCGGCGGGCCGGTCGCCCTCCCAGGGCAGGCGCAGGGTCCAGGTGGCGGCCGGCCCGACGATCAGCGGGCGGCCGGCGAAGGTGGAGGCGGCCGCGGTGTGGGCGTGCCCGGTGAGCACGGCGACCACCCCGGGGTACGCGTCGAGCAGCGCGGCCAGGTCCTCGGGCGACTCCAGCCGCCCGGAGTCGGGCAACGGGTGGTGCAGCACGACGGGCGGCTGGTGGAAGGCGATCAGCGCGGGCGTGCCCGGGGCGAGCCCGTCGAGGGTGGCCCGCAGCCAGGCGAGGGTCTCGGCGTCGAGGCGGCCCTCGTCGCGGCCCGGGATGGTGGAGTCGCACATCAGGATGGCCGTGCCGGCGATGTGGTGGACCTCGTTGACGGGCCCGGGGCCGGGTGGCCGGCGCAGCAGCGCCTTGCGGTAGGCCGGGCGGGAGTCGTGGTTGCCGGGACAGGCCAGCACCGGGAAGGGGGCGGCCAGGATCCGGGCGGCCTCCTCGTACTCGGCCTCCTCGCCGTGATCGGCGATGTCACCGGTGACCAGCAGGGCGTCTACCGGGCGGGGCAGGGCCCGCAGGTAGTCCATCACCAGGGTGGCGCGCCGGGTCGCCCGGTCGGTGCCGTCGAGGTGCAGGTCGCTGATCTGGGCCAGCAGCAGCGTCATCGTCTGATCCCACCGTCTAATGGTTAAATTGGATTAAGCGTTAGAGACCATAGGGTACGGGTGAGGGTGCGGGCAACCGGGAGGTTCGAGTGGTGCGATGGCCGGCGCTGGAACTGGTGAGCACGATTCGCCACGACGGCGACGGCGGCGTGGCCGACGACCTGGCGACGTCGCAGAGCGCCGCCCGCTGGGTCCACCAGCAGGCCGAGCTGCTGGACGGGCACGTGGACGTCGCGCGGATCGCGATGGACGAGGAGCTCAGGAACGAGATCGTCAGGCTGCGCCGGGCCGTGCGGGCGTTGTTCGCCCACGCCGTCAGCCCGGCGCCGCCGAGCCGGGCCGACGCCCACCGGCTGATGCCCGTGGAGGAGGCGCTGGCCCAGCTCAACGCGGCGGCCGCCCGCGAGGCCGTCGTCCCGCGACTCGACTGGCCCGCGGGCGAGGCGCCCAGGGCGGGGGTGCTGTCCGCGGAGCCCGACGCGAACGTC
Organism: Nonomuraea zeae; assembly: GCF_005889725.1. Taxonomy (GTDB): domain Bacteria; phylum Actinomycetota; class Actinomycetes; order Streptosporangiales; family Streptosporangiaceae; genus Nonomuraea; species Nonomuraea zeae. The sequence goes on from NZ_VCKX01000008.1 coordinate 20,621, forward strand.
CGGCTGATCGCCGCGCTGGCCCGCGCCGCCATCGATTTCCTCAGCGGTCCGCAGCGCGAGCAGCTACGGGCCTGCAACGCGCCGCGCTGCGTGCGCTACTTCGTCAAGAGCCACGGCCGGCAGGAGTGGTGCAAGCCGTCGTGCGGCAACCGGGCGCGGGTGGCCCGCCACTACCAGCGCCGCAACGCGGTGGACGCGGGCGACCTGGCCGAGCCCTGACGCGCCCGCCCGGGCTCGCGGCCGGCCTGCTCAGAAGGTGTCTCTGCACCCGATCGCCCGGAGTCGACCATCGTGGCTCTCCGGGAGCGGCTCCCGAGGGCCCGATCCGGCCGCCGGCCCGCGGCGAGGCGGTCACCGCCCGGCACCGCTTCAGAGGTGAGGGCGTCAGAGCTCGTGCCCGCGCCCGGCGTAGCGGCCGGGCGTGCAGCCGTACTCCTTGGTGAAGGCCGTGATGAACGCCGACGGGCTGGAGTAGCCGACGCGGTGCGCCACGTCGGCCACCGGCCGGGTCTCCAGCAGCACCCGCGACGTGCTGAGCCGCAGCTTGGTCCGCACCTTCGAGTACGGCATGCCGAACTCCCGCTCGAAGTCGCGCTGCAGCGTCTTGACGCTGACGTGCAGCCGCTCGGCCCACTCCGCCAGCCCGGCCTCGTCGCCCGGGTCGTGGGAGAGCGCCCGGGCCACGGTCAGCGCGAACCCGGTCCCGGTGGCGTGGTGGCCGACGAAGTCGGCGGTGGTCGGGCCGAGCCCGGCCATGATGCGCGTGCGGGCGGCGAGGGCCTCGCTCTCGTCGCAGGTCCGGCGGGCGATGGCCTGGATGAGCCGGGCCGCCTCCGGGTTCACCGAGACCGCGCCGGCCCGCAGCCCGCCGAGGGCCGCGGGCACCTCGCGCAGGCAGAGCCGGTAGACGGTCTGCCGGTCGGCCGCGCGGACCTCGTGGGTGACGGCTCGATGCGCCCAGAACGCCTCGCGCTGCCCCACGAACTGCGTGCGAGCCCCGTACCTGCTCGACAGCATGCCGTCGGGGGACCAGTAGAGCTGGTGCAGGAAGTCCTGGCGGTTCTCGCCGAACTCCAGCGCGCCGGCGGAGCGGTACTTGAGCACGAGGATGCCGCCGGTCCGGCCGAGGCCGTAGCCGTACTCCTCGCACCAGAGCGGATCCGTGGTGACGGGCTCGGTGACCGATACAGAGTGGCGTCTCGGCGACATCGGTTGACCTCCCAGAGACATCAGCGGCAACTTTGGTAAGGGTAGCCTAAGCTTCCTCTCCACTGTTGAAGGAAGCCTTGTTCATGCACCATGTCCAGCTCCGGCACGCCGCCGGAGCCACCGTCATCATGCTCGCCCTGGTGGCCGGCTGCGGCTCGGCCGGGTCCGGCGAGCAGCCGGCGTCCGCCGCGCGGGCCGTCGCGCTGGCCGCGCCGCAGATCGGCCGGCTGCTGACGGGCGCGGCCGGCGTGGCCCTGGCCCCGGCGGCGCTGTCGGGCGCGGTGCTGCTGCTGACCGCCGACGTGGCCGCGCAGCTCCTGCTGGCCCCCGTCGCCCTTCCCGTGGGGGTGGTGACCACGGTGATCGGCGGTTGCTATCTCATCGCGCTGCTGGCCAGAAGGGCCAGACGCGACGGGGCCCGGTGACCGGCCCACCCGGCCCCACATCGCGGGCGAGGCGAATGGCAGGCTGCCACCATGTCGAGCGAAACGTTGATCGTGGCAGTCGCCCAGCAGCCCGCCCGGCCGGGCGACGTCAGTGCCAACGCGCGGGCGGCGGCCACCGCCATCGAGACGGCCGCGGCGGCCGGCGCGAAGCTGCTGCTGTTCCCCGAGCTGTCCCTCGTCGGCTACGACCTGGACCTGTTCGCCGGGCCCGCGGACCCCGCGGTGCTCGTAACCGAGAACGACCCGCGCCTGGACCAGGCCCGGCAGGCCGCCAAGGACCACGGGCTGACGGCGGTGCTGGGCGCGGCCTGCCGCAGGCCGGACGGCGAGGTCTGGATCGCCTCGCTGGCGCTGCTGCCGGGCGGTGAGCTGTACGTCCACGGCAAGCGGAACCTGCACGGGCGCGAGCGCGAGCTCTTCCAGCCCGGAGGCGAGGGGCGGATCCTCGACGTGGACGGCTGGCGGGTGGCGCTCACGATCTGCTACGACGCCGGCGTGCCCGCCCACGCCGCGGACGCGGCCCGCCGGGGCGCCGAGGTGTACGCGGGGTCGGTGCTGTACACGATGGCGGAGACCCGGCGGTTCGACCTGCACTTCGCGGCGCGGGCCATGGACCATCGCATGTACGCCGTCGCCGCGAACTACCCGGACGCCGGGCCGGGATGGGTGTCGTGCGGCGGCAGCGGCGTCTGGCATCCGGACGGCACCCGGCTGACGCAGGCGCCGACCGGTCCGGGCCTGTTCACGGCTGAGCTGTCCCGCGCCGAGCTGCGGGCACTGCGGGAGAAGGACGCCCGCGCCGGATATCCCCGCGGAGCGGCATAAGACGCAACGAACCCCGGCGGAACGATCGGCGACCGCCCGGTCCCCGGGCTCCACGATCGGGGTCGTGGAGCTGTGGCAGCGTTCCGCGACGCTCGATCTTCTCGACGAGCTGCGGGGGAGAGCACGCGGGGCGGGCGGGTGGCGGTGGTCGCCGGAGAGGCGGGCATCGGCAAGTCCCGTCAGGCGGCTCGGAGAGGGAGGTGCGCCAGGGTCCTGAGCCAGTTGTTGGGGCGCGGACGGGGTCGCCGGCCGGTGACAGCGTGCGGACCTGGCGGACGAGGGCGGTGAGGAGGATCTCGGCCTCGAAGCGGGCCATCGCCGCGCCGACGCAGGCGTGGACGCCGGTGCCGAAGGACAGGTGGCCCGCCGGCCGGCGCAGGTCGAAGTCGTCGGGGTGTTTCCACACGCGGGGGTCGCGGTTGGCGGCGCCCAGGAAGCACAGCACCTTCTCGCCCGCCGGGATCCGGGTGCCGGCCAGCGTCGTCTCCCGCGTCGTGGTGCGGAACAGCAGGGGCGAGGGCGAGGCGTGGCGCAGGCTCTCCTCGAAGGCGGGCCGGACCAGCGCCGGGTCGGCGCGGAGGGCGTCCCAGACCTCGGGGCGGGTGGACAGCAGGCGCAGGGCCCAGGCCACGCCGTGCACCGTGGTGTCGATGCCGGCCGACAGCAGCGAGCGGATCAGGAGGGCGGCCTCGTCGGCGGTGATCTCGCCTCGGTCGGTGGCTTCGTACAGGTGCGCGCCCAGCCCGCCGGGCTGGAGCATGTCGCGCCGGCACTGGTCGGTGAGCCAGGCGGTGATCCGGGGAGCCTGCGCCATCGCCGCCTCGAAGAGCCGGTTGCGGGGGCCGAGGGCGTTGAAGACCATGTCGCCGTACAGGAGCAGGTTCTCCCTGTCGTGGGCGGCGATGCCGACGGCGTCGGCGAAGACGCGCAGGGGGTAGGGCTGGGCCAGGTCGGTGACGGCGTCGAACGTGCCCTTGCCGACCGCCGCACTGACGAGCCGGTCCGCGTGCCGCTCGAACTCGGGCCGCAGCGCCTCGATGGCGCGCGGCGACATCACGCGGGCGATCACCCTGCGGACGGTCGTGTGCGCCGGCGGGTCGGCCTCGAGTAACAGGCTCCGCGTCCGCCACGGCTGCTCCTTCAGGAAGTTCGCCAGCCCGATGCCCGCGGAGGAGCAGAAGGTCTCGAAGTCGCGGATGACGTGCTGCGTCTCGGCATGGCGCGCGGTGGCCCAGATGCCGTAGGAGTCCAGGAAGAACACCGGGTCCGCGTCGTGGAGCTCCTCGTAGAAGGGCTCCGGGTCGTGCTGGAAGGCCGCTGAGAAGGGATCGACATCCATGGCTCTCACATCCTTTGCACGCGAGTGGTACCTGCCAGGAAACCCGCCCGCGCCGCGTCAGGCCAGCCACGCCGATGCTTCCGCGACGGGCGACGGCGTCTAGCATTTCGCACGTGACCACCTACGACGATCCTGACGCGTTCGAATATCTGGACTTCTCGGCCCTGCCGCAGCGCCAGCAGCGGATTCTGGCCACGATCCGGGATTGGGTGGTCAGGCACGGCTATCCGCCGAGCGCGCGCGAGATCGGCCACGCGGTCGGGCTGCGGTCGTCCTCGTCGGTGTCGAAGCACCTGAAGAGCCTGGAGGAGAAGGGGTTCCTCCGCCGGGGCCCGGCGATGACCCGGCCGATCGACGTGCGGCTGTTCCTGCGGGCCGCGGCGCCGGAGCCGGCCGACGTGGTGACCGTGCCCGTGGTCGGAGACATCGCGGCCGGCACCCCCATCCCGGCCGACGAGTACGTGGACGGCACGCTGACCCTGCCCCGCGACCTCACCGGCCGCGGCACCGTGTTCGCCCTGCGCGTGCGGGGTGATTCGATGATCGACGCGGCGATCTGCGACGGCGACATCGTCGTCGTACGGCAGCAGCCCGAGGCCCACTCGGGCCAGATCGTCGCCGCGATGATCGACGGTGAGGCGACCGTCAAGGTCTACCGCCGGCGCGACGGGCATGTCCATCTCGAGCCGCGCAACCCCCGCTACGACGTCATCGACGGCGACGGCGCCGTGGTGCTGGGCATCGTGGTCTCGGTCCTGCGCAACGTGTGAGGCGGTCGCCGGGCGCGTCTCGGCCCCGGTCAGAGCGCCGGGTACGCTCTGACCAGGCCCGAGGCGGGGCGTGACGCCCGCGGCGTGCGGTGGCCGGAAGGTGAGAGGGGAACACTGTGCTCAACGAGGAACTGCTGGCGGGCGCGGCACGAGGGGACGCCGTCGCCGTAAGGGACGCGCTCGGCTCAGGGGCGGACGTCGAGGCCCGCGACGGGCAGCGTCGCACGGCTCTGCTGCTGGCCGCGGCGGCCGACCACGTCGAGGCGGCCACCGTGCTGGTCGCGGCCGGGGCCGACCCCAACGCGCAGGACTTCCGGCACGACACTCCCTGGCTGGTCACCGGGGTCACCGGAAGCGTCGCGATGCTCAGGGTCCTCCTCCCCGCCAAGCCCGACCTGACCCTGCGCAACCGCTACGGTGGCGTCTCCCTGATCCCCGCGTGCGAGCGCGGGCACGTGGACTACGTCCGCGAGGTGCTGACGACCGGCATCGACGTCGACCATGTCAACGACCTCGGCTGGACCGGCCTGCTGGAGGCCGTCATCCTCGGCGACGGGAGCGAGCCGTACCAGGAGATCGTCCGGCTGCTCCTCGCCGCGGGCGCCGACGCCGGCCTCGCCGACCGTGACGGTGTCACCCCGCTCGCCCACGCCGTGGCCAAGGGCCAGACCGAGGTGGCCCGCCTGCTCCGCGCGGCCGGCCGGTAGTCTCCGCGAGGAATTTTCCTGGGCCGTGTCGATTCCGGCGACGCGCGATCGACGCGTTGGTGAAAGGGCGAGGACGAGCCCCCGGAACACTCAGGAGATGTGATGAGCACCGTGGTGATGCACAACGTGGTGTCGGTCGACGGCTTCATCGCCGATGCGAAGGACCAGGTCGGCCCGCTGTTCGACTGGTACTCCAACGGCGACGTCCAGCTCGGCGGAGCCGGCCGGGTCTCGCGGGCCTCGGCCGACTACGTCCAGCCGATCTGGGCGAACATCGGGTCGATGGTGATCGGGCGGCACCTGTTCGACATGACCAACGGCTGGGAGGGGAAGCCGCCGACGGGCGAGCACGTCGTCGTGGTGTCGCACCGGCCCAAGCCCGACGGGTGGCACCCCGAGGCGTCCTACCACTTCGTCGCTGACGTGGCCCAGGCGGTCGCGAAGGCCAGGGAGCTCGCCGGCGAGCGCAACGTCGCCGTGGCGGCGGGCGACGTCGGCGGGCAGGCGTTCGCCCGCGGCCTGGTGGACGAGGTGGCGATGGACGTCGTGCCGGTGGTCTTCGGGTCGGGCAAGCGGTACTTCGGCTCGGCCGACGGCCAGTACCTGCTGGAGGACCCGCACACGGTGATCCAGGGCGACCGGGTGCTGCACCTGCTCTATCGCGTCCGCCGCTAGCCAGCGGGTTCGGCGGAGTTGACATTCCGGCCTGAAGATCTCGTCTGGTTCGACGAAGCGGGGTCCGCCCGCCGGTTCCTAGCCTGAGGCCGACGTCTCCGTCTCCGTCTCAGGGAGGCTTTGGTGAGAGCAGCACGCCGGCTGGCCGTAGTGGCCGCCGCAATGTCACTGATCGTCGCAGGGCCGGCCGTCCCGGCACAGGCGGCCGCCACGCAGCTGCCACTCGAATGGCAGGTGAACGGCCAGCCCGCGACCCCGCAGCAGGTCGTCGACTACTGGACCCTGGGCTTCCTCAAGTTCGCCAACGAGCAGGGGAACAACACGCTCACCGACGCGCAGGGCAACCCCCGGCCGGCCGTGTCGTCGGGGCACGACGACGCGCTCAGCAGCCCCACCCCCAAGACCGGCCTGTCGGGCAAGACGGTCGGGAAGCTGTTCATCCTGAAATCGACGAACAACACCACCGAGGTGCCGGCGGGAGTGATCAAGAGCACCTGCTCGGGGAACGTGGCGGCCAGCGCCAACAAGAGCGTCGTGCTGACCGCCGGGCACTGCGTCAAGGTCGAGATCCCCTTCTCCACCAGGGAGGTCATCCTCAACGGGATCTTCATCCCCGGGTTCGACGGCACCACCTTGGACGCGAAGGCGGCGGCCAATCCGAACGGCTACCCGGACGCGCAGATCGCGCCCTACGGGGTGTGGGCGGTCACCAACGTGTTCGTCACCTCGACGTGGGGCAGCGCCCCGTACTTCGTCTTCGGGCAGGACATGTCGGCGCTGACCGTCAAGAAGCCGGGCAGCTCGCAGCGCATCCAGGACGTCACCGGCGGGCAGCAGGTGGGGTTCAACCGGGCCAGGGCCGGGCAGCGGACGGTCATCGGGTATCCGCAGGACGACTCCCGGTTCTGGTATCACGCCGTCAGGAACACCCCGGGCGCGCCGATCAACTCGACGCCGCCGGCGCCGATCAATCACGGCGTGCCCGTGTCGGACCAGCGGGAGAACGACGGCAAGGTGATGCTGCAGACCGTCGGGGAGGCGTGGCAGGGCAGCGTGCCCTACCTCGACTCGCGCCTGGTCAGCGCGCTGTCCGCGGGCTCCAGCGGCGGGCCGTGGTTCGAGGAGTACAACCCGGCCACGGGGGCGGGGATCCAGACGGCGGTGTCCAGCCGGTTCGACGGCGATCCCATCGCGCCGAACATGATCGCCGGCTGGTACGAGGGACCGCACATCGTCGGGACCTACTTCGAGTCGCAGGAGCAGGAGGCGTACCAGGCGGCGGCCGCGGCCACGCCGTGAGCCTGATCGATGAACCTTTCCTCTGGCTTGAGAACCCTGGCGGTAACTTGGGGTGACTCCGAGTAATCAGGCAAGTAAGGTCGGTACGTACCGTACCTGCCTCACCAGCGTGGACCCTTCGGCGCCGACCACCGGGTCCACGCCGACCACCTGGGCGAGACCTTGATGGGGGAGTAGCGTGAGGCAATGGATCGTCGCATCTTCGGCCTGGAGAACGAGTACGGCGTCACATGCACGTTCCGGGGACAGCGCAGGCTGTCACCGGACGAGGTGGCCCGCTACCTGTTCCGGAGGGTCGTGTCCTGGGGCCGGTCGAGCAACGTCTTCCTCCGCAACGGCGCGCGTCTCTATCTGGACGTCGGCAGCCATCCCGAATACGCCACGCCCGAGTGCGACAACGTGATCGAGCTGGTCACGCACGACAAGGCGGGGGAGCGCATCCTGGAGGGCCTGCTCGTGGACGCCGAGAAGCGGCTGCGCGAGGAGGGCATCGCCGGCGACATCTACCTGTTCAAGAACAACACCGACTCGGCCGGCAACTCCTACGGCTGTCACGAGAACTACTGCGTGGGCCGGCACGGCGAGTTCGGGCGGCTGGCCGACGTGCTGATCCCGTTCCTGGTCACCCGGCAGATCATCTGCGGGGCGGGCAAGGTGCTGCAGACCCCGCGCGGCGCGGTCTACTGCGTCTCGCAGCGGGCCGAGCACATCTGGGAGGGCGTGTCGTCGGCCACCACCCGGTCCCGGCCGATCATCAACACCCGGGACGAGCCGCATGGTGACGCCGAGCGGTTCCGCCGCCTGCACGTCATCGTGGGCGACTCAAACATGAGCGAGACCACCATGCTGCTCAAGGTCGGCGCGACCGACCTGGTGCTGCGCATGATCGAGGCGGGCACCGTGATACGCGACCTGTCGCTGGAGAACCCGATCCGGGCCATCCGCGAGGTCTCCCACGACATGACCGGGCGGCGGCGGGTGCGCCTGGCCAACGGGCGCGAGGCCTCCAGCCTGGAGATCCAGCAGGAATACCTGTCCAAGGCGAAGGACTTCGTCGACCGCCGCGGCGGCGACGCCATCGCCCACCGGGTGCTGGAGCTGTGGGAGCGCACGCTGCACGCGGTCGACACGGGCAACCTCGACCTGGTCTCCAGGGAGATCGACTGGGTCACGAAATATCAGCTCATCGAGCGCTACCGGAAGAAGTACGACCTGCCGCTGTCCTCGCCCAGGGTGGCGCAGCTCGACCTCGCCTACCACGACGTGCACCGCAAGCGCGGCCTGTTCTACCTGCTGCAGCGCCGCGGCTCGGTGGAGCGGGTGGCCTCCGACATCAAGATCTTCGAGGCCAAGTCGGTGCCGCCGCAGACCACCAGGGCGCGGCTGCGCGGCGAGTTCATCCGCAAGGCGCAGGAGAAGCGCCGCGACTTCACCGTGGACTGGGTGCATCTCAAGCTGAACGACCAGGCGCAGCGCACGGTGCTGTGCAAGGACCCGTTCCGCAGCGTCGACGAACGGGTGGACAAGCTCATTGCCGGCATGTGACCGAGCGGCCGCCGTCCCCGCCTTCGGTCGCGGGAGCGTCAGGACTCGTCGAGGTAGGCGAGGACGGCGAGGACGCGGCGGTTGCTGTCGTCGTCATCGGTGATGCCGAGCTTGCCGAACATGGACGTGGTGTATTTGCTGATGGCGCTGTCGCTGAGGAAGAGCCGCCGGCCGATGGCCTGGTTGGACAGCCCTTCGGCCATGAGGCTGAGCACGGAGTGCTCGCGTTCGGTGAGCCGGGCGAGCCGCCGGTTCGAGGACCCGCTGGACAGCAGCCTGGCGATGACGGCCGGGTCCATGGCGGTCCCGCCGGCCGCCACGCGCTCCAGAGCGTCGATGAACTGGTCGGCGTCGAACACGCTCTCCTTGAGGAGATAGCCGACGCCACCGGCGCCGTCGGCGAGGAGCTCGCGCGCGTACAGCTGCTCGACGTGCTGCGAGAGGATCAGGACCGGCAGCCCGGGCAGCTCGCCGCGGGCGGCGAGCGCCGCCCGCAGGCCCTCGTCGGACTGGGTCGGCGGCATGCGGACGTCGACGACGGCGACGTCCGGCCGGTGCTTCAGCAGCACGTCGAGCGTCTCGGGCCCGGTGGTCGCCGTCGCCACCACCTGGTGCCCGTACGCCTCCAGGAGGCGGACCATCCCGTCGCGCAGGAGGTAGAGGTCTTCGGCTACAACGATTCGCATGGCACCGCCATCCTCACACGGGTCGGGCCGCCCGCCGGACTGGTGATCTCCAGGGTGCCGTCGAAGACCGCGAGCCGGCGGCGCAGCCCGTCGAGCCCGCCGCCGGGGCTCATGCTCGCCCCGCCCCTGCCGTCGTCCTCGACCTCGACGAGGATGCCGGTGTCGTCACGTGCGACGGAGATCCGCGCCCGGGCGGCGCGGGCGTGCTTGACCGCGTTGGTCAGCAGCTCGGCGACCCCGAAGTACACGGCCGACTCGATCGGCGGGTCCAGGCGGCCCTGGACGCCGGCGCTGATGGACGTTTCGAGCGGGCTGTCCAGGGCGAGAGCGCGGACGGCGTCCACGAGGCCCCGCTCGGTCAGCACGGGCGGGCTGATCCCCTTGACGAGCTCGCGGAGCTCGGTCAGTGACGTGGCGGCGCCGGCCCGTGCTTCCCGCATCAGCTGCCTGGCCTGGTCGGGGTCGGTCTCCATCAGCTTCTCCGCGGTCGCCAGCGAGAGCCCGAGCGCGACCAGGCGGGCCTGCGCCCCGTCGTGCAGGTCCCGCTCGATCCGGCGGATCTCGGCGGCCTGCGCGATCGTGGTGTCCGCGCGCTGGGCCGTCAGCTCGTCCACCCGGTCGGCCAGCGCCGTCGCGGGCGGCGGGCTCAGGAAGCGGACGGCCACCGGCTCGACCGCCCGCCAGGCGTACGGGGCGGCGGCGACGGCCGCGACCGCGCCGAGCACGCCGGCGGCCCGCAGGGCGGGTGACGGCTGGAGCAGCCCGAAGACCGCTGCCACGGCCCCGGCCGGCGGGACGGCGGCGACCACGCCGGCGGTGATCGGGACGATCGCGGTGAACCGCAGGTCACGCCAGATGGCCGGATCGCGCCACCGGGTCCGCCACTGCTGGTCCATGCGGGCGTCCCGGCTGGTGCGCTCGTAGGAGTAGCCGTTCCACCAGTACCCGGTCGACATCTGCGTCACCGGCCCGGGCTGCCGGTACCCGGCGGGGATGACGGTGCCCGTCCATTTCGCGACGCGGGAGCGGATCATCCGGCACACGGGGCGGGCCAGGGCGAGCGTGCCGATGCAGGCCCACAGGAACGGCACCGTCCCCGCCCACGGGTCTCCGTCCCACCACCAGATCCACAGCGTCGCGGCGGCGGCCCACACGGCCGGGACCAGCATGCTGACGGCCACCACGACGCAGGCCCGCCCGAACCCCGCGCAGGCGCCCGCCGCCCACGACACCAGCTGTCGCATGATCTTTCCTTCTTACATTTGCTGTGGCACCTGGGTGTCCCCGCTATGTGCCGGTATGGCGTTATGTATCCACTTTGCACCCCACGCCGCCCTGGTCCCGCCGAATCGGCCCGGGAGTGGGTCCAGCCCCACCCACCTGTGCGTCCAGGCCCCATGCCGCACCACCCTTGCGCCCCGTACCACGAGCGCGCCCTGGCCCGCGCAGCCGGCGGCAGGGCGCGCTCCCCAGCGCGTGGTCATGGCCGGCTCGTGGCGACGACGTGGACCAGCACGGACTCGTCGGGGAAGAGCGGCGGCACCGCGATGCCCGAGGCGGCCAGCGCCGAGCCCGGCAGGGCGAAGTCGCCGCTCGTCCACGCGGGGGCGCTCCCGTGCGAGGTCACGGGCATGAGCGGCCGCACCGAGTAGACGGTCGCCGGGTCGAGCCCGGGCAGCCGGAGCTGGCCGGGCGGCCAGGTGGACGGGCGCTCCAGCATGGCGATCTCGTAGATCGCCTCGGAGGCGTCGGCGGCGACGACGCCGTGGGCCTGCACGCTCTCGGGGGCGTCGTCCACGCGGACCACCACGCCCGAGTGCAGCAGGTGGCGGTGGCGTTTGTGCAGGGCCACCCACGAGGCCAGGTCGTCCAGCTCGCCGTCGGTGAGCGAGGTGAGATCCCACTCGATCCCGTAGTGGCCGAAGAACGCGGTGGCGGCGCGGAAGGCCAGATCGTGGCGGCGGCCCGTGGTGTGGGAGCGGTCGGCGCCGATGTGGCTGCCGATCAGCTCCGGTGGCAGCAACTGCCCGGTCCAGCGCATGATCTGCTGGCGTTCGGCCGGGTCGATGCAGTCGCTGGCCCAGACCCGGTCGGTACGCTCCAGGATGCCGAGGTCCACCCGGCCCCCGCCGCCCGAGCAGGACTCGATCTCCAGGCGCGGGTGCTCGGCCCTGATCTCGTCGAGCAGCCGGTAGACGGCGTGGGTCTGGGCGTGGACCGAGGCCCGGCCGCCCCTCGCCGTGGAGCCCGCGTCCACCAGGTCGCGATTGTGGTCCCACTTGATGAAGTCGAGGTCGTACTCGCTGATGACGGCCAGCAGCCGCGTCCTGACGTACGCGTACGCCTCGGGGTTGGTCAGGTCGAGCACCTGCTGGTCGCGGGCCGGTGGCGGCAGGCGGTCGCCGGTCTGCATGATCCAGCCGGGGTGCGCGCGGGCCAGGTCGGAGTCCGGGTTGATCATCTCCGGCTCGAACCAGAGCCCGAACTGCATGCCGAGCTCCCTGACCCGCTTGACCAGCGGCGTCAGCCCGTCCGGCCAGACGGTGGCGTCCACGGTCCAGTCGCCGAGCCCGGCACGGGCGTCGCGGCGGCCGTGGAACCAGCCGTCGTCCAGCACGAACCGCTCGACCCCGACCCTGGCCGCCCGGTCGGCCAGCTCCAGCAGGCGGTCGAGGTCGTGGTCGAAGTAGACGGCCTCCCACGTGTTGAGCATCACGGGCCGGGGCGTGGACGGGTGCGCGGGCCGGGCCCGCAGATGCTCGTGGAAGCGGCCGGCCGCCGCGTCCAGGCCGCGCCCGTAGGTGGCGTACAGCCACGGGCCCTGGTAGCTCTCGCCCGGGGCCAGGATGACCTCGCCGGGCAGGAGCAGCTCGCCGCCGCCCAGCATGGTCCGGCCGCTGGAGGTGCGCTCGGCGTAGTGGCGATGGTTGCCGCTGAAGCCGACGTGCAGGCCCCAGGCCTCGCCGCGCCGGAAGCCGAGGTCGGAGGTGCCCGCGAACAGGACGGTGGCGGCGTCGGGGCCGGTCCGGCCGCGGCGGTTCTCGCGCAGGTGGACGCCGGTGGTGAGAGGGCGGCGCTGCGGGATGCGCTCCTTGGCCCACCGCCCGGCCTGGTCGAACAGGTCGGTGGGGGTGCCGGGGACGGGGAAGGCGAGGTTGAGCGCGTCGAGGGCGTAGGGAGAGCCGGACTCGTTGCGCAGGTCGGCGCGGGCCCGCAGGAGGCCCGAGTCGCCGAGCTCGGCGACGATCGTGAGGCCGAGCCGGGCGTGCTCGTCGCGGGCGGTGGCGGTGAGGGTCCGCCCGGTCCGCCGGTAGTCCACGCTGGTGAAGGCGGGTGACCAGTTCTGTCCCATGTGGTGCCCGGACAGGCCGGGCAGACCCATCCAGCCGGTACGCGCCTCAGGCACCAGCGGGACCCGTACGGGCACGTCCACGCTGACGTCCGGCCGCGGACGCAGGCCGGCCGACAGGCAGGCCAGTGCCGCGTCGTCGAGCGGTCCCAGGTCCGGCCCCCAGTGCAGGATCGCGGGCAGGGCGTCGGGCGGACACTCGATCACCACGGACACGCCGGCGGCTCGGAAGTGCAGAATCTCCATGGACGGCGGGTTCATCCTTTCAGTCCTCCGCTGAGCAGATCCAGCCGCCAGAAGCGCTGCAGGGTCAGCAGCAGGACGATGAGCGGGATCACCGACACGGCGGCGCCCACGATGGCGATGCCGTACAGGGTGGGCTGGCCCGAGCCCTTGCTGAGCACGGTGTACAGGCCCACGGTGATCGGGAATTTGGACTCGTCCGAGAGCATGATGTACGGCAGCAGGAAGTTGTTCCAGATCCCGACGAACTGCAGCAGGAAGATCGTCACCATGCCGGGGACCATCATGGGGAACCCGATCGAGCCGAGGATGCGATATTCGCTCGCTCCGTCGATCCTGGCCGCCTCCATCGTCGCGTCGGGGACGGAGGCCATCGCGTAGACCCTGGCGAGATAGATGCCGAACGGCGAGATGAGGCTCGGCAGCAGGACCGCCCAGTAGCCGCCCACCAGGTTCAGCTCGGACATGATCAGGTACTGCGGGATGGCCAGCGTCATGCCGGGCACGAGCACGCCGGCCAGGATGGCGTAGAACAGCAGGTTCCGGCCGCGGAACTCGTACTTGGCCATGGCGTACCCGGCCAGTGCCGAGATCAGGGTCGAGGCGGCCGCGCCGACCACGGCGTACAGGACGCTGTTGGCCGCCCACTGCAGGTAGAGGCCGTTCCCGTAGGTGAACAGGTCGCGCAGGTTGTCCAGCAGGCCCGTGCCCGGCGCGAAGGTGAACGTCGAGAACAGCTCGCCGCTCGACTTGGTCGAGGCCACGAGCACCCAGGCGACGGGCACCAGGCAGTAGACGGCGCCGAGGAGCAGGACGAGGGTGGGCAGGATCCGGGCGCGCCGGCTCGGGAGCGCGCGGTCCACGGCGCTCACTGCATGCCTCCGAACGCGCGCTTCTGGGTGACCTTCAGCAGCACGACCGAGACCACGAGGGTGCCCGCGGCCAGCAGGACGGAGGCGGCGGAGGCCAGCGGCAGGTCGTCGCGGGTGAAGGCGTCGCGGTAGATGTGCATCAAGGGCACCCAGTCCTGGGAGATCTCCGGGGTCATCGGTCTCAGGGTGGTCGGCTCGCCGTACACCTGAAGCGTGCCGATCAGCGCGAACAGCCCGGTGAGGACGAGGGCGGGCGCCACCAGCGGGATCTTGATCCGCCAGGCGATCTGCCACTCCGAGGCCCCGTCGATGCGCGCCGCGTCGTACAGCGCCGACGGGATGCCGCGCAGCGACGTGAAGATGATGATCATGTTGAAGCCGACGCCGCCCCACACCGCGATGTTCGCCAGCGACGGGTAGATGGCGCCCGCCCCCAGGAACGGGATCTCGCCCAGCCCCAGCTCCCTGGTCAGGAAGCTGAACGGGCTGGTCGAGGGCAGGTACATGAAGCCCCACAGCAGCGAGGCCGTCACGCCGGGCACGGCGTACGGGATGAAGATCGCCGTCCGCGAGAACCTCTTGGCCCGCGCGCCGGCGTGGTCGAGCAGCAGCGCGAACAGCAGCGCCAGCCCGAGCATGAGCGGCACGCTGATCAGGCCGTAGAGCGCGAGCCGGCCGAAGCCGGCGAAGAACTCGGGGTCGGTGAGCGTCTTGACGTAGTTGTCGAGCCCGACGAAGACCTCCTCGCGCGTGCCGAAGATGCCCTTGCCGGTCAGCCGCAGGCCACGCGCGCTGAGGTAGAGCGCGTAGCCGATGGGGACCGCCAGGAAGGCCACGAAGAGCAGCACGGCGGGTGCGACGAACAGATAGGGAGCCCGGGACCTGCGCTCCGCCCTGGGCTGGGCGGTCACGGGCCCGCGACCTTGAAGCCGGTGGTCTTCATGTCCTCCACCACGAGGTTGTGCGTCTTCGTCAGCGCGTCCCTGAGCGGGGTGTGATCACGGACGGCGGCGGCGACGGCGTCCTGGTAGGCGCTGCTGGCGGTGCTGACGTTCGGGCCCCAGCTGATGTGCGGGATCGTGCTCTGGGCGGCCTTCGTGGCGATGTCCCAGTAGTCCTTCTGGTTCGCCGTCAGCTTGGGCGGAGCGCTGCTGCTCGCGGCCTGCTGCCCGGCCAGCGACGCCGGGTACTCGCCGAGCTCGATCTGGACGTCGTACGCCGCCTTGTCGGTGTTCATCCACTTGGCGAACGTGGCCGCGGCCTCGGCGTGCTTGGAGGTCTTGGTGACCGTCAGCGCGGAGCCGCCCTGGAAGGCCACCCGGGCGTCGCCCGCCGTCCACTGGGGGAGCGGCGCGATGGCCCAGTCGCCCGCCTGCTTCTCCGCGATGCCGTACAGCACGCCCGGCGCCCAGAGCGCGCTCGGCCAGGTGAGGATCTTGCCCTTGTTCAGCCTGTTGTTCCACTCCGGGGTGAGCAGCGGCTCGGCCTTGACGAGGTCCTTGTCGATGAGCCCCTGCCAGTAGTCGGCCACCGCGAGTGACGCCTGGTCGGCGATGCCCACGGTCCACGTCTGGTCCTGGACCTTCCACCAGGAGGCGCCGGCCTGCTGGGCCAGCCCGGCGAAGTTGCCGAACTCGGCGGGGGCGAAGCTCGCGAGGTAGGTCTCCGGGTCCTTCTTGCGCACGTCGGCCGCGACCTTGGCGAAGTCCTGCCACGTTGCCGGCGGCTCGATCTTCAGCTCCTCGAAGCGCTTCTTGTTGTAGACGAGGACCATCGGGCCGACGTCCTGCGGGACCCCGTACACCGCGCCGTCGAAGCTGGTCAGGTCCCACACCTCCGGGCTGAAGGCGGTCTTGACGTCGCCGGTGTGGGCGGAGATGTCGGCCAGCGCACCGGCCACGATCATGGAAGGCAGCGTTTCGTATTCGATGCAGGCGGCGTCGGGGCCGTTGCCCGCGCGGGTCGCCGTGAGCAGCTTGGCCGCGGTGTCCGTGCCGCCCCCCACGTCGGTCTGCTTGACCTGGATGTCGGGGTGGGCCTTGTTGAACGCCTCGACCTTGGGCTTCTGGGTCGTGCCCCAGCACCAGAACTCCAGCGAGACCGGCCCGGCCGCCGCCGGAGTGCCGGTGCTCCCGGACGCGCCGGTGCTCCCGGACGTCCCCGACGAGCAGGCCGCAAGGACGGCGGCCGTGCCGAGCACCGCGATCGGGCCGGCGAGCCTCGTGATACGCATTCGTGCCTCCTTCATGCAAAGCGAGCTGGCTTTGCAACAAAGCCAACCTAGAGACAAGGTGAGAGGCATGTCACTACTTGTGCATAGATTTCAGAGGTGTTATGTGAGCGCGTCGTGACGTGCCGGACATGCTAGCTTTGCCGCGAAATCAAGTAAGAGAGGCTGGCGCTGATGCGGGTGAAGCCCCAAAGATGGTGCGGCATGTGGGACGTCTTGCCCGACGCGGCACGCTCCATCGTCAAGGAGCTCATCATCCACGGTCCGCAGTCCAGGACCGCGCTGGCCAGGACTCTGCGCCTGTCCACAGGCAGCCTCACCAGGCTGACCAAGCCCATGGTCGACGCCGGGCTCCTCGTCGAAGGCGACGTGGTGCACGACCCGGTCAACGGCCGCCCGACCCGTCCGCTGGACGTGGCCGCGGGCGAGCACCGCTTCTTCGGCGTCAAGCTGACCGCGGACCGCGTCCACGCGGTCATCACCGACCTGCGTGCCCAGATCGTCGCGGCCCGCGACGAGCCGATCCCCGACCACGCTCCCCAGGCGGTGTGCCGCCAGGTCAGGCGGCTGCTCGACGAGCTGTCCGGCGGCGAGGAGGCGCCGGTGGGCGCGGGCGTCACGCTCGGCGGCGACGCCCGCTCGGCGGCCCAGCTCGGCGGTGAGCGGCTGGTCGACTCGTCGTATCTCGGCTGGCGGCAGGTGCCGCTCAAGTCGCTGCTGGAGGAGGCGCTGGGCGTCCCGTGCGTGATCAAGAACGACGTGGCGGCGCTGAGCCATCAGCACCACTGGTTCGGCGCGGCCCGCGGGCTGCGCGACTTCGCGCTCGTCTCGATCGGGGCGGGAGTCGGCTACGCCCTCGTCGTGCACGACCACCTGGTGCCGGCGGCCGAGTCGGACCTGGGGATGTTCGCCCACCTGGTGCTGAACGGCGGCGGGCCGATGTGCGGGGAGGGCCACCGCGGGTGCGCCTCCGCCTACCTGGCCAGCGAGTCGATCGTGACCGCGGCCAGGCAGGGCCTGCGGCGGCCGGTGACGTACGAGGAGGTCATGCGCCTGGCCGCGGACGGGGACAAGGTGTGCCTCGGCGTCGTCGGCGAGGCCGCGGACGCGCTCGGCAGGCTCATCGCCCAGGTCGCGACGTACTCCATGGTCAAGACGGTGATCGTGGCCGGTGAGGGCGTGGAGCTGGCCCGCGTGGCGAAGGACGGTCTCGACCGGGCGCTCAGCGCGAACCGGCGCGGCCGGCCGGACTCGGTCGACGTGCTGATCGAAGTGGACGACTTTCGCGAATGGGCCCGCGGCGGCGCGGTCGTGGCCATCCAGAGTTTCGTAACCGGCAGCGACTGACGGCGCGGCCGTGACATCCCCTGATGGAGAGAACATGTATTTCGGCGGAGACTACAACCCCGAGCAGTGGCCCGAGGACGTCTGGCTGGAGGACGTCCGGCTGATGCGGGAGGCGAAGGTCAACCTCGCCACCGTGGGGGTCTTCTCCTGGGGCCGGCTCGAGCCTGCCGAGGGCATGCACGACTTCGGCTGGCTCGATCGCGTCATGGACCTGCTGCACGACAACGACATCCAGGTCAACCTGGCGACCCCGACGGCCTCTCCGCCGCCGTGGTTCGGTCTGGCCCATCCGGACGCGATGCCGGTGCGGGCCGACGGCACCCGGCTCACGCACGGCAGCCGGGACACGTACTGCGTCAACGTCCCCGCCTACCGGGCGGCCTCGCGCCGCATCGCGACGGCGCTGGCCGAGCGGTACGGCGCGCACCCGGCGACGGTGATGTGGCACGTGCACAACGAGTACGGCACGACCTGCTACTGCGACCACTGCGCGGCGGCCTTCCGCGACTGGCTGCGCGACCGGCACAAGTCCCTCGACGCGCTCAACGACGCCTGGTCCACGGCGTTCTGGAGCCAGCACTACTCGGCGTGGGAGCAGATCATGCCGCCGCGGGTCACCCAGTACCGCTCGAACCCCGCCCACCTGCTGGACTACCGGCGCTTCTGCTCCGACGCGCTGCTCGCCCACTACCGCGAGCAGCGCGACATCCTGCGCGCCCACGGGCCGCAGCCGGTGACCACCAACTACGTCATGGCCGGGTGGACGCCGCTGGACCACTGGAAGTGGTCGGCCGAGGTCGATCTCGTGGGGATCGACCACTACACCGACCAGCCCGGCGACGACGGGCTCGCCCAGGTCGCACTCGCCTCCGACCTGGCCCGCTCCTGGGCGCGCGGGAAGCCGTGGCTGCTGATGGAGCAGGGGGTCGCGGCGATGTACACCCCCGAGCGGACGCTCGCGCTGGAGCCGGGGGAGCACGTGCGGCGCAGCCTCGACTACGTGGCCCGCGGGGCCGCCGGAGTGCTGCACTTCCAGTGGCGCGCTTCGCAGGGCGGGGCGGAGCAGTGGTGCCAGGGCATGGTCCCGCACGCCGGCCCCGACAGCCGGGTCTTCCGCGAGATCACCGAGCTGGGCCGGACGCTCAGCTCGCTCGCCCCGGCGGAGCCCGAGGCGGCCGAGGTGGCCATCCTCTGGGACGACGAGGCCGCCTGGGCGCTGCAGAACCCCGCCCTGCCCACGGCCGGGCTGGACTTCCGCGCGTCGGTGGAGCAGGCGCACCGGGTGCTGTGGCAGCGGGGCATCGCCACCGACTTCGTCCACCCTTCCCACGATATTTCGCGCTATCGGGCTGTGCTGATGCCGTCCCTCTACCTGATCTCCGACGAGGCGGTCGCCAACCTCACCGCGTACGTCGAGGGCGGCGGCACCCTGGTCGTGTCGTACTTCAGCGGCATCGCCGACCCCGACACCCGCGTCCGGCTGGGCGGCTACCCCGGCGCCCTGCGCGACCTGCTCGGCGTCCGCGTCGAGGAGCTCCACCCCCTGACCGCCCCCGTCACGCTGTCCGACGGGACGATCGGCACCTTCTGGAGCGAGACCGTCCACCTGACCGGCGCCACGGCGACCGCGACCTACCCCGGCGGGGGCCCGGCGATCACCCGGCACCAGGCCGGTGCGGGCACCGCCTGGTACATCTCGACCCGGCTGGACGCGTCCGGGCTCGGGGACGTCCTGGCACAGGCCGGCGTCTGACCGCCTGACGCCGTTTCGCGGGCACGCCAGCCCACCTGTTATACAAGTCAGATACTCGTATGACAGGTGGCGGGCCGCGAGAGGACATCAGGTGAGCGGGCGAGGATCGAGCTACGACGTGGTGCTGGTGGGCGGCGGGATCATGAGCGCCACCCTCGGCGTGCTGCTGCGGCGCGTGCAGCCGGACTGGTCGATCCTCGTGCTGGAGCGGCTGGACGGGCTCGGCCTGGAGAGCTCGTCGGCCTGGAACAACGCAGGCACCGGCCACGCCGGGCTCTGCGAGTTCAACTACACCCCGCTCGGTGCGGGCGGCTCGATCGACGTCAGCGGCGCGATCGCCGTCAACGAGCAGTTCCAGCTGTCCCGGCAGCTCTGGGCCCGGCTGGTGGAGGAGGGCACGCTCGGCGATCCGGCCGGCTTCATCCGCTCGGTCCCCCACTTCGGCTTCGGGCACGGCGCCGCCGGGGTGGAGCACCTCCGCCTGCGCCACGAGGCCCTGCGCGGGCACCCGCTGTTCGGCGGGCTGGAGTTCACCCGCGACCGGCAGGTCATGGCGGAGTGGCTGCCGCTGATGTTCGGCGGCCGTCCCGGCGGCGGGGACGTCGCCGTCTGCCGCACGCGCGGGGGCACGGACGTCGACTACGGAGTGCTCACCCGGCGGCTCTTCGCCGCCCTGGCGCGCGACGGCGTCGAGGTGCGCTCCGGGCACGAGGTGCGCTCCCTCAGCAGGGACGACCGGTCCTGGCGCCTGCGGGTGCGGGATCTGGCGGGAGCCCGCGACTACGGCGTCCGCGGGTCCTTCGTCTTCCTCGGCGCGGGCGGGGGCACGCTGCCGCTGCTCCAGAGCGCGGGCGTGCCGGAGACCAAGGGGTACGGCGGCTTCCCCATCAGCGGGCGCTTCCTGCGTACGGACCGGCCGGAGCTGGTGGCCCGCCACCACGCGAAGGTCTACAGCCACGCGGAGCCCGGCGCGCCGTCGCTGTCGGTGCCGCACCTCGACACCCGTGTCGTGGACGGCCGCGCCTACCTCATGTTCGGCCCCTTCGCCGCGTTCTCGCCGCGCTTCCTCAAGCGCGGCCGCCTCACCGACCTGCCACGGTCGGTGACCCGCCGGAACGCCGGGACGCTCGTGGGCGCCGCACGGGACAACCTCGGCCTGCTGCGCTATCTCGTCGGGCAGCTCACGCAGACGGAGAGCGGCCGGCTGCGGGCGCTGCGCCGGTTCGTCCCCGACGCGCGGCCGGAGGACTGGGAGGTCGTCACCGCCGGCCAGCGGGTGCAGGTCGTCAAGCGGGTGGCCGGCCGGGGCTCGATCGCCGGGTTCGGCACCGAGGTCGTGACCTCGGCCCACGGCGGGCTCGCCGCGCTGCTCGGGGCCTCGCCCGGCGCCTCCGCCTCAGTGGCGATCATGCTCGACGTGCTCGAACGCGGCTTCCCCGATCGCCTGCCGGGCTGGCGGCCCGCGCTGCGCACCCTGGTGCCCGCGTACGGCACCCCGCTGGCGGACCGTCCCGAGCTGCTGGCGGAGATCACCGGACGCAGCGCCGCCGCGCTCGGCCTGGAGGACGGCGCGGCCGGATAACGAAGTGCGGCCCCCGTGGTCCGCGGACCGTCGTCCCGCGAACACCAGAAGCAGGCGATCATCGGGATCATTCGCGGAGGGTGCTCGTGAAGGCTTCACCGGGGGAGAAATGCACGCAACGGGTCGTGGCCGGGCGGGCGGGCGAGCTGCCCGCGTGGCTGTTGGACGGCATGTTCCGCCTTCGCCACGAGGTGTTCTACGAACGCCTGCGCTGGGACGTCCGCAGCGCGCACGGCAGGGAGCGCGACCGCTACGACGACTGCGATCCGGTCTACGTGATCGGGTACGCGGACGGCTGCGAGGAGATCACGGGCTGCTGCCGGCTGCTGCCCACCGACGGTCCCTACATGCTGCGCGACGTCTTCTCCGAGACGCTGCGCGGCGGCCACGCTCCCTGTGACCCGGCCGTCTGGGAGCTCAGCCGCCTGGCCGCCGGCCGCACCTGGTCACGCGGGCTGGCGGCCGGCTTCGGCCCGCTGGCCCGCGCGCTGATCTGGGAGGCGTTCCGCTGGGTCGACCGGAACGGCGACACGGTGATCGGAGTGTCCAGCGTCGCCGTGGAGCGCAGCGTGAACGCCATGGGCATCGCCACCCGGCGCTTCGGCGACGGCAGGGCGACGCGCGTCGGCAACCTGCTCTGCTCGGCCTACGCCACGTCCACCAGGGATTTCCTGGAGAACGCGCTTCCGGTGCCAGAAGGGGAGCTGGTCTGCGGCTCCTGATCACGAGCCCCCGCCTGCCCGCGCGCCGCGGGCAGGCGCATGGCCGGGAGGCGGAGCCGCTCCCGGCCATGGCCCCGCTCTCAGGAGATGCTGCGGCCCTCCACCGCGTCGAGCACGAGCGGGGTCGCCCCGCCGTCACCGCGCACGCCGAACCCGTAGCGGTAGCCCGCCCGCACGTCCGGGTCCGACAGCTTCGGCAGGTGCTCCAGCGTCGCCGCCGTGACGAGCTTCCAGCCCGACCCCGAGTCGGCGTACATGGCGGCCCGGTTGCCCACCAGCGACAGCGCGAACCGGCCGCCGTCGGGGACGGTGACGCCCTGCTTGATCCCGAAGACCGCCAGCCCGCCGGGCACCTGCGGCCCACGCACCTCGAAGCCGGCGAACTTGTGGGTGTTGACGTAGAACGCCACCACGTCCGTCTTCCCGTCCTGCACCAGGCCGGTGTAGACGGTGTCCATGTCGGTGGAGCTCTGCTGGAACTTCCTGATGGTGATCGCCGTGCTGAACGCCGGGTTGCGCGGGGAGACGCCCGACGACATCAGCCCGAACCAGCTCGCCGACGGGTGCCCCGCCGACAGCGCGCCGCCGTCGTAGCTCACCTGCGGCAGCTCCTTGCCCTCCGGCTCCACCTTGTGCACCTGGTACGCGCCCGCCGCGTCGAAGCCGTCGGCCAGCTCCTGGTTGGCGAAGGCGTCCGGCGCCGGCGGCACGTAGGCGGCCTCGGGCGGCAGCCGGAACGTGACCCGCTGCTCCTGCCGCAGGTAGGACGCGCACACCACGGGATAGTCCTGGTTCGCGGGCCCGTACGCGGTCAGCTTCGTCTCGAACGTGCGGCTCGCCCCGGTACGCAGGCCGGTCACGGACAGGGCCGCCGGGTCGACGCCCACGCCGTCGCAGGCGGTGAGCCTGACCTTGCCGGCCATCGGCAGCACGTCGCGGTTGGTCACGGTGAACGTGACCGTGGAGCCGATCCGGCCGCGCTCGGCGGTCGTCGCGGCCACCTCGACGTTGCGCCGGTCGAGGTCGGGCAGCGCCGCCGCCGCCAGGCTCAGCCGGTCGATCTCGTACGAGCCCGCCCAGTCGGAGCCCACCGAGCCGCGTACCCACACCTTGACCCGGGAGATCGCCTTGCGCGGAGCCCAGCGGGACAGGTCGAGGGTGAGCCGGTTCCAGCCGAGCGCGGGGTCGATCGCACCCACGCCCTCGGCCACCGCGCCGTCCCGCCCGTAGACCCGGATCTTGGCGGAGAAGGCGTTGCCCGGCTTGAAGCGGTCGTCGGCGCTCTCCGGGACCCGGATCGAGACCGAGACCTGCGAGCTGCGCGTGGCGTCGAGCGGCCGGTCCAGCAGCAGGTCGGCGCCCTTGTACGACTTGGCGTACTGCGACCAGCCGGGCAGGTCGCGGTCGAAGCGCACGCGCAGGGCGTGCCCGCCGTCCACGGCCACCTGTTCCACCGCCGCGGCGTTGTCGGACGGCCGCCAGCCGCCGGTGTCCTGCTCGAAGTCGGAGATCACCCGCTCGGCCACCGGCTTGGCGTCGAGCTGCACCCCCACCACGGACGGCGGCTTCCTGACGGCGAGCTTGGCCGCGTCGAAGCCGGGGATGACGTCCTTCCAGTCGGAGATCCCGATGATCTCCTTGGCGAACTCGGTCACCTCCAGCGACCGCGCGGTGTCGATGTCCTCGAACACCTCGTGGATGGGCTTGCGCTCGCCGGCGTTGGACGGCGCCGGGTGCTCCTCGTCCCACGTCCACAGGCCGAGCCTGAGCCCGCCCTCCTGCTTGTGGTCCACGTGCCGGTGCAGGATGAAGGAGTCGATGCCGTCCGCGAAGGCGACCTTGTAGTAGGCGTACGCGTAGGCCGCCGCCTGCAGCTTCAGCTCCTGGTCGGAGTAGTCCTGCGAGTTGAGCCCCTGCTCGGACAGGATCACCCGCCGCCGCTCACCCCGGTAGGTCAGGGCCTCCTGCGCGAGGTAGCGCGGCAGGACGTCGATGTTCTTAAACGTGATCCGCAGCGAGTCGAAGCTGTCCGTGGCGGTCTTGTCGTGCCAGAACGCCGGGTTGAAGAGGTTCTCCGGGTACGGGTGGTAGGCGATGTTCCAGTCGAAGTCGCCCTGCCGCTTGGTGAGGGCGTTGAGCCCGTCGACCACGTCCCTGCCCTTGTAGGTGTACTTCGGGTCGTCGTTCGCCGCACCCGTCCAGAAGTGCGTGAGCGAGGTGTAGACGCGCGCGGCGGCGTCGGCCTTGCGCACCGCCTGCCAGGTCAGCCGCATAGCGCGGGCGTAGTGATCGAGGAACACGTCCCGGTCCTGCGGGCCCATGTTGTACCAGAACTGCTGGGCGTCGATCTCGTTGCCGACGATCCAGCCCCACGCCCGCCCGTACTTGGCGTCGGCCCGGCTGTAGCGCTGGGCGAAGAACTCCATCGCGGCCGTGAAGTACCCCTCGCCCTCGGCCGTCTTGGTGTTGAACGCGTACACCGTGCCCTTGCCCAGCTCCGCGTCGGGATGGATGAGCTTGGCCGCGGCCGAGTTGGGCGCCGTGCTGTTGTAGACCAGCACGATCAGGTTGACCAGCACGCCGTTGTCCGACAGCGGCTTGACCTGGGCGTCCAGGCCGGCGACCGCGCCCCGGTCGAAGTGGTAGGTCCGGCCCTGCGAGACGAACTCGATGGTGTTGCCCGGCGCGCCCGGCCCGGCCATCATGACCGAGTCGAGAGCCAGGTTGATGCCCGCGTGCTGGACGCCGATCTCCTCGGCGTCGTCGGTCATCTGCACCTGCAGGCCCTTCTTGCCCGGCAGGTCGGGGTAGGGGGCCTGGCCGGTCGAGGCGAAGGTGAGCCGGTCGGCGTAGTGCACCTCGCCCAGCGGGCCGTCCGCCCCCACGGTGCGGAACTTGTCGTAGAGCCGGTCCTGGTCGCCGTCCATGCGCGGCACCTCGACGCGGAACTCGCCCGCCTCGACCGTCGCGACCGGCGTCTCTCCGGTGTGGTCGTCCTGCCAGGTGTCCAGGGCGTACAGCTCGGCCCGTCCGGGGACCGAGCCGGTGACGGTGATCGTGCTCTCGCCGACCTCGACCCCGGTCACCCCCGTGTCGGCCGCGGCGTGCGCGGGCCCGGTCACGAACAGCGCCGGCACGGCCAGCACCAAGGCGATCAATAAGCGCATCCCAACTCCTCCTACTTGGCCCAGTCCTCGTCGCCCCAGGCGTTCTTCTTGATCCCGGCCTCGATCCCGCGCTCCCACCACTTCGCCAGGTCGGCCAGCTCCTCCTCCAGCGAGCGCTCGCCGAGCAGGTAGCCGTCGAACACGTCGCGGAACGAGGTCCCCTCGGGGCCGCCCGGCAGGGCCGTCACCCGGTACGACTTGCCCCACTCGCCCGACAGGAGCCCGGCGGTCTCCGGCGAGGGCTCGACGCCCTGGATGGCGGGCAGGCCGCCGGTCGCGTCCAGCCACGGCTTGATCGCCGGCGAGCTCATGTACTGCAGGAACTTGATCGTGGCGGCGTACTTCTCGTCCTTGACCGTCGAGGGGATCATGTAGCTGGTGCCGCCGATCGATGCGCCGTACCTCGCCGGGACGTCGGTCGACAGCGGGGAGCTGGCCTTGGTGATCGTCGGGAACGGCATCGTGCCGAGCCCGAACTTCGCGTCCTTCTTCAGCGCCTCGACCGCGAAGTCGGTGCCCCACGACATGGCGGCCTTGCCGGAGACGAAGTCGCGGTAGCCGACCGTCGCGCCCCCGTCGGCCACGCCGGTCCAGTTGGGCGTGCCGCAGTCGAAGAACTCCTTGTAGAGCTTGAGTGACTCGGCCACCTCGGGCGTCTTGGTGGTGAGCTCGCCCTGCTTGATCGCCTTGCTGATCGACTTCTCCGTCACGGTCGGCGCCTGGCCGGGCTTGCCGGTAGCGTCGAACTGGTTCCACTTGTCGTAGTACTTGTCGATGAGCTGGGTGCTGATCGACTCCCACGTCCAGCCCGGGGCCAGGCCGCCCTTGTCGAGGGCGATGGGGTCGAAGCCGGCGTCCTTCAGCTTCGTGCAGGCGGTCCTGAAGTCCGCCCAGGTGGCGGGCGGCTGGTCGATGCCCGCCTTGGTGAAGGCGTCCTTGTTGTAGAACAGGCCGATCGCGACCAGGTTGAACGGGATGTACTCCAGCTTCCCGCTCTCCTTGCTGAGCGCCTTGGAGACGTCCGGGCCGAAATACTCCTTCTTGAACACGTCGAGCCAGCGCTGGTTGCCCGGCACGTACGGGTTGGGCTTCTGCAGCTCGGCGTCGAGCGCGTGCACCTCGTGCGCCTTGTGCGGCGGCTGGTTGAAGACCAGCTCGGGCGCGGTGCCGGCGGCGAGCTGGGTGGTGATCGTCTGGGAGAAGCCGTCGAGGGGGAGCACCTGGGTCTTCACCTCGATGCCGGGCTCGCGCTTCTCGAAGGAGTCGACGAGCGCCTCCCAGGCGGGGCCGAAGCTGCTGCCGCTGGCGTTCCACTGGTTCGGCCCGGCCAGCGTGATCGTGACCTTGCCGTCGGTCCCCGATTCAGCCTTGTCGCCGGTGCCCAACAGGCCGCAGCCGCTGCCTGTGAGCGCGAGCAGCACGGCTGAGGCCGCGAGCCCGCTCTTGGGGGGTGTTCTCATGGGAGCCGGTCCTTTCTATTGATACGTTTCAATCACGTCGTACGCCTCGGCGAAGGGGAGCGAGCTCACTTGCCGGAGACGATGCCGCCCTGGATCCCGGCCAGGAACCACTTGGACAGGAACGTGAACAGGATCAGCAGCGGCAGGCTGGCCAGCGCGTAGCCGGCGAACAGCGGGCCCCACTGCTGCACGTTCTGGTTGGCGAAGAAGGCCAGGCCGGCGGGGATCGTGCGGAACTCGTCGGTCTGCACGGTGAGCAGCGGCCAGAAGTAGTCGTTCCAGACGCCGAGCACGGTCATCAGCGCCACCGTGCCGATGACCGGACGCGCGAGCGGCAGCATCAGGGCGGCGAACACGCGGATCCCGCCGGCGCCGTCCACCCGCGCCGCCTCGAAGATCTCCTCCGGGATCTGCGCCATGTACGTGCGCATGATGACGATCCCGAAGACCGTGTTCGCGGTGACGTGCGGGACGATCAGCACCAGGCGGCTGTCGAGGATGCCCAGGTCCCGCATCAGCACGAACAGCGGGATCAGGCTGGTGACGGACGGCACCATGAGCAGCGCCGCGACCAGCCCGAACAGCGCGTTGCGGCCGGGGAAGCGGTAGCGGGCGAAGACGTACGCCGCCGCCGGGGCCAGCAGCAGCGTGCCCGCGATGGCCAGCGCCGCCACCACGAACGAGGTGAACAGGTACGGGCTGACCTGCTCCCAGGCCACCGCGTAGTTGCCCAGGTGGATCGGCCAGGCCGGCGACCAGTAGCTGGTGAAGAACTGCTCGTTGTCCTTGACCGACGCCGCCACCATGAACAGGTAGGGGAACAGCCCGACGAACGCCAGGACCGACAGCGCGGCGCCGGCCACCAGGTTGGTTCTGCGCGTACGGCTCATGCCTCCGCCTTCCTGCCGAGCACCAGCGCGAGGACGCTCACCCCGAGCGTCAGCGCGAACAGCACGGTGCCGAGGGTCGCCGCGTATCCCCAGCTCGTGTCCACGAAGGCGGCGTCGAGCATGCGCAGCACGGGCACCTGAGTGGCGTTGTCGGGGCCGCCCTTGGTCATGATGTGCGCCTGCATGCCGTACTGGAGCACCGAGATCACC
Source organism: Nonomuraea zeae (assembly GCF_005889725.1). GTDB lineage: Bacteria > Actinomycetota > Actinomycetes > Streptosporangiales > Streptosporangiaceae > Nonomuraea > Nonomuraea zeae. Next base: position 47,947 of record NZ_VCKX01000008.1, read on the forward strand.
GCCAGCACGAACAGCAGCTTGACGTCGCGCAGCATCATCGGCAGGTCGATGCTCCAGAAGCGGCGCAGCCGGCCGGCGCCGTCGACCTCGGCGGCCTGGTAGATCTCGGCCGGCACGTTCTGCAGCGCCGAGAGGAAGACCAGGAACGGCAGGCTGGCCACCCAGGGGAAGCCGATCGTCATGAGCGCGACGAGCGCGGTGTCGGGGTCGCCGATCCAGTTGCCCGCCAGGCCGTCCAGGCCCACCGCGCGCAGCAGGCTGTTGATGACGCCGTCGCGCGGGTCGTACATGAACTGCCAGAGCAGCACGTTGACCACGGCCGGGAAGGCCAGCGGGAGGATGAGCAGCGTACGGAAGACGAAGCGCAGCCGCTCGCTGGACAGCGACATGACCAGCTCGGCGGCCAGCAGGGGGAAGACCCACATGAGCGTGACGGCCCAGACGAAGATGATCCCGATGTTGCGGAAGGAGGACCACCACAGGTCGTCGCCGAGCATCGTGCGGTAGTTCTCCAGCCCGGTGAAGGGGGAGTCGAAGCCGGGCCGCCACTCGAAGAGCGAGTGGATCATGCCGTTCAGTGCGGGGTAGTACGCGAACGCCGCGAGCAACGCAAACGTGGGGAGGAGGACGAGGTAGACGCCCCACGGAACCCGGCGGCGCACCTTTCTGCTGGTCACGATGGAACTGCCTTTCGCCTTGCCGTGCGCTGTCCCGATTTAAACGTTTCAGCCACGTTTCGAGTCTCGCTATGCCGGGATATTTGTGTCAATAGCCTGGGATAACGGTTTGTTCACCGCGACGGCCGAATCTCGACATTTCGGGACTTATAGGGCTATCGCGGTGAAACGTTAAAACGTGCGGAACGCGTACGAGCCGGACCCGACCCGGTACACAGCGCCCCCGCGACCCGCGCGACCGCCGCCGTCCCCGGGACCTACGCCATCTCCGCGACCTTCGCCGTCCTCGCGACCTTCGCCGGACTCGCCGATCGGGCTGTGGCCCTCACTGGCGTCGGCGAGCCGGTCGAAGGTCACCCCTTCCGCCTCCGACGCGGGCCGGCCGCCCTCGGTGACCCGCTCGGGCGGCGCCGGCAGGTGCACCTCGGCGCGGGTGTTGGGCGGCACGACCACGTCGAGGGCGAACTCCGCGCCCTCCTGCCGCCAGGCGATCTCCACCCGGCCGTGCGGGGTCCGGTGCGCGGTGGTCGCCCACGTGATCCCGCCACCGGGGCGCGGGCGCACGACGATGTCGGCGTAGCCGGGCGAGCCCGGCGCGAGCCCGCCGACCGTCCGGTACATCCAGTCGCCGACGGCGCCGTAGGCGTAGTGGTTGAAGGAGTTCATGCCCGGGTCCTGCAGCCCCCGGTGGTGGCTCCAGGAGTCCCATCGCTCCCACATGGTCGTCGCGTCCCCGTGCACGACCGGGTAGAGCCAGGACGGGAACGTGTCCTGCGTCAGCAGCCGGTAGGCCACGTCCAGCCGCCCGGTCGAGGTGAGCGCGTCCAGCAGGTACGGCGTGCCGAGGAATCCGGTCGACAGGTGACCGCCGCGCGCCTCGATGTCGCCGGCCAGCCGCGCGGCGGCCCTCGGCAGCTCGTGCTCCTCCAGCAGCCCGGCCGCGATGGCCAGCACGTAGGCGGTCTGGGTGCCGCTCGCCACCACGCCGGGCCCTTCGACGAAGGCCGCACGGAACGCCTTGCGCACCCGCCCGTACAGCTCCAGAAGCTCGCGCTCGTCCCCGTCGCGGCCGAGCGCGGCGGCGAGGCTCGCGAGCTGCCGGGCGGACAGCGCGAAGATCGCGGTGCCGACGAGCCGCTTGGGGGTCTCGGCGCCGATCGACAGCCAGTCGCCGAACCCCTCCTCGGGGAAGACCCCGCACTCGGAACGCCGCTCCAGGTAGCCGAGCCAGCGGCGCATCGGCTCGAAGCAGGCCGCGGCGACGCCGGTGTCGCCGCGCAGCCGGTGCAGCGTCCACGGCAGCATCACCAGCGCGTCACCCCAGCCGGGCGAGCCCGCCTCCTTGGGGTTGGGCGACAGGCCGCGCCCCGACAGCACGTCGGGCGCCACGTGCGTGACCGCGCCGTCGTCGCCCTGCGCGTCCACCACGTCGGCCAGCCAGCTCCGCAGGAACGCGGCGGCGTCGTAGTTGAACAGCGCCGTGGGCGCGAACGCCCAGATGTCGCCGGTCCAGCCGAGCCGCTCGTCGCGCTGCGGGCAGTCGGTGGGGATCGCCAGGAAGTTGCCCCGCTGCCCCCACACGATGTTGCGCTGCAGCCGGACGAGCCGCTCGTCGGAGCAGGCGAACTCGCCGGCCGGCTCCATGGCGGCGTAGGCGACCCGGGCTGTGATCGACTCGGGAGCCCCATGCAGCCCCGACACCTCGACGTAGCGGAACCCGTGGAAGGTGAACCGCGGCTCGAACGTCTCGGTCTCGAACGCCGCCGCCCCGCCTTCGTGCGGGCCGGGTGTCCCTGTTCCTTCGTGCGGGCCGGACGTACCTGTTCCTTCGTGCGGGCCGGACGTACCTCTTCCTTCGTGCGGGCCGGGCACGTGGGCGCGGGGGAGGAACTCGTCCGTGGCCCTGGCCGAACGCAGGTTCGCCAGGTGCAGCTCGCCCTCGTGGTCCAGCACCTCGGCGTGGCGCAGCACGACGGGCCGATCGCGGCTCGCGCGGCCGGTCAGCCGGACCCACCCCACCACGTTCTGGCCGAAGTCCGCGAGCCACACGCCGGGCCGCCGCTCCCACACGGCCACCGGCGCCAGCTCCTCGTGCACCCGGATCGGCGGGGCGACGGCCGAGGTCAGGCGGCCGCCGGGCGGGCTCACGGGCACCGCGGCCGCCCACCCCGAGTCGTCGAACCCGGGCGCCGTCCAGCCGGAGGGCTCGGCGGCCAGGTCCTGGCGCTCGCCGTTCTGCAGGTCGGCGTAGCGGATCGCGCCCGACCCCGCCCGCCACTCCGGGTCGGTGCACACCCTGGTCACGGTGCCGTCGTCGTGCAGGATCTCCAGCTCGGCGCGAAAGGCCAGTCGCCTGCCGTACTGGAAGGGGCCGAACCAGCTGATGTTGCCCGCGTACCAGCCGTCGGCGAGGATCGCGCCGAGCGCGTTGCGCCCTTCCGACACCAGCGCCGTCACGTCGTAGGTCTGGTACGTGACGCGGTGGCGGTAGTCGGTCCAGCCGGGCGCGAGGTGGTCGGCGCCCACCCGGACCCCGTTCAGATGCGTCTCGTAGACGCCGAGCGCGGTCGCGTACAGCCTGGCCCTGCGCACCGGCGATGGCACGTCGAACTCGCGCCGCAGGTAGGGGCTGGGCCGGTCGCCGATCGCCGCGCGGCCGTGCGGCGGGTCGCCGTGCAGCCCGGTCTCCTCCGCCAGCGCCCACCCGGAGTCGTCGAACCCCGGCCGCTCGAACCCGGCGGCCGGGTCGTCACTGGTCCGCCACCGGCCGCTCGACGTCACGGTCACCGCGGTCTCCCCGGCCACCGGCACGAGCTGCGGCAGCACCGGCCGGCCCTCGACGACGACCTCCAGCCGCACGCACAGCCCCGACCCGCCGGACCTGATCGCCAGCACGTTCTCGCCGGGGCCCACCAGGTCGCCCGCGTCGGCGACGAATGCCCCGTCCCGTGTCTCACCCGGCACCGGCACTCCGTTGAGATGCACCTCGACGCCGGACCCGCCGCCGATCACCAGCCACGCCGACAACGGCCGCGCGCCGCCCGGCACGGCGAACCGGGTACGGAACGCCCCCGTCGCCGACGCGGACGGCCCGAGCCGGTCGGCCACCCAGATGCGCGGCACGTTGTCCAACGACGGCAACCGCTGCGACCCCGGCACCGCCGGCGTGCCGATCCAGTCCGCCGTCCAGCCGGTGGCGTCGATCAGCCCGGTCTCGAACCAGTGCGCCGGGCTCCACCCCGACCAGGCGCCGCTCTCGTCGGCCACCCGCACCCGCCACTGGTAGCGGGTCCGCGGGCGCAGCTCCGCGCCGGCGTACGGGATGTCGTACGTAGCGGCCGAGGTCACGACGCCACTGTCCCAGACCCGTCCCGCGCCCACGCTCTCGTCAGCGTTCTCGTCTGCGTTCTCGTCGACGGGGCCGCCGACGGGGTCGTCAACGGGGTCGCACTCCCGTGCCACCACCAGCCGGTACGCACTCTGCGCCCGCCCACGCCCGGCCCCGGCGAGCCGCCACGAGAACGCCGGGGCGCCCGTGTCCAGGCCCAGCGGCTCGGCCAGTCCGTCCACCCGCAGATCGGTCACGGCCAGATTCATGAGTGACCTCCAGATATTGAAACATTTCAATCGAAGGCACCGTAAGCAACGCGAGGTCTCTCCGTCAATGCTCCGCCGACCGGCCGTCGTGGGGACGTCACTTCTCTGAAACATTTCAACAGATAGACTGGTGACCCACCTACCGTGTGATCAGAAGGGCTGTCCGCCGGTGATCGACATCCACAAGCCGGGCGAGCGCCGTCGGCTCAGCATGGTCGACGTCGCGGCCCATGCGGGCGTGTCCGTGGGCACGGTCTCCAACGTGCTCAACCGGCCCGAGCTGGTCGCGGAGCGGACGCTGCGCCGGGTCAGGGCCTCGATCAAGGCGCTCGGCTTCGTGCCCAGCGCGCCCGCCCGGCAGCTGCGCGGCGGCTCCGGCCGCTCGGTGGGCGTCATGGTGCGCGACATCGGCAACCCGTTCTTCTCCGAGGTGCTGCCCGGCATCGAGACCCGGCTGTCGCAGGAGGAGCTGCTGCTGGTGCTGTGCAGCTCCAGCGACTCGATCGAGAAGGAGGCCTACTACCTCCAGATCCTCGAGCAGCACCGCGTGCCCGGCATCCTCATCACGCCCGCGGGGCAGGACATCTCCCACCTGGTGGAGCTGCGCAGGCGCGGGATCGGCATGGTGCTGCTCGACCGGCCCGACCCCGACTCGCAGCTCTGCGCGGTCGCGGTCGACAACGTCAGGGGCGGCGAGCTGGCCGGCGCGCACCTGCTCTCGCTCGGCCACCGGCGCATCGGCTTCTTCAACGGGCCGTCGATCGTGCGGCAGTGCGCCGACCGCAGGGAAGGGCTGATCAAGGCGGTCCGCGCGGCCGGGCTCGACCCGGCCGAGGTGATCACCGAGATCACCCTGCCCGCGCTGACCCCCCGGGAGGGCGAGGCCGCGCTGGAGCGGCTGCCCGGCAAGCACCGGCCGACGGCGCTGTTCTGCGTCAACGACACCGTGGCGCTGGGCGCGCTGCGCGGGCTGGAGCAGCGCGGCGTCCGGGTTCCGCACGACATGGCGGTCATGGGCTACGACGACGTCGAGTTCGCGGCGCTGCTGTCGCCGTCGCTCACCTCGGTCCGCCAGCCGAAGCATCAGCTCGGCCAGGCGGCGGCCGAGCTGCTGCTGACCGACGCCAGGGGCGACGCGAGCCACTGGCATCAGGAGATCGTCTTCCAGCCCGAGCTGGTGGTCAGGGCCTCGACGACCGCCTAGACACGTTTCAACGGCAAGCTGCCCAGATAACTGGGGGTTGCCCGGTGCCCGTTCCCGGGTCATTGTTGAGACGTTTAAATTCAGGAGGTCTCATGCGCTGGGTCGTCCATCTCGCCGTCTTCCTCTTACTCCTCGCCGGCCAGCTCGCCGCCGGACCCGCACAGGCCGCACAAGCCGCGCGTGTACAAGCCAGGCCCGCACAAACCGCACAGGCCGCGCCCGCACAGGCCGGGCCCGCGCAAGCTAGGCCCGCACGAGCCGCGCCCGCGCAGGCCGCTGCCGCGCTCCCGTACCCGACTCGATCCGACTACCGCATCAAGGGCCTGCAGCCCGACTTCTGGCCGGACAAGAACGAGATCGCCGGCAACAACACCGGCGGCGTCGCCATGAACCTCATCTGGGCCGACTGGGAGCCCAGCGTGAAGACGCCGCCCTGCGCGGCGGGCGCCCAGGAGTTCGGCGGACGCTGCTACACGGTCAGCTCCGCCGTCGACGCCGCGATCAAGGACTGGACGAGCCGCGGCCTCGTCGTCACCGCCGTCGTCTACGGCACCCCCGCCTGGGCCAGGCAGGGCCGCGTCTGCACACCGGCCGCCCCCGGGTTCGAGCTGTTCTGCGTGCCGAACGACCCCGCCGAGTACGGACGCTTCGCCGGCATGCTCGCCCAGCGCTACGACGGGCAGCACGGCAACGGCCGCATCGCCGACTTCGTCATCATGAACGAGGTGAACAGCAACGCCTGGTTCGACATCGGCTGCGGCCAGGGCACGGCGTGCGACACCACGGCCTGGCTGAACACGATCGCCTCCGTCTACAACGCCGCCTACGACGCGATCATCGCGCAGCAGTCCACGGCCAAGGTGCTGACCTCGCTCGACCACTACTTCGGCACGGCCTACGACCAGCCCGCGAGCTCCGAGGCCAAGCTGTCGGGCATGACCGTGCTCCGCGGCCTCGCCGCCCGCGCCGGCGGCCGGGCCTGGCGGGTGGCCTACCACCCGTACCCGCCGAACCTGCTGGCGCCCGCGTTCTCCGCCGACGACTTCCCGCGGGTCACCTACGGCAACCTCGGTGTCCTGCTGGGCTGGCTGCGGCAGCAGTTCCCGAGCACGCCGTCGGCCTGGCAGGTGCAGCTCACCGAGAGCGGGGTCAACTCGCTGTCGCCGTCGTCGGAGTCCGCCCAGTCCTCCCAGCTGTGCAACTCCTTCCGCAACGTGCTCGGCACGCCGGGCATCGAGAGCTACATCTGGCACCGCATGTCCGACCATCCCGACGAGACGGCCGCCGGGCTGGGCGTGGGCCTGCGGCGGGCCGACGGGTCCGCCAAGCCGGCCTGGGCCACCTGGGCACTGGCGAACCGGAACGACCTGTCGCCGCCACAGCTGTCGTGCGGCTTCGAGGACCTGCCCCACACCCGGCTCCGCCGCGGCTACAACGCGAGCAAGGGGCACGTGGCCAGCTCCCGCCTGCTGCCGGCCGGCTTCACCCAGGAGCGCACCTGGCGGCTGCTGCGCAACCAGGCCGCCGGCACGGTGCCGCTCTACGAATGCAAGGTCGGCGCCCACACCCTGCTCACGCGTGACCCCGGCTGCGAGGGCCAGTTCGCGATGGGCCCGGTCGGGCACGTCCACACCACGCAGGTCTCCGGCTCGGTCCCGCTCTACCGCTGCCGCGCGGCGAGCGGCGACCACCTCGTCACCGACAACGCCAACTGCGAGGGCCTGATCTACGAGCAACTGCTGGGCTACGCGCTGCCCTGATCCCGTCAGCTCCCGTCAGCTCCCGTCAGCTCCTGTCACTTCAGGTCGGTGCCGGCGGCGAGGCTCTGGCGATGTCGCCGGTGAGCCTCGCCGACCTGGCCCAGGAGATCGACCAGGTCGGCGCGTTCGGCGGGGGTCAGGGCGGCGTACGGCGCGGCGGCGAGCTGGTCGGTGAGCCTCCGCGCTCCCACCAGAGCGGCCGCGGAGCCCGGTGGCAGGGCGGGCCAGGGCAGGCGCCAGCCGTTGGCCTCGGCCTTGCCCACCCCGGGGCCGGCCAGGATGGTCGTCAGCGGAGTGAGCCCATGGGCCAGGACGGCGGTCAGGTGGCAGCCGCCTCGGTGCTCGCGCAGACGCAGCAGCGCCAGCCCCGCACGTGCTGCCGGGTCGCCGTCCTGGACGACATGGGCGCGCCAGGCGGCGAACAGCGGCAGCCCGGCCGGCTCCGCCGCCGCCACGACCATCTCGGCCAGGCCGGCCAGCCGCTCCAGCCCCGGCAGCCCGCCGTAGACGGTGCGGGCCCAGCGCGCGCACTCCTCGACGTCGGCCCGCACGATGGCGGCGAGCGGGAGCGCGGCCCTGGCCGCGTCCCACGAGTCGTGTACGAGATCGGGCGCAAAAAATCCGCAGGCGGCGGCGACGACCTCGGGCCCGACCTCGCCGAGCACCCCGGCCCGGCCGCCGAAGTAGAACGGCCAGCGGGAGAGCCCGAGTTGCCGCCCGCGGGCCCGGTAGAGCGGGTCATGGCCGAACGCCGCCCCCGCTTCGGTCACGACGTCCTTGGTGTGCCGGACCACGTCGTCAGGCGTCATGCGGACGCCACCCCCCGCCAGATGCACGGCAGTGCCTCATGGGGACATCCTGCCGCAGCCGAGGCGATCAGCAACCGATTGCAGCTTGTTTCCAGGCCATATGTCGGGAATACGGCTAGATCACTGCAAGGGGTCGACATATCATCCGGGATGTTCCGAGCGGGTTGGGAGCCCTCATGCTGAGCCGCCGCAACGCCATGCGCGCCATGACCATGTCCGCCTTGACCATGTCCGCCTTCGCCGTCCCGTCGCTCGCCCCCGAAATCGCACACGCACTGACCGGAGACGATCCGTGGGCGCGGGCCGACCGCGTCGCGGCGCGGGTGCGCGGGCCGAAGTTCCCGCGCCGCCGGTTCGACATCAGGAGGTTCGGCGCCGTCGGGGACGGCGTGACGGACTGCACGGCGGCCATCCGCTCCGCGATCAGGGCGTGTCACGAGGCGGGCGGCGGGCACGTGGACGTGCCGGAAGGACGGTTCGCGACCGGCGCCGTCCACCTGCTGAGCAACGTGGACCTGCACGTCGCCGCCGGTGCCCGGCTGCTGTTCAGCACCGACCCGAAGGCGTACCTGCCGCTGGTGCTGACCAGGTTCGAGGGTGTCGAGCTGTACAACTACTCGCCGCTGATCTACGCCTACGGGCAGCGGAACATCGCGGTGACCGGGCAGGGCGTGCTCGACGGGCAGGCGGACAACGATCACTGGTGGCCGTGGAAGGGCTCGGACAGCTACGGCTGGGAGCCCGGCGAGCCGCGCCAGGCGGAGGCCAGGGCCGCGCTCTTCGCCCAGGCCGAGCAGGGGGTGCCGGTCGAGCGGCGGGCGTACGGGGAGGGCGGCTACCTGCGCCCGTCCTTCGTCCAGCCCTACCGGTGCCGCGACGTGCTGATCGAGGGCGTCACCATCGTCAACTCGCCGATGTGGGAGATCCATCCCACCCTCTCGGAGAACGTGCTCGTGCAGAACGTCACGGTCGAGACGCACGGCCCGAACAACGACGGCTGCAACCCGGAGTCCAGCCGGATGGTGGTGATCCGCGGCTGCACGTTCGACACCGGGGACGACTGCATCGCGATCAAGTCGGGTCGCAACGCCGACGGACGCCGGGTGAACGTGCCCAGCGAGTACATCCTCGTCGAGGGCTGCACCTTCCGCGACGGGCACGGCGGCATGACGATCGGCAGCGAGATGTCCGGCGGCGTGCGCGAGGTCTTCATCAGGGACTGCGCGATGTCCAGCCCCGACCTCGACATCGCGCTGCGGTTCAAGACGAACTCCGTGCGCGGCGGCTTCATCGAGGGCTTCCACGCGAGGAACCTGGAGATCGGCCAGGTCGGCGGCTCGGTCATCGACGTCGACTTCTCCTACGAGGAGGGGCCGGGGCACGGCTTCAACCCGGAGGTGGGCGGGATCGACGTGCGGGACGTGACCGTACGGACCGCCAGGCGGGCGCTCAACCTGCGCGGTTACGCCGACGCGCCGATCCGCGAGGTCAGGCTGACCGACGTGGACTTCGGCACGACCGCGGAGCCGAGCGTGGTGCAGCACGTCGAGAGCCTGGTGCTGGAGAACGTCCTGGCCAACGGCGTGCCGCTGGTCGTGCCCTGACCGGCGTGCCGATCGCGCTCGCCGAGGGGATTCGTCCGATAGTCCGGGCATTGCCGGATGTGCGTCCCCTATGATGCATCACCTGATCAGGTAACGCCTTCGCGAGCGGGATGCGGTTCTCGCCGATTCGCGGCAGGCGACAGTCCGCGGAGGAGACGAGCGCGTCGCCGTGTTGCCCGATGAGTGACCCTGAGCTGCGATTCTCCGTGCTGGGCCCGGTACGCGCGTGGCGGGGAGAGTCGGAGCTGGAGCTCGGCTCACCCCAGCAGCGGCTGGTCCTGGCGGTCCTGCTGCTGGCCAGGGGCCGGGTGGTGGGCCACGAGCACCTGCTCGACGCCCTCTGGGGAGAGGATCCGCCCCGCACCGCCACCAGCACCCTGCGCACGTACGTCTCCCGCCTGCGAGCCGTGCTCGGCGCGGACGCGGTCGTCTCGGCCGGCAACGGGTACGCCCTGCCCACCGGAGCCTGCGACCTCGCGGTCCTGGACGAGCTGTCACGCGAGCACAGCTATGCCGCGGCACTCGCGCTCTGGCAGGGCGAGCCGCTCGCCGGGCTGGCCGGCGGCTACGCGCACGCGCAGCGGACCCACCTCGCGGAGCGGCGGCTGGCCCTGCTGGAGCGCAGGCTCGCCGAGGACGTCGAGGAGGGCAGGCACGCGGAGGTCGTCGCCGAGCTCACCGTGCTCTGCGCCGAGCACCCGACCAGGGAACGCCTCGCGGGCCTGCTGATGCTGGCGCTGTACCGGTCAGGCCGGCAGGCGGAGGCGATCGGGGTGTTCACCGACACCCGTGATCTGCTGGCCGAGCAGCTCGGCATCGACCCGTCCCCGGACCTGGCCGAGCTCCACCGCAGGATCATCACGGCGGACCCCGGGCTGGAGGCGGAGCCGGAGCAGGGCGGGGCCACGGCCGGGCAGCCGGTGCCGCGCCAGCTCCCCGCCGACATGACGGACTTCACCGGCAGGGAGCCGGACATCGAGCAGGTGCTGCGGGCGCTGCGCTCGGGGAACGGATCGGCGCTCGTCATCTCGGCCGTGGCGGGCGCGGGGGGCATGGGCAAGACCACCCTGGCCGTCCACGTGGCGCACCGGCTCGCCCCCGGCTACCCCGACGGCCAGCTCTTCGTGGACCTCCAGGGGGCGGGGCCGCACCCGCTGGCGCCGGAGGCCGTGCTGGGCGCGTTCCTGCGCTCCCTGGGCGTGGACGTCACGGCCGTCTCCGAGGATCTGGGCGAACGGGCCGCCCTGTACCGGTCGGTGCTGGCGGAGCGGCGGGTGCTGGTGCTGCTGGACAACGCGGCGAGCGCGGTGCAGGTGCGCCCGCTGCTCCCGGGGGCCGCCGGCTGCGCGGTGCTGGTGACCAGCCGGGCGCGGCTGGCCGGGCTCTCCGGCGCGCACCACCTCGACCTGCGGGCCATGCATCCGGACGAGGCGCTGGCGCTGCTGGCCAAGGTGGTGGGCGAGGAGCGGGTGGCGGCCGAGCGGGAGGCGGCGTACGACCTGATGAGGGCGTGCGCGTACCTGCCGCTGGCGATCAGGATCGTGGCCTCGCGGCTCGCCGCGCGGCCGGGCTGGAGCCTGGCCAGGATGCGCGACCGGATGGCCGACGAGCGCCGCCGGCTGGCCGAGCTGCGGGTGGACGACCTGGCCGTGGAGGCGACGTTCGCCCTCGGGTACGACCAGCTCGACGCGGCGAACGCGGCGGCGTTCCGGCTGCTGTCGGTCCCGAACGCGCCCGACCTGTCGTCGTCGGTGGCGGCGGCCGTGCTGGACGTGGACGAGGAGGAGGCCGAGGAGCTCTGCGAGGCTCTTGTCAACGTGCACATGATGGAGCCGTCCGCGCCCGGCCGCTACCGCCACCACGACCTGCTGAAGATCTTCGCCAGGTGCCGGCTGGAGGACGAGGACGACGAGAAGGTCCGGCGGGCGGCTCTCGACCGGCTGCTCGGCTGCTACCGCGGCGCGATGGCGGCGATCTACCGCATGATGTACCCGGGCGACCCGATGTTCGACGCGGTCAGGACGGCCCGCCCGGAGCCGTCGTTCGCGGATCTCGACGCCGGGCTCGACTGGGGGCAGGCCGAGGAGCAGGGCATGCTCGCCTGCCTGCACCAGGTCGCCGAGACGCCGGGCGGGGCGCTGCACGACGCGGTGTCGCTGATCGACATGATGTCCCAGATCTTCGACTTCGAGTCGGACACCACCGGCTACGAGCACGCGGCCGACCGGCTCGTCGAGACCGCGGCCCGTGCCGGGGACCTGGCCGCCGAGGTGTACGCCCGGCGCAAGCGCGGCGAGATCCTCTACGCCCGCAAGGCGACCGAGGAGGCGATCGAGGAGGCCCGGGTCGTACGAAGCCTCAGCTCCGCCGGCGACTTCGCGGTGGATCACGCCTACGCGGTCAACCTGCTCGCCATGATCGCCCACGACAAGCGGTCGTACGACGAGGCGATCGCGATGTACAACGAGGCGATCGGCGTCTGGCGCGCACTCGGCCACCGCTCGTCCGAGGCCGTCGTGCTGGGCAACCTGGCGCTCGTGCTGGGCGAGGCCGGCCGGGGCGACGCGGCGGTGGAGGTCGCGGAGCTGGCCGTGGGCATCACGCGCGAGCTGGGCGGCGGCCGGCCGAACCCGCAGATCCTCTACCAGCTGGCGGTCGCGCTGGACGCGTCCGGCCGCCACGAGGAGGCGCTCGCCCGTTTCGTGGAGGGCCGCAAGGAGTTCCGGCGGCTCAAGCAGTACACCTGGGAAGGGCTCACCCTCCGCAGGATGGCCGAGACCTACCTCGTCACGGGCCGCCCGGACCACGCCGCCGACCACGCCGAGGCGGCCCTGGCCATCCTGACGGAGGCGGACCAGGTGTGGATCCGCGGCAAGGTGCTCACCGTGCTCGGGCGGGCGCTCGCCGAGCTCGGCCGGTGCAGCCGGGCCAGGGCCTGCCTCACCGAGGCTCTGGCGATCCTGGGGCGGCAGGACCTCCCCGACGCGGACGACGTACGGGCCCTGCTGGCGGAGGAGCCGCCGGACCTGCCCGTGACCGGCGCCACGAGCAGCCCCCGCGGCGCCACCTCGGCCTAAGGACTTCCCCAGCGACACCAACCCGCTGCTCGTCTGCTGAGCCCCGCCGCGACCCACCCCTGTCCGTGATTACGGCTCCGTCCACAGGACGGAGCCGTAATGCGGCCGACGGCACGTGCGGCGTATCTCGCCCGGCCATCGGCAGGGCGCCCGTCCCCGGCGCGGTACGCGGGCTCTAGTCGGCAGCGAGATCGCCGCAGGTGTAGCCCTCCTCCCGCTCGGGGTCGAGCTGGAGGGCGGAGAGGTTGGTCGTCTCCATGGGCCGGCGGAAGGTCTCGAGCTTGTCGCAGTCGTAGAAGATGTACGTGCCGTCGCTCTCGCCGAGCAGCATCATCCAGCGGCCGTCGTAGAGCGGCTTGTCGTCCTCGGCGTTCTTGATGATGGTCCACTGGTCCTGGAAGCCGACGAACGAGAGCAGTTCGTTGGCCTGGCCGGTCTCCCGCACCTCGACGGCGCCCTGGACCATCGCCAGGATCAGCAGGAAGCCCAGGCCGATGCTGGTGAGGGCGCTGACCAGGACCTTCGTCGCGGCGCGCCCGACCGGCCGGCGGCGCATCAGCCGCAACGGGACCAGGAACGTCAGCACGCCGAGCCCCACCGCGATGACGACCATGATGAACAGATCGGGGCTGCCGAAGATGACGAACAGTCCCCGGTACGTCGCGCCGCACCACAACGCGGCGAGCAGGGCGGCGAGCCACGGCCGCCGCCGGATGGCTCCGACCAGCCGGCCGAGCGCGCCGCCGGTCAGCTTGTCGGCCACCCAGCACAGCCCGACGATGAGGCCGAGCGTGGGCAGGATGACCAGCAGCATCAGGATCAGGGTGCCCATGAGCCGGCCCAGGAGGACGGACTGGTCGACGCCGGCCTGCTGCGGGTTGATGCCGAACACGCCGTACATCTCGGAGACGCCGAGATAGAGCACCGCATAGAGCGTCACGCCGATGGGGACGATGACGGAACTGATGCGTTCGAGCAGCGCGAGCACGCTGCCTCTGTCTTCTCCGTCCTCCGGGGAGGGGTCGCGCTCGGTGCGCGGGGATATATCGGTGCGTTCTTCCGCAACCTGTTGACTGGACATGGCGCACGAAGATAGGGCCCGGATGTTGACAGATCATTGACGGAAAGTAGACGCGCCCTGTCCGCCACCGCGCGGGGCCCGTCGCGAGGGTCAGAAGTGGGTCGCGATCCCGAAGACGCGGCGCAGCCGCGCCATGTCGTGCCGGTCACGGTCCGACGGCTGATAGCCCTGGTGGAAGTGGACCTGCTGCGCGGCCGACAGGCACGGGACGCTCGCGCCCTCGATGGTGCCGGAGACGAAGCAGGAGGCGGGATAGGCGAACGGGCGCTGCGGCTCCGGCGCGGCCTGCTCCGCCGACCCGTCGGCGGCGAAGACCAGCGGATGCAGGTCGATCTCCCGCCCGTCCGGCGCGGTGACGACGAACCGCACGGGCCGCCAGTCCAGCGTCTCCACGAAACCCTCGCGGGACAGGGCCGCCAGCACGGCCGCCTCCTGGTCCTGCCGGTGCATCAGGTCCCGTCCGGCGTCGTCTGGCTCAAGTGCACAGGTCAGAACGTAGCGGCCGGGCCCCCGGCGGGCAACGCGCCGCCGGCCAGGGCTTCGGCGATCGAGCGGGTCACCGCTTCGGCCGTGACGAAGCAGTCGTACAGGGAGCCGCCGCCGCCGGCGTCCCCGACGACGTACACCCCGAGCCGGGGCTCCCTGGCCCGGCAGGCGGCGAGCAGGCCGGTCCGTGGGACGACGCCCTGCGACACCAGCAGCGGGCCGGACGCCGGCACCCACTCCTCGCGGCCGCCGGTGCGGACGAGCAGCCGGTCGGGCTCGACGGCGACGACCGCCGACTCCAGGAGGACGCGTACCTCCGGGTTCGCCAGCAGCCGGGGCACCGACAGGATCTTGGCGCGGCGGCCCACGTCGGGAGCGAGCTCGGGCTGGGCGCCGATGAGCAGCACGCGGGAGCCGTCGCTCGCGAGCCGGCCGGCGACGGCGACGCCCTCGCGGTCGGCACCCCAGACGACGCAGCTTGCAGGAGCGGGCTCGCCGCGGGCGAGCCAGTCCCGTACGTCGATGACGTGCGGGAGCCCGATGCCGGGCAGGTCGGGACGGTGGCACTCGCCGCCCGTGGCCAGGACGAGGGCGTCCACGTCGTGCCGGGACAGGGTTTCCCCGGCCACCGGGGTGCCCGTGCTGACGGTGACGCCGAGCCGGTCCAGCTCCGCGGCGCACCATTCCAGGATGCGGCGGTACTCGGGATGGTCGTGCAGGCCGGCGGCCAGAGCGAACCGGCCGCCCACGTGCTCCGCGCGCTCCAGCACCCGCACGCGGTGGCCGTGCCCGGCCAGGAGCCGCGCCGTCTCCAGGCCGGCCGGGCCCGCGCCGATCACCAGCACCGACGCCTTCTCGGCCGGCGCGCCCGGCGGGCCGAGATGCTCGCGGCCCGCCTGCGGGTTGACTGAACAGGGGATGGGCTCGCCGCTGCCGAGCCGGTCGATGCAGTAGTTGCAGGCGATGCAGGGCCGGTACGGCTCGCCGGCGAGCACGCGACGCGGGAAGTCGGGGTCGGCGTGCAGCGTGCGGGCCATGGAGACGAAGTCGGCCCGGCCGCCGGCCACGATCGCCTCGGCGCTCTCCGGGGTGCTGATCCGCCCGGCGACGCCGACCGGCAGGCCCAGCGCGCGGTAGGGCTCGGCGTACGGCGCGAGCAGGCCGCGCTCCCACTCGCCCGGCTGGATGATCCACTGCCCGGCCTCGTAGGAGCCCGCGGAGACGTCGAGGAAGTCCAGCAGGTCCAGCCGGGCGCCGGAGATCAGCTCGAAGGTGCGCTCCGCGCTCAGCCCGCCGTCGAATCCCTCGAAGGCGGAGATCCTGAGGCCGACCGCCACGTCCCGTCCGGCCCGCTCCCGCACCGCCTCGACGACCAGGTCGAGGAAGCGGGCCGGGTCGGCGAACTCGTCGGTGCGCAGGTTGCGGGCCGGTGACAGGAACTGGTGCACCAGGTAGCCGTGCGCGCCGTGGATGGAGAGCACGTCCACGCCCGCCTCGCGGCAGCGTCCGGCGGCCGCGCCGTACGCCTCGACCAGGTCGTACACCTCCTCGGTCGCCAGCTCCAGCGGCAGCTCGCCGCCGGCTGGCAGGCACGGGACGGGGGAGGGCGCGACCGGCCGGAAGCCGCTGACCGCGCCCTGGGCGGTCCGGCCGCCGTGATTGAGCTCCACGCCGAACAGCGCGCCCTCGGCGCGGACGGCGGCGGCGAGCCGGGCCAGCCCGGGGATGCGCGCGTCGGTGTCCACGCCCATCTGGCGCAGCCGGCCCTTGCCGTCGCCCCGGACGTAGCTCGCCTCGGAGAACACCAGGGCGGCGCCGCCGCGCGCCCGCCGGCTCAGATAGGCGACGTAGCGATCGGTGACGGTGCCGTCGATCTCGCAGTAGTTGCGCTCCATCGGGGCGGAGACCAGGCGGTTGCGCAGGCGTGCGGGTCCCAGGGTCAAGGGGGAGCCGATCGCCGTCACGGGGACTCCGTTCATAGGGTACGAACTAGATAGTCCATAAAGTTCCGCGAGTACGCTCGCAAAGTCAAGAGGGTCTTACGACGTCTAGCCACCTAACTCACTAGTACGTACATTAGGGAATCATGTCGCGCGTACTGGTCCTGAACGGGCCCAACCTCAACCTCCTCGGCCGCCGCGAGCCGCACCTGTACGGGGGCGCCACGCTGGCGGACGTCGAAGCGCTCTGTTATGACACCGCCGCGGCCCACGGGCTGACGGCGGACTGCCGGCAGAGCAACCACGAAGGCGTGCTGATCGACGCCATCCACGAGCCGGGCTGGTCCGCGATCGTGATCAACGCCGGCGGCTACACGCACACCTCCGTGGCCCTGCGCGACGCCCTGGCCGCCGTGGCGCTGCCGACGATCGAGGTGCACCTGACCAACATCCACCGGCGTGAGTCCTACCGGCACCGGTCGTACGTGTCGGAGGTCGCCGACGTCGTGATCTGCGGCGCGGGCGCCCAGGGGTACGCGCTGGCGCTCACGCATCTTTCGCACCTGCTGGAAAGGAAAGACTGATGGCCTCGTTCCTGGTGGGGTTGATCGGCGCGGGCATCGGCCCTTCCTTGAGCCCGCCGCTGCACGAGCAGGAGGCCGCCCACCACGGGCTGCACTACGTCTACCGGCTGCTCGACACCGACCGGCTGGGGCTCGACGTGGGCGACCTGGTCCGCACGGCCCGCCGGTTCGGCTTCGACGGCCTGAACATCACCCATCCGTGCAAGCAGAGCGTCATCCCGCACCTGGACGAGCTGTCGCCGGACGCCCGCATGCTCGGCGCGGTCAACACGGTCGTCTTCGACGGCGATCGGGCCGTGGGCCACAACACCGACTGGACGGGGTTCGCCGAGTCGTTCGCCCGCGCCCTGCCCGACGCGCCCACGCATCGGGTCGTGCAGCTCGGCGCGGGCGGCGCGGGGGCCGCGGTCGCGCACGCGCTGCTCACCCTGGGCGCCGACCTGGTCACCGTCGTCGACGCGGACCCTGCGCGAGCCCGCGCCCTGGCCGGCGAGCTGGCCGGCCGCTTCGGCGCGGGACGCGCCCGCCACGCGCTCCAGGCCGAGCTGCCCGCGCTCCTCGCCGCGGCGGACGGCCTGATGCACGCCACCCCGACCGGGATGGCCCACCATCCGGGGCTGCCGCTGCCCGCCGAGCTGCTGCATCCGGGCCTGTGGGTGGCCGACATCGTGTACCGGCCGCTGGAGACCGAGCTGCTGCGGCACGCGCGGGCGCTCGGCTGCCGGACGCTGGACGGCGGCGGCATGGTCGTCTTCCAGGCCGTGCACGCCTTCCGGCTGTTCACCGGCCGGGAGCCGGACGCCGAGCGGATGCTCGCCCACCTGACCGATCTCGTCGCCGTCTGACCTCTGAAGGAGCATGCGATGCGCAAGTCCATCGCCACCGTGTCGGTGAGCGGCACGCTGACCGAGAAGCTGGCGGCCATCGCCGCCGCCGGATTCGACGGAGTGGAGATCTTCGAGAACGACCTGCTGGCCTGCCCGCTGCCCCCCGAGGCGATCCGGGCCCGCGCCGCCGACCTGGGCCTGTCGATCGACCTCTACCAGCCCTTCCGCGACTTCGAGTCGGTGCCCGCCGACCTGCTGGCGCGGAATCTGCGCCGGGCCGAGCACAAGTTCCGGCTGATGGAGCGCCTCGGCGCGGACCTGCTGCTGGTCTGCTCCAACGTCTCGCCGGGCGCGATCGGCGGCGACGACCTGGCCGCCGAGCAGTTGCGGCTGCTGGCCGAGCTGGCCGCCGGGCACGGGATCCGCATCGCGTACGAGGCGCTGGCCTGGGGCCGGCACGTCAACGAGTATCTGCACGCCTGGCGGGTGGTGCGCATGGCCGATCACCCGAACCTGGGCGTGTGCCTGGACAGCTTCCACATCCTCTCGCGCGGCTCCGACCCGATCGGCATCGAGGCCATCCCCGGCGAGAAGATCTTCTTCCTGCAGCTCGCGGACGCCCCGCTGCTGGCCATGGACGTGCTCCAGTGGAGCCGTCACTACCGCTGCTTCCCCGGCCAGGGCAACTTCGACGTGTCGGGGCTGGTCGGCCACACGCTCAACGCCGGGTACGCGGGCCCGCTGTCTCTGGAGGTGTTCAACGACCACTTCCGGCAGGCCGACACCAGGCGCACGGCGCGGGACGGCATGCGCTCGCTCATCGCCCTGGAGGACACGCTGGGGGACCCGGCGGCGGCCCGGCTGGGAAGCCCGCCAGGAGGCGCCGCGCGCGGATTCGCGCATCCGGCCATCCCGTCCGGGTTCGCCTTCGCCGAGCTGGCGGGCACCGGCTCGCCGGGCGGCGGCACGTCGGGCACGGGCTCGTCAGGCACCGGATCGACGGGCGGCGGCTCGCTCGGCGGGGTGCTGGCCGCGCTCGGCTTCGCGCGTACCGGGACGCATCCCACGAAACCGGTCGAGCTGTGGGAGCAGGGCGGCGCGCGGCTGCTGCTGAACGCCACGGGCGAGGCTCCCGCGCTGGTCGCGATCGGCCTGGACAGCCCCGATCCGGCCGGCGCGGTCAAGCACGCCGAGTCGCTGCTGTCGCCGGTGCTGCCGCGCGAGCGGGCGCCGGAGGAGGCCCGGCTGGACGCCGTCGCCGCGCCGGACGGCACCGAGATCTTCTTCTGCGACGGCTCGTGGCTGTCCGACTTCGCGCCGGAGGCGCCGGTCCCCGGGAAGATCACCGGCATCGACCACGTGGCGCTCACGCAGCCGTGGCACTACTTCGACGAGGGGGAGCTGTTCTACCGGACCGTGCTCGGGCTGAGCCCGCAGGGCAGCCTGGAGCTGCCCGACCCGTACGGGCTGCTGCGCAGCAAGGCCATGTCGGCCCCCGGCGGCGCCGTGCGCATGGTGCTGAACATCGCGCAGGTCGGCGCGGGCGACATCCCCTGGCAGCACGTCGCGCTGGCGTGCGACGACCTCGTCGCGGTGGCCCGCAGGCTGCGTACGGAGCACCCCGAGCTGCTCCTGCCGATCCCCGGGAACTACTACGACGACCTGGACGCCCGTTACGAGGTCGATCCCGAGCTGCGCGACCTCGGCGTGCTCTACGACCGGGACGAGCGCGGAGGCGAGTTCCTGCACCTGTACACCGTCACCGTGGGACGGGTCTTCTTCGAGATCGTCCAGCGGATCGGCGGATACGACGGGTACGGCGCCGCCAATGCGCCCATCCGCCTCGCCGTACAGCATTCCGGCGGTAACTAGGATGACCGTGTGACTGTTTCCGCCTCGCCCCCGTCAGGTGCCGCCGATCGCCAGCGCGACGCCGATCGCACCAAGGCGGAGATCCTCGAGGTGGCGCAACAGGAGTTCGCCCGGCACGGATACGCGGGCGCGCGAGTCGACGAGATCGCCGCCCGCATGCGCACGACCAAGCGCATGATCTACTACTACTTCGGCAGCAAGGAGCGGCTCTACATCGCCGTGCTGGAGAAGGCGTACGCCGAGGTGCGGGCGGTCGAGCGGACGGTCGACGTGCAGCACCTGGCCCCGGTCGAGGCCATCCGCACGCTGGCCGAGCTGACGTTCGACCACCACGACGAGCATCGCGACTTCATCAAGCTGGTCGCCATCGAGAACGTCCACCAGGCCGAGCACATCCGCAAGTCCGAGGCCCTGGCGAACCTCGGCACGCCGGTGCTCGACGTGATCTCCCGCATCCTCGACGCCGGGCAGGAGTCCGGCGACTTCGTGACCGAGGCCGACGCGATCGACGTGCACATGCTGATCAGCTCCTTCTGCTTCTTCCGGGTGGCCAATCAGCACACGTTCGAGGCGTTGTTCGGGCGCGACATGACCGCGCCGCGGCACCGCGCCCGGCTGCGCAGGATGGTCGGGGAGATGATCGTCGCCTACCTGCGCGGCCAGGGCGGCGGCAACTGAGAGCGGATAGACCAGGTGACCGTGCGGCAACACTCTTGTAATGTACGAACCAGTGAGTTAGTTTCCTGACACCGCACTAACCCCCCATTTCCACCGTGAGGAGCATAGCGTGACGGTGCAGGGCAAACCTCGCAAAGCGGCAATAGCGGCCTGGATCGGTAGTGCCTTGGAGTACTACGACTTCTTCATCTACGGCACCGCCGCCGCTCTGGTCTTCAGCAAGATCTTCTTCCCGTCCAGCTCGCCTGGCACCGGCACGCTCCTGGCCCTGGCCACCTTCGGCGTCGGATACCTGGCCAGGCCGGTGGGCGCCTTCGTGCTCGGGCACGTGGGCGACCGCTTCGGCCGCAAGAAAGTGCTCGTCACCACGCTGGTGATGATGGGCGCCTCCACGTTCCTGGTGGGCTGCCTGCCCACCTACGACGACGTCGGCATGCTGGCGCCGATCCTGCTCGTGACCCTCCGCCTGCTGCAGGGCTTCTCGGTCTCCGGCGAGCAGGCCGGCGCGAACTCCATGACGCTGGAGCACGCCCCCGAGGGCCGGCGCGCGTACTACACGAGCTTCACCCTCAACGGCACCCAGGCCGGGCAGATCATCGCCACCGCGATCTTCCTGCCGATCGCGGCGCTGCCCGAGGACCAGCTCCTGAGCTGGGGCTGGCGGGTGCCGTTCTGGCTGAGCATCGTGGTGGCCGCCGTCGGCCTGGTCATCCGGCGGACGCTGGAGGAGACCCCGGCCTTCGAGCAGGAGGTCGCCACCAACACCGTGGCGAAGATGCCGCTGCTCGTGCTGTTCCGCGAGCAGTGGCGGGACGTGCTGCGCGTGGTCGTGGCCGCGGTCATCGCCTCGGTCAGCACGATCTTCACCGTGCACGCCCTGTCGTACGCGGTCAACACCATGCACCTGGAGCGCAGCCCCATGCTCTGGGTCGGCGTGCTGGCCAACGTCGCCGCGGTGATCTCGATCCCGCTGTGGGGCAGGCTGTCGGACCGGATCGGCCGCAAGCCGGTGTTCGTCGGCGGCTCGCTCGGCTGCGCGATCCTCATGTTCGCCTACCTGTGGTCGATCTCCGTCGGGAACTACGTCCTGATCTTCGTCGCCGGCATCGTGATGTTCGGGATCGTGCACAGCGCGACCAGCGCGGTCTGGCCGGCGTTCTACGGCGAGATGTTCACCACCCGGGTCCGCCTGTCGGGCATGGCGATCGGCACCCAGATCGGCTTCGCCATCGCGGGCTTCGCGCCCACGATCGCCACCGCCGTGGCCGGCACCGGCCAGGGCAGCTGGCTCGGCGTCTCGCTCATCACCGCCGCGCTGTGCCTGATCAACGTGGCCGCCGTGGCGACCGCGAAGGAGACCTACCGGATCCCCACCGAGCAGCTCGGCCGCACGCCCATCCAAGGGGTGAAGGCGTGAGCCGCTTCCGCGTCTACGCCGTGCGCTACGCCCAGCGCTACGCGAAGCGCGGCGAGCACTTCCACGGCTACGAGCCCGGCGGCGAGCGCTCCCACCCGACCGCCTACTACGTGTGGCTGGCGGTCTCCGACGAGCACACCGTGGTCGTCGACACCGGCATCGCGCCGGGACGGGCGGCCCGGGTCGAGGGCATCGACTACCGCTGCTCGCCCGTGGCGGCGCTGGCCGAGCTGGGCGTCACGGCGGAGTCGGTCGACCACGTGGTGCTGACCCACCTGCACTACGACCACACCGGCACCGCCCGCGAGTTCACCCGGGCCGCTTACGTCGTGCAGCAGGCCGAGCTCGACTACTGGAGCGGCCCCTGGGCCGAGCGGATCACCCGCGAGCGCTGGCTGCTGGAGGACGACGACCTGGCGGACCTGCGGGCGGCCGGCAAGGAGGGCCGCGTGCGGGCGGTGGACGGCGACGCCTTCGTCGTGCCCGGCCTGAGCGTCCACCTGGTCGGCGGGCACACCGCGGGCATGCAGGTGGTGCGGGTCGAGACCGCGCGCGGCCACGTGGTGCTGGCCTCCGACGCCAGCCACTTCTACGAGAACATCGAGGGCGACCGCCCCTTCCCGATCCTGCACAGCATGACCGGGATGTACGGCGCCTTCGACCGGATCAAGGAGCTGGCCGGCGGCCCCGAGCTGGTGGTCGCCGGCCACGATCCGCTGGTGCTCGAACGGTTCCCGTCGCACGGCCCCGACGTCGCGCTGATCGCGCCCTGACCGAGGTCAGGCGGGCAGGACCTCGATCTTGCCCGTCGGGCGCGGGCTGTAGGAGTCGTTGAAGAAGTACTCGCCCGGCTTGGTGAAGGTGTACTGGAACGACTCGCCCGGCTTCAGCCGCACGTCGAACAGCCCCTCGAAGAACTGCGTGGCCCCGTGCACGTTGACGTTGTCCGCGGGGTTGACGAAGGTCACCGTGGTGCCCGCGGGCACCCGCAGGTGGGTGGGCGCCATCGCGTTCACGGCCGTGGACTCGACCGCGCCCACCTGGCCGTTCTCGTACACGCGGGCGAGCACGACGGTGTTGCCGACCGCGCTGCCGTCCACCGGCTGGCCGGAGACCGGCCGCCGGACCACGGGCGCGGGCGGGGTGGCGGCCGGCGGCACGGTGCCGCCGAGCTTGAAGGCCCACAGGTGGTCGCCGCGGGCGGCCGAGTTCCCGTACGGGATGCTCGTCCCGCCCGCGTAGACCGCGAGGTACTGCTCGCCGTCGATCTCGTAGGAGATGGGGGAGCTGCTGACCGCGGCCCCGGTCTGCCACCGCCACAGCTCGCGCCCGTTCCGCGCGTCGAGGCAGAGCAGGTTCCCGTCGGGCTGGCCGATGAACAGCAGGTCGGAGGCCGTGGTGAGGATCCCGTTGCCGTGCGCCAGCGAGTACGGCAGGTTCCTCTTCCAGCGCACCCTGTTCGTGCTCGGATCGACCGCCACGACGCCGCCCGTCATGTACTCGCCCGGCGGGCGCAGGCCGTTGGACGCCTCGGTCAGGGAGTGCGCGGCGGCGACGTACCCGAAGCCCGTGTAGACCAGGCGGGTGCTGTGGCTGTAGGACTGCTGGTTCCAGTCGGCGCCGCCGCCGTGGCCCGGGATGGTGAGGATCGGCTCGTCCCAGTGCGGGGTGAACAGCGAGCCGATCCGGTAGTTCGGCACCGCCCGGTGCGGGAGGCCGGGGACCTCCGTGCCGAGCGGCTGCCGCACCGGCGTGAGCTCCGTCCAGCCGCCCTGGCGCGGGAAGGGCTGCGTCGGCCAGGTCTTCTGCCGGGGCTCCTGCGGGACGGGCACCTCGTCGATGCCCAGCGGGGCCGAGCCGTCGGCGCGGTCGAGGATGTAGTGCATGCCGGTCTTGCTCCCGTACACGACCAGCTTGCGGGTGCGGCCGTGGACGCGGGCGTCCAGCAGGACGGGGGCCATGACGTTGTCCATGTCCCAGATGTCGTGGTGGATGGACTGGAAGTGCCAGCGATAGGCGCCGGTCTTCAGGTCCATCGCCACGATCGAGTTGGCGAACAGGTTCTGGCCGCCGCGCTCGGAGCCGTCCTGGGAGGACCTGCTGCCCCTGGCGTTGCCGAACGTCCAGTAGACGAGCCCGAGGTCGGGGTCGATGGCGCAGTGCATCCACGGCGTCGCGCCCCCGACCTGCCAGGAGTCGCCCTCCCAGGTGTCGTTGCCGAACTCGCCGGGCCCCGGCGTGCCCCAGAAGTGCCAGACCAGGTCGCCGCTGCCCGCGTCGAAGGCGAGCGCGGCGCCGCGGGGGCCGTCGTTGGTGCCGCAGTAGAGCATCCCGTCGTGGTAGGTGACCGCGACCTTCTCCAGGTTGCCGAACCCGTTGTGCTGCCGTTCCCAGAGCACCTGGCCGGTTCGCTGGTCGAGCGCGATCAGCCAGTTGCCGTTGGCGCAGGTGTAGACCTTGCCCGCCCCGACCGCCACGCCGCGCCGGGTGACCGCGCCGCGGGTCTGCGCATATTTCCAGATCGTCGCGCCGGTACGCCCGTCCACGGCGACGACGTTGCCGAGGGCCGACTCGATGTAGAGGACGCCGTCCACGGCCACGGCGGTGCTCTGGCTGTTGCCCGCCATCAGGCCGCCCTCGATGTTGTTCACCCAGGCCGCCCGCAGCCGCCGGACGTTGCCCTGGTGCAGGGCGCGCAGCCCGGTGTAGCTCTGGTTCGCCAGGTTGCCGCCGATCTTGGGGAAATTCCGGTCGGCGCGGTGCGTGGCGGCGGCGGCCTCGCCCGGGCGGGTCAGCGCCGCGGCGGCGAGGGCGCCCATGAGTAACTCTCGTCGACGAACCATGACCTTCCCCTAACTGGTCCACTCTGTGGACTGTTGATTCCGAACCATGGTCGCACCATAGATCGGCTCCCGGATCCCGTCAACGGACCATCCGGTCCACCTAGTGGACCAGCATCAAGCCGTGCGGAAGCGCCCCGGCACCCCTGGGCGGGTCAGAGGCCGAGGTAGATGCGGCGGACCTGCGGGTCGTCGCGTAGCTCCGCCGAGGTCCCGGTGGCGGCGATCTCGCCGTTCTCCATGACCAGGCAGGTGGTGGTCACGTCAAAGGTGAGCTTGGCGTTCTGCTCGACGAGGAGGATGGCCAGGCCGTCGGCGTTGAGCTTCTTGAGCACGGCGGCGATGTCGCCGACGAGCTTGGGCGACAGGCCCATGGACGGCTCGTCCAGGAGCATCACCTTGGGCCGGCACATGAGGGCGCGGCCGACGGCGAGCATCTGCTGCTGGCCGCCCGACAGCGCGCCGGCCAGCCGGTGGCGCATCTCGCCCAGCACCGGGAAGAGCTCGAACACCTCGTCGATGGGGGTGCGTTTCCAGCTGCTGGTGTACGCGCCGAGCAGCAGGTTCTTCTCGACGCTGAGGCCGGGGAAGACGTGCCGCCCCTCGGGGACGTACCCGATGCCGTGCCGGACCAGGGTGTGGGCCGGGGCGCGGAGCAGGTCGTGGTCGCCGAAGCGGATGGTGGTGGCCTGGCGGGGGGCCAGGCCCATGACGGCCTTGAGGGTGGAGGTCTTGCCCGCGCCGTTCGCGCCGATGATGCCGAGCGACTGGCCCGGCTCGACGGTGAACGAGACGTCATGGGCGGCGCGGACGCCGCCGTAACGCACGGAGAGCCCCTCCACGGTGAGGGTGGTCCCTGCGGATGTCATCGGGTTGCCTCCTCCACGGCCGCCTCCTGCGTGGGCGCGGCCATCGAGTCGCCGAGGTAGGCGGCGACGACGTCGGGGTGCACGGCGACCTCGGCGGGCGGCCCGTCGGCGATCACCTTGCCGCTGGACAGCACGGTCACCTGGTCGCACAGGGACATGACGAGCCCCATGTTGTGCTCGATGACGACCACCGTGACGCCGGAGTCCCTGATGGAGCGGACGATCTCGGCGAGCTGGCGGACCTCCTCGCCGTTGAGCCCGGCCGCGGGCTCGTCCAGCAGCAGCAGGGTGGGGGACATGGCCATCGCGCGGGCCAGCTCGATGCGGCGCTGGATCCCGTACGGGAGCGAGCGGGGCTCGCCGCCCGCGACCTCGGTCAGGCCGAACCGCTCGATGAGCTCCTCGGCCCGCCCGGCCAGCGCCCGCTCGTAGCCCAGCACCTTCCAGGGCAGGCTCGGGTAGCGCCAGATCCAGGAGGTGCGGGTGCGGTCGAGGCCGAGCAGGAGGTTCTCGCGCACGCTGAGGTCCTCGAACAGGCGCAGGTTCTGGAAGGTGCGGGCGACGCCGAGCAGCGAGAGCCGGTACGGCGCCAGCCCGCTCACCTCGCGCCCGCGCAGGACCACCGATCCCTGGGTGGCCGTGTAGAAGCCGCTGATCACGTTGAACAGGGTCGTCTTGCCGGAGCCGTTCGGGCCGACGATGCCGCGGATCTGTCCCGAGGGCACGGTGAGCGACACCCCGTCGAGCGCGACCAGCCCCTTGAACCGCTTGGTCACCTCCCGGACCTCCAGCGCGTCCTGCTCGGCGGCCGGGGGAGCGGAGTCGTAGGGCCGGAACGGGCCGAGCTGGGCCCGCGCGCCGCTGCCGCGTCCGCGCAGCAGGGACCGGAGCTGGCCGGGCAGCCCCGCCAGCCCCTTGGGCGCGAACACCACCACGAGCACGACCACGAGGCCGTAGCCGAGCTGGGCGTAGCCCGAGGCGTCCAGCAGCGCCTCCCTGACCAGGGACAGCGCGACCGCGCCGACCACGCAGCCGAGGATGCTGGAGCGGCCGCCGATGATGACCATGGCGAGCAGCAGGAACATGTTGGCGATGTTGAAGGTCTCGGGCGCGACGAAGCGGATGAGCCCGGCGTACAGGACGCCGGCCAGGCCGCCGTACAGGCCGGACAGCACGAAGGCGGTCATGCGCAGCAGCGGGATCTCCGCGCCGAGCGCGCCGGCGGCGAGGTCGTCGTCGCGCATGGCGCGCAGCCTGCGGCCGAGCGGGGAGCGGGTGACCAGCAGCGCGAAGGCCAGCGCGATCGCGAAGACGATCAGCTCGACGTAGTAGAACAGGTAGCCGCTGGACAGGTCGATGCCGAACATCGGCGGGACCGGGATGTCGCTGATGCCTTCCGCGCGGCCGGCGAGGTGGGCGTTGGTGACCCAGTTGGTGAAGGCCAGGGCCAAGCCGAGGGTGACGATGCCGAGATAGTGCGACTGCATCCGCAGCGCCGGGATGCCGACGAGTACGCCGAAGACCACGGCGACCAGCACCGCGAGCAGGGCGGCGGTCCAGAAGCCGAAGCCCGCCTCCGTGGTGAGGATGGCCACGGTGTAGGCGCCGACGCCGAAGAAGGCGACCTGGGCCAGGTTGATCTGGCCGGCCACGCCCATGGTCAGGCCGAGGCCGACGGCCAGGATGGCGAAGATGATCGCCACGTCGACGACGTGCATGGAGTAGCCGCCCAGGCCGTAGGGCAGCAGCCAGGCCGCGATCGCGGCGAGCGCGATGAGCGCCAGTCGTTTCATGCGCGGTTCACCGTGGCCTCTCCGAAGATGCCGGTGGGGCGGATCATGACGATGAGGGCGAAGACCAGGAAGGTGACGAGTTCGGAGTACTCCTGGAAGTTGCCGGCGGCGAAGGAGTCGAGCAGGCCGAAGGCCAGGCCGCCGACGATGGCCCCGGGCATGCTGCCGAACCCGCCGAGCATGGCGGCGGCGAAGCCCTTGATGCCGAGCGTGCCGCCCATGGTCGGGTTGACGTAGAGCATGGGGCCGATCAGGCTGCCGGCCAGCGCGGCCAGGCCGGCGCCGATGGCGAAGGCCATGGCGTTGCTGCGGCCGACGTGGATGCCGACCGCGGTGGCGGCCTGGTGGTCCATCGCGACCGCCTGCATGGCCGCGCCGCGCTTGGTGCGCTGCAGGAACAGCGCCAGCAGGCCGGTGGCCGCCGCCGCGACCGCGATGACGAGGAGGTTGTAGGTGGGGATGCGGACCCCGGCGACGTCGATCGGCTCGGTGGCCAGCGGGGAGGGCACGGCGTGCCCGGTCGCGCCCCAGATGAGCACCGCGCCCGCCTCCAGGACGGCGCCGAAGCCGATCGTGCCGATCAGCATCAGCGTGAAGTCCTTGTTCTCCAGCGGTCGCAGGAACCGCTCGATGACCAGGCCGATGAGGCCGGTGACCGCGATGGCGACGATGATCGCCACGGCGAAGGGCAGCTGGGTGGCCAGGTAGAACGTGGAAGCGGCGTACGCGCCGATCATGACGACGCTGCCGTGGGCGAAGTTGACCAGGCCCATGGTCCGGTAGACGATCGAGAACCCCATCGCCACCAGCGCGTACACCGCTCCGAACGTGACCCCGCCGATCAGGGTCTGAAGGAAGACCTGCACGTCAGCTCGCGGCCTCGGGCTCGACCTTGCCGTCCTTGACGAGGCCGATCTTGGTCTCGTGGATGCCGACGCCGTTGGCGTCGTAGTTGTAGTTCCCCAGCAGCCCGGCCCGCTTGACGCCGCGGATGGCGTCGGCCAGCTTCTGCCCGCCCTCGCCGTTGGTCTGCTTGAGCGCTTCGATCAGGATCGACGCGCCGTCGTACGCCTTGGCGACGTGCATCCTGGCGTCCTCCTTGTAGGCGGTCTTGTACTTCTCGGCGAAGGCCTTGATCTCGGGGGTGGCGTCGTTGCTCAGGTAGGGGGAGCTGACGATGGTGCCCTCGGCGTTCTTCAGCCCGGCCGTGGTGGCGTACACGTCGGTGCCCACCGGGGCGCCGCCGGCGAAGACGGCCTTGATGCCGAGCTCGCGGGCCTGCTTGGCGATCAGCCCGGACTGCACCTCCTCGGCGCCGATGAACAGCACGTCGGGGTCCTGCTCGCGGATCTTGGCGAGGTTGGAGTTGAAGTCCTTCTGGTCGGGGGTGACGACCTCGTCGGCGGACGGGGTGACGTTCCTGGTCTTGAGCGAGTTGAGGAACGCGTCGTGCTCGCCGGCCCCGTAGGCGCCGTTGTTGCTGATCAGCGCGATCTTCTTCATGCCCTTGTCGTCGACCAGGTATTTGGCCAGCGTCTCGTCGAAGGTGACGCTGGTCGGCGCGTTGAGGAAGAGGAACGGGCTCTTCAGCTCGGCCAGCTTGGGCGACTGCCCGGACGTGATGTTCGGGATCTTGGCGTCCTTCAGGATGGGCGCCATGGCGAGCGTGACCGCGCTCTCCGCGGTGCCGAGCATCGCGATGTAGCCCTCGGCGGCGATCTTCCTGGCCACGTTGGTGCCCACGGTCGGGTCGCCCTGGTCGTCGAAGAGGTCGAGCTGGATCTGCCGCCCGTTGAGACCGCCGGCCTTGTTGGCCTCGTCGATGGCGAGCTTGACGCCCTTGTGCTCCCACTGGCCGAGCGAGCTGAGCTGGCCGCTCTGCGCGTTGACATTGGCGATCTTGATGGGGCCGGTGGCGGTGGCCCCGCTCTCGGCCTGCTGGCCGGGTGGGGCGCAGGCGGCGAGGGCTATGAGGGCCGCGGCAGCGATGGAGAATCTCGTGAAATGCACGGTTCACCTCGTAGGGGGGTAGGTGAGAACTAATTCACGGACTAGTACGTTCGTTATAAGCGACGGGCAACGTTGAGGGAATCTCGAACGTGCAACGTTTCTGCCAGGTCAGCGAGGTCGGCGGCGTGAGCCGGCCAGGCCGCCAGGTCAGCCGGGTCAGTCGGCGAACAGGCCCTGGTAGATGTCCTTGATGTTCCAATGGCCCGGTGTGGGCACCGGTTCGTTGACCATCGGGACGTCGATCACCGCGGGCCGCCGGTTCGCGACGGCCGCGCGTAGTGCCGCGCCGAACTCGGCGGGCGTGGTGACGGTGTGGCCGTCGGCGCCGCAGGCCCTGGCGAGCGCGGCGAAGTCGGGGCTGTAGGGCTGTCCCGCGGGGTCGGTGAAGTCGCAGCCGTAGCTGCGGCCGAAGTGCGCCGACTGCAGGTCGGAGATGGTGCCGTGCGAGCGGTTGTTCATCACGACGAACACGACGGGCGCGCCCTGCTCGACCGCGAGCGGCACGGCGGGCAGCTGCGCGCTCATGCCGCCGTCGCCGATGAGCGCGATCACGGTCCTGCCCGGCTGGGCGAGCTGGACGCCGACCGCGGCGGCCGGGCCGAAGCCCATGGTGGAGGCGCCTCCCGGGGTGATGAACCGGCCCTCGGGCGGCAGCTCGTAGCACTGGGCGACGCCGTTCTTGTTCCAGCCGACGTCGGTGACGAGGACCGCGCCGGCCGGGACGCAGTCGCGCAGGTCGGCCAGGATGCGCTCGGGACGCAACGGGAAGTCCGCGCTCCTCCCGCGCTCCCGGCTGGCCGCGAACAGCTCGGTGCGCGCCTCCGAGATCTGCTCGCGCAGCTCGGGCCGGCTGCGCGGGGCGTGCGACTTGGCGGCGTCGGCCAGCGCCTTGACCGCCAGCCCCACGTCGGCGACCGCGCCGATCTGCACGGGGTAGTTGCGGCCGAGCTCGGCCGGGTCGAGGTCGATCTGGATGAGTGTGCTGCCGGAGAAGTCCCAGGTGAAACGGGGATCCCAGGAGCTGGAGTCGGTCTCGGCGAACCGGGTGGCCAGCGCCAGCACCACGTCGGCCTCGCGGGTGTAGGAGTTGGTCAGCTCCAGCCCCCAGAACCCGGGCATCCCGAGCACCAGCGGATGGGCGTCCGGCACGGTGCCCTTGGCCATGAGCGAGTGCGCGATCGGGATGTCCAGGTGCTCGGCCAGCGCGATCAGCGACTCGGCGTCCTCGCGCAGGCCGCCGCCGACGTAGATCAGCGGGCGCTCGGCGGCCGCCAGCCGGGCCGCGATCAGCTCCGCCGTGGTCTCGGGCAGGGCTGGCGGCGCCGCGTGGCTGCCGGCCGGATAGGGCTCGGCGGGCCGGGAGAAGATGTCCATCGGGACGTTCACCAGCACCGCCCCCGGCCGGCCAGACGTGGCGGTCCAGAAGGCGCGCTCCACGGCCCGGCCCAGGTCCTGCGCCCGGTGCACGTTCCAGGCCCGCTTGACGAACGGCCGGAAGATCGACGCCTGGTCGGCGTCGGCGTGCAGGTTGACCTCCTGGTGCGGGTGGCGCCCGTGGTAGTAGGAGGGGATGTCGCCGCTGATCACCACCATCGGCACGGAGTCCAGGGCGGCGGTCATGACGCCGGTGGCGGCGTTGGTCAGGCCGGGACCGACGTGCACGAGCAGCACGCCCGGCTTGCCCGACGCGCGGGCGTAGCCGTCGGCGGCGTGCGCGGCGGCCTGCTCGTGGCGGGCGATGACGAAGCGGATGGGGCTGGCGGCCAGCGCGTCCAGGACGGCGATGTTGGTGTGCCCGCAGGTGCCGAAGACGTATTCGACGCCGAGTTCTTCAAGCTGGGCGACGAGGGCGTGTGCCGCCGTGCCCGATTCTGGCGTGGTCAATGCTCTCCCCAGATGGTCAGGCCCTTGAGCATGAGGGTCTTGGTCACGGTGAAGTCCTCGATCATCCAGCGTGGCGACTCGCGGCCGATGCCGGAGTCCTTCACGCCGCCGAACGGGACGTGGTCGAGGCGGAAGTTGGAGGAGCCGTTCACGATCAGGCCGCCGACCTCCAGCTCGCGCCAGGCGGTGACGATGCGCCGGATGTCATGGGTGAACAGCCCGGCCTGCAGCCCGTACGAGCTGCGGTTGCACTCCTCCAGGACGTCGTCGAAACCGTCGTAGGGCAGCACGGCGACGAGCGCGCCGAACACCTCCTCGCGCACGACCCTGGCCTCGGCGGGCGGGGCGGCGACGACGGTCGGCGTCATTACCGCGCCCGCGCGCGTGCCGCCGGTCGTCACCCGGGCGCCCTGGCCGGCTGCCTCGGCGGTCCAGGCGACCACCCGCTCGGCCGCGTCGTCGTCCACCATGGAGCCGACGTCGGTCGAGGGGTCCAGGGGGTCGCCGACGACCAGGGCCTTGACCTCCGTGGTGAGCGCGTCGGCGAACTCCTCGAAGCGGCTGCGGTGGACGTAGACGCGCTGGACCGAGATGCAGCTCTGCCCGGAGTTGCTGTAGCCGGTGCGGGCGCACACGCGCGCCGCCGCGCCGATGTCGGCGTCCTCGCAGACGATGGTCGCGGCGTTGCCGCCGAGCTCCAGCATCACCCGCTTCGGCCCGGCGGCGTGGGCGACGGCGTGCCCGGCCGTGACGCCGCCGGTGAAGCTCACCACGGCGATCTCCGGCGCGGCGCACAGCCGCGCGCCCACGTCGCCGCCCCCGTGCAGGACCTGCACCGCCTCCACGGGCATCCCGGCGTCGATCAGCAGCCTCACCAGGGCCGTGGACACGGCCGGGGCCTGCGGCGGCGGTTTGACTATCGTGGTGTTGCCGGCGGCGAAGGACGCGGCGAGCTTGTGCGCCAGGAGGTTGGCGGGGGCGTTGAACGGCGTGATCGCCAGCACCGGACCGGCGGGCGCCCGCTGCGTGATCGCGGTGTTGCCGATCCCGCGGGCCCAGCCCGCCACCGGCAGCACCTCGCCGCCGATCGCCCTGGCCTCGGCGGCGGCGACGGACAGCGTGTCGGCGACCCGCAGGATCTCGCCCCGCCCGTCCTTGAGCGGCTTGCCCAGTTCGAGCGCCAGCAGCGTGGCCAGCTGCTCGCCGCGCTCGGTGACCATGGCGGCGGCACGTTCCAGGATGCCGGCCCGGGTGGCGGGCGCCAGGCGGGCCACGGCCTTGGCCGAGCGCCGGGCGTACGCCAGCGCCGCGGTGATGTCGGTGAGCTGTGCGGTACGTGCCCGGCTGACGGTCTCCCGGAGATAGGGGCCAATGCGGTCGGTATGCGCGCCATCGGTCAGCCACTCGCCGGCGACTAAGCACCCCGCTTCGTGGGTTGCGTTCATGGTGACTCCCGTTGATCCGCTCAGCGGTTCTGGTAAACCGCACTGTGGATTGCCTCACGGTATGAGGACGATGAACGTTATGGCAAGGGGGCCACGTAATCCGCTTGATGGAGCATATGGACCGCCAAGCGGACTGAGTGTTAGCGTACGGACCGCGTGAGAAGGTGTGCGGCAGGTTCACCTTCGACTCTTAAGTGAGGATCCGTGCCTTCGACAGATGACGCCGGTGGCGTCCGCAGCGTCCAGCGGGCGTTCGACATCCTGTCCCTGCTCACCGAGGATCGGCGGACGCTGACGATCCGCGAGGTCGTCGACGAGACCGGCCTGGCCAAGACGACGGCGCTGCGCCTGCTGCAGACCCTGGAGCACATGGGGCTGCTGTGGAGCACCCCGAAGGGATACACGGCCGGTCCGGCCCTGTGGCGGTGGGCGCACCTGGCCCGCAGCGCGTGGGAGCTGCCGCCGGAGACCGTCCAGCTCATGCGCGAGCTGGGCGCCCGGCACCGGGAGACCGTCAACCTCTACGTCGCCAGGGACCTGCACCGCATCTGCATCGCCCAGCAGGAGAGCCCGCAGCCGCTGCGCCACGTGGTGCGGGTCGGCGACGAGCTGCCCCTGTGGGCCGGCGCCTCCTCCAAGGTCCTGCTGAAGGACGCGCCCGACCGGCTGCTCGCGCGGATCGCCCGCTCCTCTCCGTACGGCGAGGCGCACCTGGCGAGCCTGCGCGAGTGGATCGAGCAGGCGGCGCGCGACGGCTACGCGGTCAGCCACGGCGAGCGTGAGCCCGGCCTGTCCGCGGTCGCCGTCCCGGTCACGGGCGGCTCGCGGGCGACCGTGGCGGCGCTGACACTGAGCGGCCCGACGGTCCGCTTCACCGAGGACCGGGTCCAGGCTTTCGCCGCGGATCTGCGCGAGGCAGCCAAGCGCATGTCGGAGCGCGGGTTCGACCACCCTCTGACTTGACTCTATGGAGCGTGAATGCAGCAGTTGCCACTGGACGGCGTCAAGGTCGTGGACCTGACCAACGTTCTGGCCGGGCCGTACTGCAGTTATCAGCTGATGCTGTTCGGCGCGGAGGTGGTCAAGGTGGAGCTGCCCGGCACCGGGGATCTCGCCCGGCGGCTCGGCCCCGACCCCGAGCTCAACCGGGAGCGGATGGGCGCCTCCTTCCTGGCCCAGAACGCCGGCAAGAAGTCGGTCGAGCTCGATCTGAAGAGCCCGGCGGGGCGGGCCGCCTTCGAGTCGATGGTCGCCGGCGCCGACGTCCTGCTGGAGAACTTCAGGGCAGGGGTGCTGGGCCGGCTCGGCTATGACTGGGACCGCCTGCGCGAGCTCAACCCCGGCCTGGTCTACTGCGCGATCTCGGGGTTCGGGCAGAGCGGCCCGATGCGCGAGGCCCCCGCCTACGACCAGATCATCCAGGGGCTGTCCGGCATGATGAGCGTCACCGGCACGCCCGACACGGTCCCGCTGCGGGTGGGATTCCCCATCTGCGACACCATCGGCGGGCTGATGGCCGCCCTGGCGATCTCCGCCGCGCTGGCCGGGCGCAACCGCAGCGGGCGCGGCTGCCACCTGGACCTGTCCATGCTGGAGGCGTCGATCTCCGCCATGGGCTGGACGGTCTCCAACTACCTGATCAGCGGGGTCGAGCCGGAGCCGATGGGCGATCAGAACGCCACCGCCGCCCCGTCGGGCACCTTCGAGACCGCCGACGGGCCGCTCAATATCGCCGCCAACCAGCAGGCGCAGTTCGAGACGCTGTGCCGGCTCATCGGGCGGCCCGACCTGCCCGCCGATCCGCGCTTCGCCGAGCGCGAGGCGCGCAAGACGTACCGGCAGGCTCTCAACCACGAGCTCAACCAGGCACTGCGGGCCAAGACCGCGCTGGAGTGGGAGGAACTGCTCTCCCGCGAGGGCGTGCCCGCCGCCCGCATCCTCACCGTCCCGCAGGCGCTCGCGCTGGAGCAGGTGCGGGGGCGGGGGTTCCTGACGGAGGTGCCGTTCGCCGGGGGCGGCGAGCGGCCCGGGACCGTCACCGTCACCGGGAACGGCGTGGTCGTCGACGGGGCCGCCCTGCGCCCGCGCGGGCCCGCCCCGCTGCTCGGCGAGCACAACGACGAGTTCGAGGCGGCGTCATGAGCGGGCGCGCCGATGAGGGCGACGCCGTGCGCGGGGTGGCCGATTGGTGGGCGACCGCAGTGTCGCGGATCGAGCCGGACGTCATCGAGCTGCGCGGGCAGCCGGTCCAGGACCTCATCGGGCGGATCGGCTTCGCCGAGCTGATCTGGCTCATGCTCCGCGGCGAGCGGCCGGACGCGCGGCGGGCGGCGCTGCTGGAGGCGGCGCTGGTCTCCTCGGTCGACCACGGACCGCACGCCCCCTCCATCGCCGTCGCGCGGATGGCCGCCACCTGCGGGGTGGGGCTCAACAACGCCGTCGCCACGGGCGTCAACCTGCTCGGCGACGTGCACGGCGGCGCGGGGGAGCAGTGCGTGGGCCTGCTCGACGAGGTGGTCCGCGACGGGGACGCGGCCGCCGTGGTGGCGCGCCGCCGGGCCCGCGACAAGTACCTGCCCGGCTTCGGGCACCGCTTCCACACCCGTGACCCGCGCCGCGACCCGCTGCTCGGCCTCGTGGCGGCGGCGGTCGCGGACGAGGTGGTGCCGGGCGCGCACCTGCGTGCCGCGCTGGAGGTCGAGCGGCTGATCGCGCCGGTGCCCATGAACATCGACGGCGCCACCGCCGTGGTCTACGCCGAGCTGGGCTTTCCCGCGCCGCTGGCGCGCGGGCTGTTCGTCCTCAGCAGGAGCGTCGGGATCCTGGCCCACGCCTGGGAGGAGACCGGTCAGGGGCGGCGGAACAAGGGCCCGATGCCGCCGTCCATCCTGCCGACCTGGATCTGAGCGTGCGGGGAGCCCCATCCGGGATGGGGCTCCCCTCATCGGGCCTGCCTCAGTAGACGACGATCTTGCCGGTGCTCTGCGGGTAGATCGCGTCGTTGTAGAAGTACTCGCCCGGCGTTGTGAACGTGTGGGTGAAGGACTGGCCGGGCATCAGGACGCCGCTGTCGAATTCGTACTCGAAGAACGAGACGGCGGCGTGCGCGCTGGCGTTGCCGGCCGGGTTGACGAAGGTGACCGTCGTGCCCGCGGGCACCCGCAGGTGCTGCGGTGACATGGCGTTCTGGGCCACGGTGTTCTCGGTGGCGCCGGGCCGCTGGCCGGCCGCGTCCCAGACCCGGCCGAGCGTGACCGTGGTGCCGGTGACGGCGGCGGTCCTGATGTCGTTGCGCTTCTTCGGCGGCGTGGGCGTCGCGGCGGGCGGCACCTTGCCGCCCAGCTTGAAGGCCCACAGGTGATCGCCCCTGGGGATGTCCGGGTACGGCAGGCCGTTGCCGCCGGCCAGCACCGCGATGTACTGCTCGCCGTCGATCTCGTAGCTGATCGGGCTGGTGTGCACCCCGGCGCCGCACTGGAAGCTCCACAGGACCTTGCCGTCGGTGTCGTCCATGGCGTGCAGCAGACCGTCGGGCCCGCCCTGGAACATCACCCGTCCCGCCGTGCTCAGGATGCCGTTGCCGTGCGCCAGCGACCACTCCCGATCCAGCGTCCACACGGGCGTGTTGGTACGGGGATCGACGGCCGCGATGCCGCCGGCGAAGTGCTCGCCGAGTGGCCGCGAGGTGTTGACCCGGCCGTCACGGCTGTTGGAGAACCCGGAGTTGATCAGCCCGTAGCCGACGTAGATCCAGCCCGTGTGCGGGTTGTACGACACGTGCGCCCAGTCGGCGCCGCCGCCCGCCCCGGGGAAGATGATCGTCGCCCGGTCCCAGTGCGGCGTGTAGAGCCCGCCCCAGGCGTAGAACGGGACCGGCCGGGTGGCCTTGCCGAACTCGGGGGCCTGCGTGATGAACGGCTCCCCGCCGGGGAACGGCTGCGTGGCCGCGGTCTTCTGCCGCGCGTCCTGGGGGACCGGGCGCTCCTCCATGCCGTGCAGCGCCTCGCCGCTCTCCCGGTCGAGCACGTAGAACATGCCGGCCTTGCTGCCGTAGACCACCGCCTTGCGCGTGCGCCCCTTGACCTTGACGTCCACGAGCACCGGCGCCATGACGTTGTCGAGGTCCCAGATGTCGTGGTGCACCGACTGGAAGTGCCACCTGCGCAGGCCGGTCTTGGCGTCGATGGCCACGATCGAGTTGGCGAACAGGTTGTCGCCGCCCCGGCTGGAGCCGTCCAGCCGCGGGTAGGAGCCGCCGAAGGTCCAGTAGACCAGCCCGAGGTCGGGGTCGATGGCCGGATGGATCCACGGGACCGCCCCGCCGGTCTTCCAGGACTCCCCTTCCCAGGTGTCGTTGCCGAACTGGCCCTCGCCCGGGCACGACCAGAACGTCCAGACGACCTCGCCGGTGGCGGCCTTGAGCGCGTACGCCCGCCCGCGCGCCCCGCCGGTGCTGCCCTGCATGCCGACGTAGATCAGGCCGTCCCAGTGGACGACCGCCCCGGCCAGGGTCCCCGTCAGGCCGCCGCACTGCCCGTTCTGCGGATCGCAGCCGCCGGTGTCACCGCCGCCCTCGTCCTCGGTGATGAGCTGGCGCTGCCAGACGACCTGGCCGGTCTCCTTCTCCAGCGCGTAGACGATGTTGGCGCCGGAGGTGGAGAAGACCAGGCCGTCGCCGAGCGCGACGCCGCGCATGTTCGTCTGCTTGGTGCCCAGGTTCGTCTTCCACTTGATCGCGCCGGTCCGGCCGTCCACGGCGAAGACGTTCTGCTGGGTGGTCTGGACGTACAGGACGCCGTCCTCCACGACGCAGGTGCTCTGCTGCGCGGCGGAGGTGCTGCCGCCTTCGAGGTTGACGTGCCAGGCGCCGCCGAGCCGGCGCACCGTACGGGCCGTGATCTGTCTCAGCGGCGAGTAGTTGTGATTGCCCAGGTTGCCGCAGACCTTCGGGAAGTCCTTGCCCGTCACGCCCAGGGACGCAGGCTGCCGTTCCAGCGGTTCCGTCGCGGCCTGGGCGGGTTCTGCGATCGCGGCGGAGGCGCCCAACGCCGCGGCCGCACCGAGGAGGAAGTTACGTCGTTCCACTGGCACCAACCTTCAGTGGTCCGTCTAATGGACCACTAGATCCACTTAACGGACGCACCTTAAGTCCGATCGCGCGGTGAAGGCAAGGCTTGTCCCGGCGAAGATCCGTGGTTACGCTCAAACCCCTGAGTGGACCAACCGATCCGTCTAGCGGATCGCAGCGTGAGGTGCCCATGCGTAGCAAGCTCTCCATCGCCGCCGCCACCGGCGCGGCCGCACTCCTGCTCACCGCCACCGCTCCCAGCTCCGCCGCCGCTCCGCAGGGGGCGCAGAACCTCGGCGATCCCGACTACGGCGTCTGCCGCGGCACCGATCCCCGCTGCTACCACGACTGGGGCAACTTCGACCCGGCCAAGGGCTACCGCCTGCTCGTCTACAGCCGCACCGCCGGCCCCCGCCACGCCCACCTCGGCACCCCGCTCGCCCCCGGGCTGAACCCGCCGCTCAACGACGACAACGTGGCCGTCAAGGCGGTCGTGCGGCTGGGCCAGGAGAACGGCTTCGCCGTCGACTACACCGAGGACGTCACCCAGCTCTCCTCCGCCGGGCGGCTGCTGAACTACAACGCGGTGATGTTCCTCAGCACCACCCGCGACACGCTCGACGACGCCGCCCAGACCGCGCTGCGCCAGTACGTCCGCGCCGGCGGCGGCTTCGTCGGCGTGCACAACGCCTTCGGCACCGAGTACAACTGGCCCTGGTACGAGGGCCTGCTCGGCAACGCCAACTTCTACGACCACAGCGCCAACCAGCCCGGGACCGTCGTCACCGTCGACCGGCGCGACGCCTCCACCCAGGGGTTACCCCGGACCTGGGCCTTCTCCGACGAGTGGTACAACCTCGTCCCGTACCCCACCCGCGTGCGCGTGCTGGCCGAGGTGGACGAGAGCACGCTGGCCCGGGGGGTGCGCGGCAACCTCGGGCACCCCGGCCACGGCGACCATCACCCGGTGAGCTGGTGCCAGTACTACGACGGCGGCCGGGCCTGGCTCACCACCCTCGGCCATGACGTCAAGGCGTGGACGGACGAGCCCATGGAGGGCGACGGGTACTTCGTCCAGCACTTGCTGGGCGGCGTCAAGTCCGTGCTCGGCATGGCCCCCTTCTGCCGCTGACCCTTCTGTCGCTGACACCGGCCGGGCTCACCTCCTGCCGTCGGCGGCCAGCGCGTCGATGCAGGCGGCGAGCGCGCCCGCCAGGCGGGCCCGGGCCTGGGGCGCGAGGCCGGCGAGCATGCGTGACTCGACGCCGTCGACCGCGGCGCCGGCGGCGTCGAGCAGGTCCCGGCCGCCGGCCGTCAGCTCGGCCTGCAGCACCTTCCTGTGCTGCGGGTGCGGCCGGCGGCTCAGCAGCTTCCGCTCCTCCAGCTCGCGCAGCACCACGTTCATGCTCTGCGGGGTCACGAACGCCCGGCGGGCCAGCTCGGCGTTCGACAGGCCGGGCTCCTCGCCGAGCGCCGTGAGCACGGCGTACTGCGGCACGGTGAGCCCGTGCGGGGCGAGGGCGGTCACCATGGCCTCGTGCAGCACGATCTGGGCCCGCTTGATCAGATAGCCCGGCCGGGCCGTGGTTCCGCTCATCGCATCTCCTTGCATGTATCAGTCTGTCTGATACAGTGTCAGGCAGACTGATAACACCTTACCAGTCGTCCCCGATCATTCACAGGAGCATGCGTTGCCCGCCATCGGCCCCGACTTCATCGCCCTTCAGGTCCGCGACCTGGAGGCCTCCGCCGCCTTTTACACCACTCATCTCGGCCTGGACCGGGCGCCGGTCAGCCCGCCGCACGCCGTGGTCTTCGCCACCGAGCCCATCGCGTTCGCGGTCCGCGAGCCGGCCGTCGATCTCGACGCCGTCGACCGGCTCGGCTGGGGCGTGGCGCTGTGGCTGGCGGCCGACGACCCGCAGCGGCTGCACGACGAGATGGCCGCGGCCGGCGTGCCGATCCTGACCGAGCCGTTCGACGGGCCGTTCGGGCGCACGTTCGCCTTCGCCGACCCCGACGGCTACTCCGTCACGATCCACGGCCGGGGGTGACCGCCGGCGAAATTCGATGAAGTGCGGGTCGCAGGTCTGGGTATTGAGTAACTGGGCGCCTTTTCTCTTTCACTCGGACGCTTGACCAAGGAATTCATCTCGTTGAAACCTATGCAGACCTCGCGCTGGGTAGAGTCCCGCCATCCTGAACAACGTTGACCCCTTCATCGGCACCGCGGCGACCGATCTGCCTGGCGCGCGCGGTCTGGCCGCCACTTGGTGGTGGCCGAAACCCCAGGTAGGCAACACGCACCCCGGTGCCACGTCGCCGCTGGGCATGGTGTCGGCCTGCGCCTATTCCGGCGCGTACCCCACCGGGTACGGCCGGTACACGAAGAACACCGAAGGCGTGCCCGAGGAAATGTTCGAGCGGGTGCAAGCGTCCGGATTCACCCATTTCCAGCAGTCCGGCACCGGCGCGATCCGCAAGTACTACAACTATGTCCGGGTCACCCCGATGGTGCAGCCGCTGGACGCGCTCGGAGACGCCTGGCAGCTGCGTGACGAGGTGGCGGAGGCGGGCTATTACGCGGCCACCCTCGACACCGGGGTGCGCTGCGAGCTCACGGTCGGCCCCAAGGTCGCGGTGCACCGGTACACGTTCCCCGAGCACAGCAGCGCCCGCGTGGTGATCGACCTGTCCTGCGGCGGCCTGGCCAGCGAGCTCGGCCGCACCGTGCCGGTCCGGGCCCAGGTGGAGAGCATGGGCCACGGCCGGGCGCAGGGCACGGTGGTGATGGAGGGCGTCCCGCTGTCGGTGTACCTGGACGTCGACAGCCCGGGCTGGCGGCAGATGCTCTGGTACGACCGGCGTCTCATCGACGGCGGCACCCGCCTGGACTTCGACAGCATCCGGCACACCACGCTGCGCCCCTTCGGCATGCTCTTCATGGGCCCGGCCGCGGCGGGGCAGACCATCGAGGTGCGGCTCGGGTTCTCGCTGCGCGGGTGCGAGCAGGCCCGCCAGAACCTGGAGCGCGAGTGCGGGCACGCGCAGCAGGCGTTCGACACCGTACGCCTGCGCACCCGGGCCCGCTGGGGCGAGCACCTCGACCGGGTCCAGGTCGAGGGCGGCACCCCGGCCCGCCGCACCGTGCTCGCGACGTCGCTCTACCACGCGCTGATCAAGCCGTGCGTAGCCGACGACGAGAGCCCGTTCTGGCCGACCTCGGGGCCGTTCGCCTTCGACGTCTGCACCATGTGGGACATCTACAAGACCCAGCTCCCGCTGCTGGCCGCGATCGTCCCCGACCGGGCCGCGGACCT
This sequence comes from Nonomuraea zeae, assembly GCF_005889725.1. Lineage (GTDB taxonomy): Bacteria > Actinomycetota > Actinomycetes > Streptosporangiales > Streptosporangiaceae > Nonomuraea > Nonomuraea zeae. The sequence goes on from NZ_VCKX01000008.1 coordinate 88,789, forward strand.
GCTGGAGTCGCTGATCAGGGTCTGCGAGGAAGAGGGCAACTTCCCCATCGGCTACCGGATGTCCCGCGGCGCCGACCGGTTCTTCCGCCAGGCCAGCGCGCTCGCGCACACCATGCTGGCCGACGCCCACGCGCTCGGCTGGGCCCGCCTGGACTGGAACTGGGCGCTCGTCCACATGGCCGGCGACCTGCGCCGCATGTACGGCGAGGACTTCTACGAGCACGGAGTGGTGCACCCGATCACCCACACCCTCGACCTGGCCTACGCCCACCACTGCACCGCGCAGGTCGCCAGGGCGCTCAACGACCGCCGCCTGGCCGACGACCTGGAGGAGCGCGGTAACCAGTGGCTGAACGCCTTCGACCCGGACACCGGGCTGCTGCGCGACTCGGAGTTCTACGAGGGCGGCAAGTGGAACTACTCCTTCCGGCTGCTGCACGACATGGCCGCGCGGATCGCCCTGGCCGGCGGCGACAAGTCCTTCATCGACAAGCTGGACCGCTTCTTCGGCTTCGGCGCCGCACCGGTGCGGCAGCCGGGCCGGCGCCCGCGGACGACGGAGATGCTGGCCGGGTACGCGCTCAACCGGTTCGAGGGGCTGAACAACGAGCCGGACATGGAGGCCCCGTGGGCCTACCACTACGCGGGCCGGCCCGACCGTACCGCTGAGGTGGTGCAGGCGGCGCTGACCTGGCAGTTCGGCACCGGGCCCGGTGGCCTGCCCGGCAACGACGACTCCGGCGGCCTCAGCTCGTGGTACGTCTGGGCGTCGCTGGGCCTGTTCCCGATCGCCGGCCAGAACCTGTTCCTGATCAACGCGCCCGCGTTCGAGCGGGCCGTGCTGCGGGCCGGCGGCAACGAGTTCGTCATCGAGACCAGCGGGCACCGCGAGACGCCGATCGGGGTAGAGGGCCTCGACCGTGACCCGCCGGTCCAGTACGTCCAGTCGGCGACCCTCGACGGCGAGCCCCTGCACGCGACGCACCTCAGCGCCGCCACCGTGCACCGCGGTGGCCGGCTGCACCTGAAGCTGGGCCCCGAGCCGTCGGCCTGGGGCCGGGAACGCCGCCCGCCGTCCCTATCCGATCCGCCCACGACACCGGAGGAAGCGCGATGACTCACCCCCCTCGTCGTCTCGTCATCGTGGTCAGAGCCGACCCGGTCATCTGCGGGCACTCCGGTGAGGCCCGCAACCTCGCCGAGGTCGCGCTGACCCGCGGGTTCTCCGACGTACGGCTGCTGACCTGGCCGATCCCCGCGCTGCAGGCGGCCGGGCTGCCGCTCAAGCCGCTGGACCGGCTGCTGCCGTACAGCCCGGGGATCACCGTGGAGCGGCCGGAGCCGGTCGGGGACTACCGGGTGCCGGACGGACGCCATCAGGCCGGGCTCACCGGGCGGCTGGTCGAGCTGCTCGCCGAGCCGTTATCCACGGTCTGCCTGTCGATGTACCTGATGCCGCACACCTCGGTGGTCATCGACGCGGTCGCGGCCGCGCGCATGGCGGGATACACCCCCGACGTGCACACCGTGGCGAAGGCGGTCGGCTCCGACGTGACCAACGTGATCCGGTCGTGCCTGCGGGAGGGCCGGTTCGGCGCGGCGACCGTGCTGTTCACCACGTTCCTGGCCAACGACGAGGTCGTCGCGGTCTCCGAGTACACCCGTGAGGAGATCGTCGCCTCGGCCGAGCAGGTGGACGCCGTCTGCGGCACCACGTTCGCCGAGCAGTGCCGGCGCCGCGTGAGCGTCAGCTACCCGCCGATCGACTCCGCCGCCTTCCTCGACCCCGACCCGGCCCAGGTGGACGCCGCGCTCGCGCGCCGCGGCCTGGAGCGTGACGGATACGTCCTGTTCCTGTCCCGGGTGACCAAGGCCAAGGGGATCGACGACCTGCTGGCCGCCTTCCGCCGGATGCGCTGCAGGTCGCGCGTGAAGCTGGTCGTCGCGGGCACCGGGCCGATGCTGGCCCAGGCGCGGGCGATGGCCGCGGACGACGACCGGGTGGTCTTCCTCACCGACGTGGACGACCGGGAGAAGCCGCTGCTCATGCGCGGCTGCGCGGCCTACGCCCTGCCCACCAAGCCCGAGCCCGACTTCGTCGAGACGTTCGGCATCGCGCTGGCCGAGAAGATGCTGGCCGGCGGGGGACCGATCGTCACCACGACGACGGGCGGGACCCTTGAGGCGGTCGGCGACGCCGCCGTCGTCATCGAGCCTGGGGACGTCGCCGCGCTGGTCGCGGCGGTGGACCGGGTGGTCCTGGACATGTCCGCGGCCGAACGGCACGACCTGGAGCTCCGCGCCCGCACCCGCGCGCTGACCTTCGACCGGGCCGTGGTGTTCGACGGCCTGTTCCCGCAGGAGGAGCCCGCCGTCGGGGTCCTGTAGCACCGGACGTCCCGGCGTCAGCCGCCCGGCGATCGGCTGTCCTGGCTGCGTCAGCCGCCCAGCGAGCGGCTGATGAGCCGGGCCGCCCGCAGCACGTCGTCCTCGATGCGGTCCATCTCGGCGTCGCTCATCCGGCTGCCCGCCCGGCCGACCCTCGGCGACCACCCCCGTGGTCCAGGTCTCGTGGCACGACGCCCCACCCGCAACACGCTGGACGACGGCTACCTCACGACCGCGCCCGTCCGCACGTACCGGCCCAACGGGTACGGTCTGTGGCAGGTCTTGGGCAACGTGTGGGAGTGGTGCGCCGACTGGTCCGACCCCGGCTACTACGACAGGTCGCCATCCGGCAATCCCAGGGGGCCCGCGGCAGGCGCCGCCCGGGTGCTGAGGGGCGGGTCGTACCTGTGTCACGACTCCTGCTGCAACCGTTACCGGGTCGCCGCCCGATCGGCCAACACGCCCGATTCCGCCATGGGCAACGCGGGCTTCCGCACGGCCGGGGACACGGTCGGGGACACGGCGGGGGATATGGCCGCAGCCGCTCGGTAGGACGCGAATGCGGGGAAACTCCGCGTCTGAGTTGTTGATGTCTGCCAAGGTTGTCGTTGATATACCTGTTGGTCTCTTTCGTCCTCGGAACAGGCGACCCGCCGAACCGGTCCGGCTCCTCGCCGGCAGGTTCCGGGGACACGGTCCATTCCGGGAGCCGGGCCCCAGCGTGAGGGGGGTGCGCTCTCCGCCTGCCGATGGCGTCTTAGACCACATCGCCGGATGACTGAACAAGGACCCGTGAGTAACAGCAGCTATGACCCGGAGCAGACCGGCCGCCCCGAGGACTCCGAGGGGCGGCCCGGCCCATCGGCTCGTCCGGGGAGGCGTCATCGCTCGTCCCAGGGAACCACGCCCAGCCACGACTCCTCCTCCCGCGCCGAGACTCCACCCCCGAACCAGCCCCCGGACCGGGCGCAGAGCCAGCCCCCGGACCGGTCGCAGCACCGGGCGGAGCGGGGCCGGCCGAGCTCCTCGGTTCCACCGCCGGCCCGTCCGGACGGACCCGGGCGGAGCGGTGGGACTCCGGGAAGTTCACGGGGAGGGCGGCGCCGCGCCGTGCAAGGCGAGGACGCCCCGGCGAGGGCTCAGCGCCAGCAGCCGGGTCCCGGCCGCCGCAGGAGCGGCTCCGGGGGCACCGGCGGACCGGACGGCCCCGGCAGGCCCAGCGGCCGTGGCGGGCCGGGCGGACCGGGTGGCGAGGGTCCCGGTGGTCCCGGTTCCGGCGGTCCTGGTGGTCCCGGGGGCCCTCGCGGAGGATCGGACGAGGAGGACGGCCGCCCGATCCGTACCGGCTGGAAGCGTTTCATCCCCAGCTGGAAGATCGTGGTTCTTAGTTGCACGGTCCTGGCGGCGGGTCTGTTCGGCATGATCATGGTGGCGTACGCCAACACCCCGCTGCCGCTGCAGACCCAGCAGCAGGCCGTCGAGCAGGGCAGCATCATCTATTACCGGGACGGCAAGACCGAGATCGCGCGGCTGGGCACCAAGCGCGAGATCGTCCCGATCTCCAAGATCCCGCGGCATGTCCAGGACGCCTTCATCGCCGCGGAGAACCGCACGTTCCGCACCGACCCGGGCATCTCGGTGTCGGGCATCCTGCGGTCGGTGTGGAGCACGGTGACCGGCCAGCAGGTCCAGGGCGGCTCGACGATCACGCAGGAGATGGCGCGGGGCTACTACGACGGACTCAGCCAGGAGCGGACACTCCAGCGGAAGGTCAAGGAGATCTTCGTGGCGATCCGCGCCGGCAAGGAGATGTCGAAGGACCAGATCCTGGCCAACTATCTCAACACGATCTACTTCGGCCGGGGCGCGAACGGGATCCAGGCCGCCGCCCAGGCGTTCTTCGACAAGGACGTGGACAAGCTGACCCCCGCCGAGGGCGCCTACCTGGCGGGCCGGATCCAGAGCCCGGACGCGTTCGACCAGGCGGAGGCGAAGAAGAACTGGGCGCCGACCCGGGAGCGGTTCACCTACGTCGTCGGCGGCCTGGCGATCGTCGACCCGGCCGCGTACGGGCAGCTGCCGAAGACGGCGAAGTTCCCCAAGCTCGCCAGGCTGGAGAAGAAGGAGACGCTCAAGGGCATCAACGGCTACATGGTCGACATCGTCCAGCGGGAGCTGGAGAAGCGGAAGATCTCCAAGGAGAGCCTGCGCAGCGGTGGCTACCGCGTGACGACGACGTTCGACAGGAAGCTGATGCTGGCCGCGAAGAAGGCGGTCGAGACCAACCTCGCCGGCGTCGGCGACAAGCACATCCGCGCGAACATGGCCGCCGTGGACCCGCGCAACGGGCGGGTGATCGCGTTCTACAGCGGCCGCGACTACCTGAAGAGCTTCACCAACAACGCCTTCGACGCCTACAAGCAGGCCGCGTCGGCCTTCAAGCCGTACGTGCTGGCCGCCTGGCTGGAGAACGGCTACAGCCTCAAGAGCTACGTGTCCGGGAAAGGGCCGGTCACGCTGCCGGGCACCAAGCCGATCGGGAACTCGCACGACGTGGGCGCGGCCGTGCAGATCGACCGGGCCACCGCCGACTCGGTGAACACGGCCTTCGCCACGATGGCCCAGGAGGTCGGCCTGAGCGAGGTCGAGAGGATCGCCGAGGGCGCCGGGATCGACAAGCAGGACCTGGAGAAGGCGATCAAGGACCACGCGTACGGCATGTCCATCGGCGCCGGCCTGGTCACCCCGGTCGAGCAGGCCGCCGGATACGGCATCTTCGCCAACGGCGGCCTGCACTACGACGCGCACGTGGTCGCCTCGGTCAAGACGTTCCAGGGAGCGACCGTCCTGAAGGAGACCGGCCAGTCGAAGGCGGTCATCAGCCCGGAGAGCGCCGCCGACGCCACGTACGCGATGCAGCAGGTGGTCAAGTACGGCACGGCCAGGGGGACCGCGCTGCCCGGCGGACGTCCGATCGCCGGCAAGACCGGCACCAACAACGAGAACAAGGAAGCCTGGTTCGTCGGCTACACCCCGCAGCTCTCCTCGGCCGTCGGGATGTACAAGGAGATCCCGCAGACCAACCCGAAGACCGGGAAGGTCATCAGGGACGCCAACGGCTACCCCCTGCCCAAGGAGGTCTCCCTCGGGAACATCCAGGGTGCCGGCACGCCCACCAAGATCTGGCGCGACTTCATGACGATCGCGATGGACGGCAAGCCGGTCGAGCCGTTCCCGGCACCGGCCTTCGGCGGCCAGACGCACGACCTGGTGCAGAAGCCGGCGCCCAAGCCGACCCAGGACCCGTCCGAGGGCGACGACGACGTCAGCGGCGACCCGGCCTGCGCCGCCGACCCCGCCTGCAGCAGCGGTGACCCGGACACCGACGGCTCGGACGGCTCCGACGGCTCCGACGGCGACACCGCCACGGACGACGACCCGCTCGGCGACGACGGAGACGTGACGCTGAACGACGACGGCTCCAACGGCACCACCACCTCGGACACCACCCAGCCCTCCGGCGGCGGATGAGGGCAGCCTTCCTTCCGGACGGCACAGCACGCGACCCAGCGGGCGGCGCAGCGACAGCTTGACGCCACGGCCGCAGCGGCAGCTTGACGCCACCCCGCCGGGTCGCCGCGCTCCTCGTGCCGCGCCTCGTACCGCGAGACCTGCGGGGACGCGCAGAGGGGGGCGCGGGTGGTGAGGGTCCTGCCGGTGGCGTCGGCCGACTTTCGCGGCCAGGGTCGCCGCCGGCGCCTTGCCGCGCTCGGCCCATCCACCAGCGCGCCCAGCGGGTTCGACGGCGCACGGGCCGGAGAGGATCGCGGATCGACGGAGAACCTGGCCGGGTCCGCGGCTCCCCGGATGGACGAAGCGTTGCCGGGCCCCGATATACGTCCCGTACACGCTGGTGAAACGGCCTGCTTGGGGCCTTCGGTAGGGTCGCGGTCAGGACTCGCGTACGCCTTGGGGGGAGGTGCCGCGCCATGCGGCTGTTCGGGCGGGAAGCCGAGCTGAAGATCCTGACCGAGCTCATCGACGGGGCCGGGGACCACAGCGGCGTTCTCATCCGGGGCGAGGCCGGCATCGGGAAGTCCACGCTCGTGGCGGAGGCGGTCGCCGCGGCGCGGGCCGCTGGGCTGCGGGTGCTGACCACGACGGGCGTACCGGCCGAGCACGACCTCGACTACGCAGGGCTGCACCAGCTGCTGCACCCGGTCAGGGCAGGCGTGGACGCGCTGCCGGCGCCGCAGCGCGCCGCCCTGCGCAGCGCGCTCGGCCTCGCCGAGGCGACCGATCCCAGCCTGTACCTCGTCGCCATGGCCGCGCTCACCCTGCTGGCCGAGGTGGCCGCCGACCGGCCGCTGCTGGTCGTCGCGGAGGACGTGCACTGGCTCGACCGCGCCAGCGTGGACGTCCTCGCCTTCGTGGCACGCCGGATCGAGTCCGAGCCCGTCGTCCTCGTCGCGACGCTCAGGGAGGGTGAGCGCTCGCCCATGCTGGACGCCGGGCTGTTCCCGATGGCCGTCCAGCGGCTCTCCGACGAGGCCGCCGCCGAGCTCCTGGACACGGCGGCTCCCGGCCTCCCCGCGCCGACCCGTACCGCGCTGCTCGTCGCGGCGCTCAACCAGAGCGACTCGGCCGCGGAAACGCTCGCGGCCACGCGGCTGATCCTGAGGTCGGCGGCCGAGCCGGGCGCCGTCGGGCCGGGTGCCCACGCGTTGGACGCACTCGCGCTGGACGTCCTTGCGCCGGCCGTCGATGCGCGGTTGATCGAGCTCGGCCTGGGTGCGGTGACGTTCCGGCACCCCCTCATGCGCTCGGCCATTCCGGCGGCAGCCACGCTCGCCGAGCGCCGTCGTGTGCGCGCACGCGCGCCACACCACCGAGGACCTCCTCCGGGCGGTGGTGCCAGCCGGGCGGGCGGAGGAGCTGTTCGACTGGCTCGGCGCGCAGCCGTACGTCGAGACGGCCACCACGGCCTGGAGATCAACGGGGTGCTGCGCGAAGCCCTCGACCACCACCTGAGGTGGCGCGACCCCGCGGGGTACGAGCGGATGCACCGGCGGATCCGCCGCTACGTCATGGGCGAGCTCCTGCGCGACGCCCGCGAGCCGCACGCGAGCGCGGCGGTCATGCGGACGATCGGCCATCTGCGCCGCCGGGGCGGGGTCGCGCACCGGTACGTCTCCAGGGCGGCGAGGAGGACGTACGCGCGGCCAGGGCTACCCCGGCCGACCACGACGAGCTCGTCACCATGGCGCACGAGACCCACGGCGAGCTCGCCGCCGCGTCCGTCCGGTTCTGGCTGGACCGCAGCCCGGAGGCGTTCCACCTGCTCAGATGCCGGAAGAGCAACCGGCTGCGCGCCTACCTGAGCTGGCTGACCCTGCGGCGGCCGGAGCCGGAGGAGCTGGCGGCGGACCCGGTCGTGGCGGACATCTGGCACGACGTGAGCCGCCGGATGACGGTCCCGGCCGGCGCGCACGTCGCGGTCGCGCGGCACCTGATCTGCCCGGCCTACGAGGCGAAGCCGTCCCCCCATCACGGACATGTTCCAGGCGCGGATCATGCGGGGCTGGCTGCACTCGCCGGGGCTGGCGGCGTCGTACCTGGTGGTGTCGAACGGGCCGCTGTGGCGGCCGTGGATGGACTATCTGGGCCAGTACGAGCTGGAGGGCGGCCGCGCGGACTACCCGTACGCGATCTTCGGCCACGACTGGCTGGCCGGCCCGCCGGCGGAATGGCGCGATCAGCACCTGGACGAGGAGCTGTGGGTGGACCGCCACCCGCCCTGTTCGTGCGCCAGGACGGGTCCGCCCGCTGAGCCGCGGGTGACCCCGCCGCCCCACCCGCTTCGGGTCAGGGCTTGCGGGCGATGCCGCCGAACATGAGACGCTGCCCCACCGTCAGCTCCTCCGGCACGGCGGTCTCGGGACGCCACGCGGGCAGCGGCACGACCCCCGGCTCCACCAGCTCGTACCCGTCGAAGAAGGACGTGATCTCCGCGACGGTGCGGAACCTGCCGGTGCCGAGGAGCGCGAGGTACTTCTGCTCCGCCTCCCGCGACTCCTGGCTGGAGGCGCAGAAGTGGGTGATGAACAGGTGGCTGCCGGACGGGACCGCGGCCATGTAGGCGTCGACGATGCCCTGCGGATCCTCGTCGTCGTGCAGGTGGTGCAGGATGCCGACCAGCAGCACGCCGACCGGCCGGCCGAGGTCCACGAGCCGCTTGACGGCCTCGTCGCCGAGGATCGCCGCCGGGTCGCGCAGATCGGAGGTGACCACGGCGGTGTGCTCGTTCTCCGCCAGCAGGGCCTTGCCCTGAGCCCGCACCATGGGGTCGTTGTCGACGTAGACCACGCGCGCGTCGGGGTTCGCGCGCTGCGCCACCTGGTGGGTGTTCTCCACGGTCGGCAGGCCCGAGCCCAGGTCGAGGAACTGCGTGATGCCCTGCTCGATCAGGAACCGGACGCCGCGGCCCAGCATCTGGCGGTTGTAGGTCGCCACGTCGTAGATCTCGGGGACGACCTTGACGATCTCCGCGACGAAGGCGCGGTCCACCTCGAAGTTGTCCTTGCCCCGCAGGACCACGTCGTAGGCCCTGGCGATGCTGGGTCGGGTCGTGTCGATCTCGTCTGACGTGCCGGCCACGGGGGTGCCCTTCGTCGAGGGGGTCGATCAAACGATCATAAAGCGACCGTGGCCGGGGGCAAGAGCAAGGCGAGTATCACCGGCTCAAGTGGTGACGGCGATTGCGGGACTTGGCGTCACCTGTCAAGCTGGTGATGTGAAGCATGTGTTCCTGTGTGGCAATCCCGCGCTCGACCTCGCCTGCACGCTGCGCGCGCGCCGCACGGCGCCCTTCGAGACGCTCGACGCCCCGGACCGGCTCGGCGCCTGGTACGTGGAGTCCGGCCTGGTGGACGCCCTCGCCCCCTGTGAGGAGTCGGATCTCGCCCTGGCGGTGGAGGTGCGGGAGGCGATCTACGAGCTGGTCACCGCGCGGCTCGCCGGCGACGGGTACGACGCCGAGGCCCTGTCCCTGGTGAACGAGACGGCCCGCAGGCCTCCGGCGGCACCCCAGCTCACGGCGGAGGGACGGTGGGTGGAGGCGACCCCGGCGCAGGCGCTGTCCACCGTGGCCCGGCACGCCGTCGAGCTGCTCAGCGGGCCGGAGGTGCCGCTGATGAAGGAGTGCGCCAACCCGGAGTGCACCAAGATCTTCATCGACCGCTCGCGCGGGGGGCGCCGGGAGTGGTGCGGCATGGAGTCCTGCGGCAACAAGGTCAAGGCGGCGGCCTACCGGGCGCGCAAGAAGGAGGCCCAGACAGCAGGCTGACCCGCCGGCCGCCGATGCCTGGACCAGCGGCTATGCGGTCGGGCCTTAACCCGGTCCGGTCGGCTGTCCCGGGGGCGCGCGGTCGGCGCTGACCTGCACTATCGTGGAGCTGAGTCCGGCACACTGATCCTGTGCCGGACTCAGCTCACGATCGCGGGCCGAGCGTCCTGCGGATCGCCTAGCTCTTGCTCCAGATCGACGCGATGACGCCGTCCTCGGCGCTCAGGATCTGCGGCCGGTAACCCAGCGCCTTCAGCTGTGCCGACTTGACCGTGTAGGTCACCTTCGACAGGCTCAGGTACTCCTTCAGGCCGGTCGTGCTGCCCTTGCTCCACACGGTGCTGTAGAGCTTGCCGGGCCCGACGGCCATGAGGACCGGGCGCAGGCCCTGCCGGGTCTTCGCCAGCAGCTCCGCCCCGCGCTGCTCGACGGTCTGGCCGAGGGTCACCTGGACGGTGCCCGCGACGGCGCCGGTCACCCAGACGGCCGCGTAGAGGGGCCGCTCCACCGTGCCGTACACGTCCAGCGAGGCGATGCTGTAACCGGCGGCGGCGAGCTCGGCGTTGACCTTCGCGAAGGTCTCCTTGGTCAGGCTGAGCTCGGACTTGACCAGCTGCGTGGTCCTCTCGAAGACCGCCGCGAAGACCGCGCCCGGGCCCGAGCCGGTGGCGGTGATCAGCTTCGGCTGGTAGCCCGCCTTCAGCTGCTCCTGGATGCGCGCGGGCAGGTCGGTGGCGGACAGGCCCTGCAGGACGTTCACCTTGCGGGCGGTGTCCTTGACCCACAATGACGTGTACTGCGGGTTGGCCGCGTTCGTCACGTTCAGTGCCGAGGGCACGTAGCCCTTGCCCAGCAGCTCCTTGACCCGCTGCACCAGCTTGGTCCCGCTGAGCGCGTCAAGGGAGAGCCAGTGCAGCGCCTGGGTCTGAACGGCCTGGGGGGTCGTGGCGGGCTGGGCCATCGCCGGGGTCGAGAGGGCCAGCAGGGGTGCGGTCGCGGCCGCCACCGCTGCGGTAAGGACGGCTGCCTTCTTGGTGCTCCTCATGCTCCTCCTAGGGAAGTAAAGGTCATCCCAATTGCGGACAAGACGGGACCATAACAGAGCATGAGTGGGAGGCAACCTACCGTTACCGTGATCGTGACAAGGCTGTGTCAAAACTCTTCACATTTGAGGATTACTCATCTTTGTTGGAGCGAGCCGGCCCGGTGCGGCGCCGCCGGGCTGGGGAGTGAGCGGCTGACCGCGGCCCTCCAGGCGGCCCTCCTGGCGTCGCGGTCGGCGGAGGCGGTCGCGGGCCGGAACGTGTCCGCCGGCGGCCGCCGTTCCTCCAGGCCGGCGCGGGTCCAGAGGCCGGCCGCGAGACCGGCGGCGCAGGCCGCGCCCAGGCAGGACAGGTCGTGCTCGCCGGATCTGGCCACGGTGCGGCCGCTGAGGTCGGCCTGGAGGCGCATCATCCGGTCGCTGCGGGTCAGCCCGCCGTCGGCCAGCAGCACCTCCACCGGCCCCGAGACTCGTTCGACGGCTTCGACCACGTCCTCGACCTGGAACGCGACCGCCTCCAGCGCGGCGGCGACGAGCTGCGGCCGGCCGGTGCCCAGCGTCAGGCCCGTGACCAGGGCCTCGGCCTCCGGCTCCCACCAGGGGGCCCCGAGGCCGCCGAACGCGGGCACGAAGCGCACCCCCTCGGGCGCGCCGTCCGGGGAGGCGTCCAGCTCGGCCAGCAGCGCGTCGGACGTGGTGCGGAACAGCTCGGCCAGCCAGGTCAGGGTGCGGCCGGTCGCGCGGATGTTGCCCTCCGCGGCCGGCACCGGCCCGTCGCCGACGTCCCACGCCACACTCCGGCACAGCCCCGCCGTCCCGCCCGCGTCCTGGCCCGCGCCCCTGCCCGGCCCGGCCGCCCCGTCGGCGTCCTGCCTCGCGTCCCTGTCCGGCTCCGGATCCGGGAACCGGCTTGGGGTGGCGATGGACATGACCGAGGAGCCGGTTCCGTACGTCACCTTGACCACGCCGGGCCGCCAGCCGCAGTGCGCGAACATGGCGGCGTGCGAGTCGCCCAGGACCGCCAGCACCGGCACCCCGTCCGGCAGCGGCGGCAGGCCGCGGGCGGCCGGGAAGGGCCCGCACGAGGGCACGATCCGGGGCAGCACCGAGCGCGGGATCCCGAACAGGGCGAGCAGTCGCTCGTCCCAGCCGCCCGTGGAGACGTCCATGAGCTGGGTGCGCGAGGCGTTGCCGACCTCGACCACGTGCTCGCCGCCGAACCGGCTGAGCAGCCACGAGTCGACGGTGCCCAGGCACAGCTCGCCGGCCAGGGAGCGCCGCCGGTCGGGGTCGCAGGCGTCCAGCAGCCAGCGTCCCTTCAGCGCGGAGAACATCGGATCCAGCGGCATCCCGCTGACCGCCCTGACCAGGTCGCCCGCGCCCTCGGCGGCGAGCTCGGCGCAGTCGGCGGCGGTCCGCTGGTCCTGCCAGCTCACGAGGGGCCGTACCGGCCGCCCAGTGTGGCGCTCCCACAGCACGAGCGACTCGCGCTGCGTGCTGAACGCCACGCCCGCGACGCGCCCGGCCAGGGCGGGGTCCACGCAGGCGGCGACGGCCCGGCGCACGCTCTCCCACAGCTCGTCCGGCGACTGCTCCACCCAGCCCGGCCGCGGGTGGCTCTCGGTCAGCGGCGCCGCGCCCCGCGCGACGACCGCGCCGCGGCCGTCGACGAGCAGCGCCTTCGTCGAGCTCGTCCCCTGGTCGACGGCCAGGATCAGCGGGCCGCTAGCCACGGCGGAGCAGATCGCGTACGGCCGCCGCGATGCCGTCGGCGGACAGCCCGAAATAGTCGAGCAGGAACCCGTTGTCCCCGGTGGGAGCGAACACCCGGGGCACGCCGAGTATCCGCATCGGCCCGGGATGCAGGGAGACGACCGCGGCGGCCACGGCCGCGCCCAGGCCGCCGCTGGTGGTGGCCTCCTCGGCGGTGACGATGCCGCGCGTCTGCCGGGCCGCCGCGACGACGGCGTCCTCGTCCAGCGGGTCGAGGAAGGGCATGTTGAGCACCCGTACGGACACTCCCTCGGCCTGGAGCCGGTCGGCGGCCAGCAGCGCCCGCGAGGTGAGCGAGCCGATCGCGATGACGGTGACGTCGTCGCCGCCGCGCATGACGACCGCCCGGCCGGGGGCGAACGGCGCGTCGGCGGGCGTCACCTCGGGCACCTTGAAGCGGGGGATGCGCAGGTAGGAAGGACGCCCCGAGGCGGCGGCCCAGCGGACGGCGGCCCGGGTCTGTACGGGGTCGCACGGGACGATGACGTCGAGCCCGGCGATCGCCCGCACCCACGACAGGTCCTCGATGGAGTGGTGGGTGGGGCCCAGCTCGCCGTAGGCCATGCCGGGGCTCTGGCCGCACAGGACGACGTGCGCCTCGCTGTAGGCGACGTCCGCCTTGATCTGCTCCAGCGCCCGCCCGGTCAGGAACGGCGCGGCGGCGCACACGTACGGGATCTTGCCGGCGTTCGCGAGACCGGCGGCGATGCCGACCATGTCCTGCTCCGCGATGCCCACGTTGAACATCCGGTGCGGGAACTCCGCCCGGAAGCCCGCCAGGTTGCTGGAGCCGACGGAGTCGTTGCAGACCGCCACGACCCGCTCGTCCTGCCTGGCCAGCGCGATGAGCTCGCCGGCGAACGCCTGCCGGCAGTCGAACACGGCCTGCTCCTCGGTCACCGTCATCCGGCCAGCTCCGCGAGCGCGGCCCGGACCTGCGCGGGATCGGGCACCTTGTGGTGCCATTCGACCCGGTCCTCCATGAAGGACACGCCTTTCCCCTTGATGGTGTTCGCGATGACGGCCACGGGCCTGCCGGTCGCCGAGCCGGCCAGCGCCTGGCGCAGCGCGAGGTGGTCGTGGCCGTCGACCTCGCGCACCTCCCAGCCGAAGCTGTGCCACTTGCCGGCCAGGGAGTCGAGCCGGTTGGTCTCCTCGGTCCTCGCACCCTGCTGGAGCCGGTTGCGGTCCACGACGGCGGTCAAGCCGGCCAGCTCGTGGTGCGCGGCCGCCATGGCGGCCTCCCAGTTGCTGCCCTCCTGGAGCTCGCCGTCCCCGAGCACGACGAACGTGCGCCACGGGACGCCGTCCAGCCTGGCGGCCAGCGCGCAGCCGGTCGCGACGGGCAGCCCGTGGCCGAGTGCGCCGGTGTTGGTCTCGATGCCGGGCACCCTGACCCTGTTGGGATGGCCGTTCAGCGCCGACAGCGGCGCCATGAACGTCTCCAGCTCGGCGGGTGCGAAGAAGCCGCAGTGGGCGAGCGTGGAGTACAGCGCCGCCGCGCAGTGGCCCTTGCTGAGGACGAAACGGTCGCGGTGCTCCCAGCGCGGACGCTCGGGATCGACGGACATGACGCCGTAGAAGCAGGTCACGAGGATGTCGGTGACGGACAGGTCCCCGCCGATGTGGCCGAGCCCGGCCCGGTCGATCATCGTGACGATGCTCCTGCGCACGTCGGTGGCGATCCGGCCCAGCTCGGCGGCGGCCTGCGGCGCGGCGCTCTCGCGGATGCGCCTGGCGGTCTCCCGGTACGCGGCCGCCGCGGCCGGATCCGCGGGCAGCAGCGCCATCATTCCTCGCCCATGACCGTGAGCAGGGCCTTCTGCGCGATCCGCTGCGCGCCCAGCGCGTCCTGCGCCCGCTGGGCGGCTTCGAGCGCCTGCCGGTCCACCTGGGCGAGCGCGCGATGGATGGCCTTCATCACGCGGATCCCGGCGCGGGCCGCCTCGACCGAGTCCTCGCGGAACGGGAACTGGTCGAGCTGCCAGACCCCGTCCCAGCCGGCGTCGGTGAGCGCGTGGAAGAACTCGAACGTCTCGGTCAGGTGCACCGAGCCGACCACCATGTCGTCGTCCCAGCCCCGGTAGTTGTCGTTGACGTCGATGGCGAACAGCCGGCCGCGCGAGATCGCCAGCCGGGCGGCGTCGGCGGGGGACTCGCCGCCGTACAGGGAGTGCCCGAAGTCGAGCAGGACGCCGACGTTGGGCAGGCCGATCTCCTCGATGCCGAGCAGCGTCTTGGCCATCGAGGAGAACACCATGCGGTTGCGCGGCTCGCGCGGCTTGTACTCGATCGCGAAGCGCAGGTCGGGGAAGGCCGTCGCGAGCTCGCGCACCGCGTCCAGCGACCATCGCCACAGCTCGCCGTGGTCGGCCTGGAACGGGTAGTCCCAGCCGTCCTGCCCCGGCCACAGCTTCACGTAGTCGCAGCCGAGCCGCCTGGCCGCCTCGGCCCCCTCCGAGACCAGCTCGACCGCCGCGCGGCGCACCTGCGGGTCGGGGTTGGTGAACGCGCCACGGGAGAAGCGCCGGGTGTAGATCTCGGGCGTGACCGCGATGGCGCGCAGGTCCTGGCTCTTGAGCGCGGCGGCGACCTCGTCCACGGTCAGGCCGGGCGGGTCGAAGGGGTAGGTCAGGTCGACCACGGACAGCTCGCCGACCTGGCCGGCTCGCTCAATGGCCTGCAACGTCGTCACGGGCGGGCCGTATCCGTCGGTGGCATAGCGATCCACGTAGCGGCCGAAGTGCCAGATGCCGGCGCCGAACTTCGGGTACTGAATATCTATTCCACTCTGATTAGCCATACTGAGAAGTTATGTCGGCCCCGGGGTCCTGTCAATGAGGTGTTCGGGGGTCGAGTCAATCGCTGTTCTCCGGTGCCCAGTTGCGCACGGGTGGGGCGTATCCGGCGGGCTTGTCGCCGACCTTGACGCCGGGGTTGACCAACCAGCTCTGATAGCCGGGCGTGAACATCCGGTAGACCGACGCGGGCGGCACGGTGCCGGCCTCGTCGAGCCGGGCGCGCAGCTCGGCCGGCAGCTCGAAATCGAGCGCGCCCAGGTTGGCGTCGAGCTGGCTCGCGCTGCTCGCCCCCACGATCGCCGAGGCGATCCCCGGCTGGGTGGCGACCCAGTTCAGTGCGGCCTGCGCCATCGTCACGCCGAGCTCGCCCGCGACGCTTTCGAGCGCCGCCAGCAGCCGCCAGTCCCGATCCGTCCACGCTGGCCCGGCCTGGCCCGCGTCGCCGAGCCGTCCCTCTCCGGCCAGGCCCCGGTCCGCAGGCCGGTACTTGCCGGTGAGGAAGCCGCCGCCGAGCGGGCTCCAGGCGGTGATGCCGAGCCCCAGGGTCTGTCCCATGGTGACGTGCTCCTGCTCGATCGTCCGGTCGATGAGGGAGTACGGCAGCTGCAGGCTGACGACGGGCGCGAGGGCGTGGGCCTCGGCGTAGGTCTGGGCCCTGGCGGCGTACCAGCTGGGCACGTCGGACAGGCCCGCGTAGCGGATCTTGCCGGCGGTGGTGAGGTCGTCGAACGTTCGCATGACCTCCTCGACGGGGGTGATCCGGTCCCAGGTGTGCAGCAGGAACAGGTCGAGGTAGTCGGTGCGCAGGCGGCGCAGTGACGCCTCCACCGCTCTGATCATGTGCTTGCGGCCGTTGCCTCCCGCGTTCGGGTCCCCGGGGGCGACGCTGTTGGTGAACTTGGTGGTCAGCACCACCTTGTCGCGCACCTTGGCCTCCGCGACGAGGTTGCCGAGGATGGTCTCGCTCTCGCCGGCGGTGTAGAAGTCCGCGGTGTCGATGAAGTTCCCGCCTGCTTCGAGGTAGCGGCGGAAGATGGGGCGCGCTTCGTCCTCGGTCTTGCCGTACGCGGCGTGGAAGCCGCCGGTGCCGAAGTTCATCGTGCCCAGCGACAGCCGGCTGACGCGCAGGCCGGAGCGGCCGAGCAAGTAGTAGTGGTCCAGCGACATGAGGGTGTCACTCCGTTCTGAGATGGGTGGCCCTCCCTGCTCTCGCGGGCGGGC
>NZ_VCKX01000748.1 GCF_005889725.1 Nonomuraea zeae
GGGTGGTCCTGGGCGGTGGGATGCTGAAGGGCATGGATGCGATGCGCGTCGTGGCGGCCGCGATCGTCGACGAGGGCCGGTTGCTGGTCGTGAGCAAGAAGGCCGCTCCCGGCGTGTTCTACCTTCCGGGAGGCAAGCCCGAGCCGGGGGAGCCGGCCGAGGAGACGCTGGCCAGGGAGCTGTCGGAGGAGCTGGGGGCGCGCCCGCTCGACGCGGAGCTGCTGGGGCATGTCGAGGACGTGGCGGCGCTTGAGGGCGTGCCGATGCGCATGACCGTCTACACCGCGAGGCTGGATCGCGGCCCCAGTCCGGACGCGGAGCTGGCCGCGCTGGGCTGGACCGATGGGCGGGACGAGTTCGAGCCCCGCCTGGCGCCGGCGGTGCGCGACCAGGTGGTCCCGCTGCTCGTCCGTGCTGGGGTGCTTTGAGCGCGATTGCCGGAAAGGCGAGAGGGTGGGAGGGCTCCCAACGCGACGCCGACGGACGGGCCGGTTGGGGACGGACCGGGCGGATGGGCCTCGGCGGAGGGGC
>NZ_VCKX01000090.1 GCF_005889725.1 Nonomuraea zeae
AGATGGGTATAAGAGACAGCCTGCGTGGTGACCAGCAGCTTGGCCGCGTCCCATGAGGTCTCCGGCTTGCGCGGGTACGTCACCGGCCGCCGGTTGTCCGGATCGACCAGGGAGAAGTCGGTGGTCTCATTGCCCTGGTACACATCCGGCACCCCCGGCATCATGAGCTGGACGAGCTTGGCCCCCAGCGAGTTCGACATCGCGAAGGGCTCGATCCGCTCGGTGAACTCGCCGATCGGCAGCCGGACGGCCGCCTGCGCGAACTCCCGCAGGCGCCGCTCGTAGGCCGGATCCGGGTTCAGCCAGGAGATGGCGGTCTTGGCCTCCCGCGCGGCCTTCAGCAGGTAGTCCGTGAACCGCTCGGCCGAGATCGGCCAGGCCGCCATGAGGTTCTGCCAGGCCAGGTAGTCCAGGTGAGGATCGAAGGACACCTCCGACGACCACGCGGCCACCGCCGAAGCCCATTCCTCGGGCAGCTCCGACAGCACCGACAGCCGCGCGCGCACGTCCTCCGACCGCTTCGTGTCGTGCGTGGACAGCGTGGTCATCGTGTACGGGAGCAGCTCGGCGCAGAAGTCGTGAAACTCCTCCACCCCCACCCCGAACACGTCCGGCTCGCCCCCCACCTCGTTGAGGCAGGCCAGCGGATACCACCGGTAGAGCGCGGTGTCCTCCACGCCCTTGGCCATGACCGGTCCGCAGGTCTGCTGGAAGCGGACGATCGCCTCGTCCGAGCCGTACAGGACCTTGCGGACGAGCGGCCCCACGGCGGGCGAGCACGCCTCGGCGGCCAGCTCGACGATCTCCACGGACTCCGGCGGCGGCTCCTCGCCCGGCACCACGTACGCACGATAGACCGGCATCGCGGCGAGCAGCTCGCGCACGGCGGCCGGGTCGGCGTCGGCGGCCCTGGCCAGCCGCTTCACCTCCGCCCCGAAGAACAGGTCGAGCACCTCCCGCTTGGCCTGCGCCATGACGGGCCGGTAGTCCTCCGGGCCACCGGTCAGCTCGGTGAACAGGCGGACGAGCGGCTCCTTGCCCGCCGGGTCCACGAACAGGCCGTTGACCCGGTTGAGCACGTCGTAGCCGGTGGTGCCGTCGCAGGCCCAGTCGCCGGGCAGCCGCTCGGGGCCGATGAGGATCTTCTCGACCACGGTCCAGGTCTCGCCCACGCGGGCGCGCAGCCGTTCGAGATAGCCGCGCGGATCGGCCAGCCCGTCGGGGTGATCGACGCGGAGCCCGTCCACCAACCCCTCGTCGAGCAGCCAGAAGATCACCTCGTGCGTGGCGAACAGCACGGACGGGTCCTCGACGCGCAGCCCGATTAACGACGACACGTCGAAGAAGCGCCGGTAGCCGGGCCCCTCCCGCCAGTCGACCAGCCGGTAGTGGCCGGGATGGGGGAAGACGTGCTCGTGGTAGCGCAGCACGTCGCCGTCCACGACCGGCTCGGTGTCGTCGCCGAGCACGGGCAGCGCCACTTTCCCGCCGTCCCACTCGATGTCGAACCAGTGCGCGTACGGCGAGCCGGGCCCGTCCTTCAGCACCGACCAGAACTGGGCGTTGACCGGGTTCATGTGGTTGGGCACGATGTCCACCACGACGCCGAGGTCATGGGCGGCCAGCTGCTGCGCCATCTCCCTGAACCCCGTCGCCCCACCGAACTCCTCCCTGATCCTGGAGTGGTCGATGACGTCGTAGCCGTGCCGCGACTCGGGCGTGGCCTGGAGGATCGGCGACAGGTAGACGTGGCTGACGCCGAGGTCGCGCAGGTAGCCGGCGATCTCGGCGACCTGCGCGAAGCCGAAGTCCGGGGTCAGCTGCACCCGGTAGGTCGAGCTCGGCCTAGACACGACGGAGCACCCGTACGCTGCGGCCCGGCACCGCGATCGCCTCGCCCGCCCGGCACATCCGGGCGTCGAGCCTGATCGGCATGGCCGTGTCGATCTCCGTGTGCCACATCTCGCCGTAGTCCTTGGGGATCTGGAACTTGATCGTGTCGTAGTGGGCGTTGAACAGCAGCAGGAACGAGTCGTCCCTGATCGGCCGGCCACGGCGGTCCGGCTCGGTGATGGCGTCGCCGTTGAGGAAGACGGCCAGCGACTTCGCGTATCCCACGTTCCAGTCGC
Source organism: Nonomuraea zeae (assembly GCF_005889725.1). Classification (GTDB taxonomy): domain Bacteria; phylum Actinomycetota; class Actinomycetes; order Streptosporangiales; family Streptosporangiaceae; genus Nonomuraea; species Nonomuraea zeae. The sequence goes on from NZ_VCKX01000090.1 coordinate 2,130, forward strand.
TGTCGGTCATCTCCTCCCCCGATGGGGTCAGCCAGGCGATGTCACTCAAGCCGCGCACCGGTTTGCCATAGAAGAACCTCCTGCGCCGGAATACCGGATGTTTCTTCCTCAGCTCGGCCAGGCTCTGCGTGAACTCGAGCAGCAGCCAGTTCTCCCTGACGTCCGACCAGTCCACCCAGGTCAGGTCGTTGTCCTGGCAGTAGCCGTTGTTGTTGCCCCGCTGGGTGCGGCCGAGCTCGTCGCCGTGCGAGAGCATCGGCACGCCCTGGGACAGGAAGAGCGTGGTGAGGAAGTTGCGCTTCTGCTGCTCGCGCAGCGACTCGATGTTGATGCCCGCCGGGCCCTCCTCACCGCAGTTCCAGGACCTGTTGTCGTCGGTCCCGTCGCGGTTGCCCTCTTTGTTGGCCTCGTTGTGCTTGTTGTTGTACGAGACGAGGTCCTGCAGGGTGAAGCCGTCGTGACAGGTGACGAAGTTGATCGAGGCGGCGGGCCGGCGGCTGTCGTCCTGGTAGAGGTCGCTCGACCCGGTGAACCTGGACCCGAACTCGGGCAGCGTGGCCGCCTGACCGCGCCACAGGTCGCGGATCGTGTCGCGGTACCGCCCGTTCCACTCCGTCCACCGGGACGGGAAGTTGCCGACCTGGTAGCCGCCGGGACCCACGTCCCACGGCTCGGCGATGAGCTTGACCTGCGACAGCACCGGGTCCTGCTGCACCAGGTCGAAGAACGAGCTCAGCCGGTCGACCTCGTGCAGCTCCCGCGCCAGCGTCGAGGCCAGGTCGAAGCGGAAGCCGTCGACGTGCATCTCGATGACCCAGTAGCGCAGCGAGTCCATGATCATCTGCAGGACGTGCGGCGAGCGCATGAGCAGGCTGTTGCCGGTGCCCGTGGTGTCCATGTAGTAGCGCTTGTCGCCCTCGACCAGCCGGTAGTAGTCGGGGTTGTCGATCCCCCTGAACCCCAGCGTCGGCCCCAGGTGGTTGCCCTCGGCGGTGTGGTTGTAGACGACGTCGAGGATGACCTCGATGCCCGCCTCGTGCAGCCCTCTGACCATGGCCTTGAACTCCAGCACCTGGCCGCCGCGCTGCCCCTGGCTGGAGTAGCGGTTGTGCGGCGCGAAGAACCCGATGGAGTTGTAGCCCCAGTAGTTCGACAGCCCGCGCTGTTCGAGGATGTGGTCGGTGACGAACTGGTGGACGGGCATCAGCTCCAGCGCCGTCACGCCCAGCTTGGTGAGGTGGTCGAGGATCTCGGGGTGGGCGAGCCCCGCGTACGTGCCGCGCAGGTGCCTGGGGATCTTGGGATGGCTGATCGTCAGCCCGCGCACGTGGGCCTCGTAGATCACGGTGTCGTGGTACGGGGTGGCCGGCGGCCGGTCGTGCCCCCAGCCGAAGAACGGGTTGATCACGATCGAGCGCGGCACGTAGGGGGCCGAGTCGGCGTCGTTACGCGTGTCCGGCTGCCCGAACCGGTAGCCGTAGACCGCCTCGTGCCACTTCACGCCGCCCTCGATGGCCATGGCGTACGGGTCGAGCAGCAGCTTGGCCGGGTTGCAGCGCAGCCCGCGCGCCGGGTCGTAGGGCCCGTGGACGCGGTAGCCGTAGCGCTGGCCGGGGCCGATCCCCGGCAGGTAGCCGTGCCAGATGAACCCGTCGACCTCGGAGAGCGAGACCCGGGACTCGACGTTCTCCTCATCGAACAGGCACAGCTCCACCGCGTCGGCAACCTCGGTGTAGAGCGAGAAGTTCGTGCCCGCGCCGTCGTAGGTCGCCCCGAGCGGATAGGGGTCTCCTGGCCAGATCTCGATCATCGAGGCTCCCTTGCGGTCTCTCCCATGTTCTGTTCCCCCGCTCCGCCGGACAAGCCCAGGCCCCATTGATCACTCTGTTCTTCCCACGCTCAGCCGATCATTACCCGCCCATCCGTTTCCGGAGCTCATCCATGGGCTCAACTATGGGCTCAACCATGGGCGCGAACAGGGCGTGAACAGGGATGGGCCGCCTCCGACGGCGCGGTATCGGAGGCGGCCCACACTCCCAGCATGCTCCTCGCCCGTTTGCCGCCGCGGATCCGGGCTACATGCGGATGTCATGGGCGGTTTCAGAAAGTTCTTACTACGCGGCAACATCGTGGAGCTCGCGGTGGCGGTGATCGTCGGCGCCACCTTCAGCGGGCTGGTGCAGGCGCTCGTCGCCGACCTGATCACCCCGTTGATCGGCGCCGTCACCGGCGGGAGGCAGCCGAACTTCGCCAGCTACTCCTTCACCATCAACGGCAGCCAATTCAAGTACGGCGACTTCCTCAACCACCTGCTCACCTTCCTGATCATCGCGGCGGTCGTCTACTGGCTGGTCGTGACTCCCATGTCCCGGCTCATCAGCAGGTTCGAAGGCGACAAGGCGGCCACCACCAAGCAGTGCCCCGAATGCCTCAGCGACATCCCCGTCGAGGCGCGCCGCTGCGCCAGCTGCACGGCCGAGCTCGTCCCGGAATCCGAGAAGCCCACGTAGGTATGTCGGGGATGTGCGGTCCAGGTTTCCGAGTCTTGGGTCACAGTGACGCGCGGCCGGGTTGCCGGTTCGGCAAGATGGACCGATGAGCGTTGAGTTGATGGTCTGGGACGAGCCGGTGCCGATCAGCAGGGACCAGGCCCGGGCGACCTACCTGGCGATCAAGCGGACCGATCCGGTGGCCGGCGGGGAGCCGCCGGAGGTGGCCAAGGAGCTGCCGGGGGACATCACGCTCTATCCGGGTCACGTGCTGGTGAGCATGGACCTGGACAGCATGGACGAGATGTCCGCGCAGGTGTTCACGACCGCGCGGGCGCACGGCCTGGTCTGCTACGACCCGCAGCGCGACCTCGTGCACAACGTGGCGCCGCTGGGCGTCTACGAGGGCATGCAGCTCCACACGGGTGACGGCATGGTCGTGCACGACCCCGACCTCGGGCTCGTGCACGACGTGCTGGCCACCCTGTCGCCACAGAACCCGTTCGTCGCCCTGGTGAACTTCGGCCGGCACTTCCTGCAGGTCTCGCCGGGCTACGAGCTGGAGTACAAAGAGGGCACGCTCGTCCGCGCCCTGGTGTCCGAGCTGGCCGAGGTCCAGAGCGCCTTCAACGAGTACGCCACCGGCGACCGCTCGTTCCTGATCCGGCACGAGTGGAGCCCGCCGGCCTGAGATGGGGCAGGATCATGGGCCATGAGAACCCTGTATCCGCCCATCGAGCCATACGAGTCCGGGCTGCTGGACGTGGGCGACGGCCACCAGATCTACTGGGAGGTCTGCGGCAACCCCGACGGCAAGCCCGCCGTCATGCTGCACGGAGGCCCAGGCGGCGGGTGCACCGCCAAGCAGCGCCGCCAGTGGAACCCCGAGCACTACCGCATCGTCCTGTTCGACCAGCGCAACTGTGGCCGCAGCCTGCCGCACGCCGGTGACCCGGCCACGGATCTGAGCGCCAACACGACCTGGAACCTCGTGGCCGACATGGAGCGGCTGCGCGAGCACCTGGGCATCGAGCGGTGGCAGGTGTTCGGCGGCTCCTGGGGCAGCGCGCTGGCGCTGGCGTACGCGCAGACGCATCCCGAGCGGACGACCGAGCTGGTGCTGCGCGGGATCTTCACGCTGCGGCCCGGGGAGCTGCGCTGGTTCTACCAGGAGGGCACCAGCCACCTGTTCCCCGACGTGTGGGAGTCGTTCGTGGCGCCGATCCCCGAGCAGGAGCGCGGCGACCTCATCGCCGCCTTCCGGCGACGGCTCGAAGGGCCGGACGACGACGCCCGGCTCGCCGCGGCAAAGGCGTGGTCGCAGTGGGAGGCCGCCACGATCACGCTGCTGCCCGACCCCGAGCTCGTCGAGGAGTTCGGGGAGGACAAGATGGCCGTCTGCTTCGCCAGGATCGAGAACCACTACTTCCACCACGGAGGCTGGTTCGAGCCCGAGCAGCTCATCAGGGACGTCGGCCGGATCAGGCACATCCCGGCGGTGATCGTGCAGGGCCGTTACGACGCCTGCACGCCCATGACCACCGCCTGGGACCTGCACCGGGCCTGGCCCGAGGCCGCCTTCCACGTCGTCGACGACGCCGGGCACGCCGCCACGGAGCCGGGCATCGTGGACCGGCTCATCGAGGCGACAGACGGGTTCGCGCCAGGCGTACCGCAGGGGTGACCGCCCCCACCACCAGCAGCGCGAACATCGGCGCGAGCACCAGCCCGAGCAGGAAGCCCACCGCCACGTCGTGCGGATAGTGCACGCCCACGAACACGCGCGAGAACGCCATGACCGCCGCCAGCGGCAGCACCGCCCAGGCCAGGGCACGCCACACCAGCACGAGCGTGGCCGCCGCCCCCGCCGCGATCACCGAGTGGTTGCTGGGGAACGACCAGTCGTCCGGCGGCGGGCAGGCGGCGATCGTCGCCACCCCGCCCCGGCACGGCCGGTCCTCCCTGATGAAGATCTTGATGACCTCGCTCACGACGTACGCGAACACCACACCCGCCGGACCCGCGATCACCAGCGCCAGGTCGCGGGCCGGAGCCCGCCACGCCCTGAACGCGGCGACCCCGAACAGGGCCACGAACAGGAATAACCCGGCGTCGGTGCCGACCTCGGCGAGGGTGTGCAGCCACCCGGGCGTGGTACGGGCGAAGTCGACGATGTCGTAGTACACGCGTGTCCAATCCGTAAATGACGAATGGACACGACCTTACGAACTAAGATCGTCAAGCGCCTCCACCATAAGGTGGAAAGTCGGCAAAACCTCGACCGAACGACTGACCGTCAGGTAAGGAACTGGCTGGCCAGAGCGGCCTGCTTCATCTCCAGCTCGCCCCGGGTGATCAGCCCACGGTCGAACGCCTCGGTGGTGGCGTCGCGCTCGGCGACGTAGAACGCGGCCATGATCTCGCTGCGCAGCGGGGTGAACCCGCGCTCCACGCAGTCGGAGAAGACGGTCACTTTCAGCTCGACGGCGTCCGAGGGGACCGTGCACGCGAGATCGTGCGCCTTGAGCTGCTGAACCGCTTCACGAAGGGTGACAGGACCGAGGGACCCGTTGAAACGGGTGTCAAGAGTGATCTTCACTGTTTTTGCGCCTCCATAGGTTTGCAACGTTCACATGAAGGCCGCGTATTCCCAGCTCAGAGGGGGTATGAGGGCTTTCGTGATCGGAGCGCACGTGATCGTCGGCTACAGCGGGGACCCGGGTGGGCGGGACGCTCTCGCCCTCGGCTCCGCCATCACCCGGGTGACCGGAGGAGAGCTCACCATCGCCACCGTCTACCCGCCGGGCAGCCCGGGGCTGGCGGTCGAGGCGCAGGCCAACCTGGCGCACGCGGCCGAGGAGCTGGGCCAGGCCCCGGCCGAATACCTCACCTACGAGAGCAGAGGGGCGGGCCGCGGCCTGTCGGTGCTGGCCAGCCGGATCAGGGCCGACCTGATCGTGGTCGGCTCGGCCGGCGGCGGGCAGCACGGCCGCATCGCGATCGGCGCCACCTCCGACCACCTGCTCCACCTGTCGTCGGAGGCGGTCATGCTGGCGCCGGCCGGCTACCTGCCGCCCGACGAGCCCGCCCGGCTCACGCTGGCCTACGTGCACAGGCCGCAGTGTGACGCGGCGGTCGAGCAGGTGGCGCAGGCCGCGCTGCGCCTCGACGTGCCGCTCCGGCTGATCACGCTCGACCTGCGCACGGAGGACCAGGGCAAGCTCAGGGACGATCTCGCGCTGGCGGTCCGGCTGGCGTGGGAGAGCACCGGCATCGAGGCCGAGGCCGAGGTGGCGGAGGGCCACGACGTGGCGGCCGCGCTGGCGGACATCGAGTGGCTGCCCGGCGAGCTGCTGGTGTGCGCGGCCAGCGAGGACGCGCAGCCGCACCGGGTCTTCCTCGGCGAGCTGGCCATGAAGGTGCTGCGTGCCTCCGCCTGCCCCGTGACCGTGCTGCCCAGAGGCTTCTCCTAGGCTCTACGGGTGCTCTCCGCCCGTCTGATCGTGATCGCGGTGCTCGCCGCTCTGTCCAGCGTCTACGTCCTGGCCGGGGCCGCGGGCGCGGTGCTCGTCTTCGCGGTGCAGTGCCTGTACACGCTCTGGTCCAGGAAATGGTGGCTGCTGGCCGCGCAGGCCGTGCTCGTCTACTGGGTGACGCTGGGGACGGGCGCGTCCGTGGTGGTGCTCGGCTACCTGGCGGGCTCGCTCCTGGTCACCCGGTTGTGGGCGCTGGCGCCCGGGGTGGTGTTCAGCGCCGTCGTGATCGCGTACGCGCGCGGCGGCGACGTGCTCGTGACGCTCGACCTGGCGATCACGACCGTGCTGATGACGCTGATCGTACCCGGGCTGATCCGGCTGGTCGAGCGGGTGGACGAGATGCACGCCACCCGGCTGGCGCTGGCCGCGGCGGCGGTGGGCGAGGAGCGGCTGCGCATCGCGGCCGAGCTCAGCGACGGCCTCGGCCGCGGCCTGACCCTGATCGGCGCGGGCGCGCGCCGCGCGCTGGCCGTCCCCGCCCGCGCCTCGGAGGTGCTCGGCGAGGTCACCGGCGCCGCGCGCCGATCGCTGGCCGACGCGCGCTCGGCGGCGGCGAGCTACCGCGCGATGTCGCTGGGCCCCGAGCTGACCACCGCCCGCGCCATGCTGGAGGCCGCGGAGGTCGCCGTCGAGGTGCGGGCCGGGCACACCGAGCCGCTGGGGCCCGCGGGCGCGCTGCTCGCCGCGGTGCTGCGGGAGGCCGTCACCGACGTCGTACGCCGCGGCGCCGCCCGGACCTGCCTGATCGAGACCGCCGAGCCGGGCGGCACCGTACGCCTGCGCGTCACCGACGACGGCCGCCGCACGGCCGAGGACGACAGCCTGGACGACCTGCGCGCCCAGGTACGCGCGGCCGGCGGCACGCTGGACGGCCGTCTGTCCGCCGAAGGCCGCTTCACCGTCGAGGCCGTGCTGCCCGCGCCGAACCGCAGGCCCGAGGTCCGCGAGCCGACCGACGTGTCGGTGCTGCTGCTGGCCGCCGTGCTCGTCGGGTTCAGCGTCAAGGGCCTGCTCCACGTACCACCGGGCCTGCTGCTGCCCGCCGCGGCGGTCCTGGCCGCGATCGTGGTCATGCAGCTCAGGTCCGTCACCGGGCGGCACATGGGGGCACTGGCCGTGATGGCCGTGCTCGCCTACGCCCCGATCCCGGTCTTCGGCCCGATCTGGCTGGGCACCCAGGGGTTCCTGGCGGGCCCGGTGCTGCTGGCCTTCCGCCCGCTGCTGGCCTGGCCGCTGGTCGCCGCCATCGTGGCCGGCACGGGCGCGGTCGCCTCGCTGTACGACCTGCCGCCCCAGGAGTGGCTGAACGTCACCGTCAACACCCTGGTGACCGCGCTGGTGGTCTACAGCCTGCTGCGCCTGGCCCAGCTCGCCGAGGAGCTCAAGGCGGCCAGGGAGAGCCTGGCCCGCTCGGCCGTCGTCGAAGAGCGCCTGCGGGCCGCCCGCGACCTGCACGACCTGCTCGGCCACAGCCTGGCGGCCATCCTGCTCAAGTGCGAGCTGGCCCGCCGCCTCCCGCCCGAGCGGTCGAGGGCCGAGCTCGCGGACGTCATCGCGATGGCCGAGCGCGCCGGGCACGACCTGCGCTCGGTCTCCGGCGAGCAGCGCGACCTGTCGCTCGGGGCCGAGGCCGAGTCGGCCGCCTCGGTCCTGCGCGCGGCCCGCGTCGCGGTCACCGCCGAGCTGGCGCACCCGGAGCTCCCCGCCGAGGTCGAGACCGTGCTCAGCACCGTGCTGCGCGAGGCCGTCACGAACATCCTGCGCCACAGCACCGCCCGCCACTGCGCGATCTCGACCTCGGCCGACGGCCGGACGGTCCGCCTGCGCGTCCGCAACGACGGCGCCCGCCGGTCCGAGGCCCGCCGCGGCTCGTCCGGGCTCGGCAACCTGACCACCCGCCTGGCGGCACTCGACGGCCGGCTCACCACGAGCGTCGAGGACGGCTGGTTCCAGCTCGACGCCAGCGTGACGTACGGGGAGGCGCTAGATCCAGCCGGCCTCGGTGGCGATGCGGACGGCGTCGGTGCGGTTACGCGCGTTTAGCTTGGCCACGATGGCCGTGAGGTAGTTGCGCACGGTCCCCGCGGTCAGGTGGAGCCGCGCGGCGACGTCCGTCGCGTCGGCCCCGCCCGCCACCAGCCGCAGCACGTCCGCCTCGCGCGGCGTGAGCGGGTTGTCGGCCAGGTCCCAGGCCGTGACCGCGAGCGCCCCGTCGAGGATCCGCTGGCCTCCGGCGACCTTGCGGATGGCCGCGACCAGCTCCTCCGGCGGCGCGGTCTTCAGCATGAACCCGCCCACCTGCGCCGCCAGCGCCCGCTTGAGATGGCCGGGCTTGCCGTACCCGGTGAGCATGAGCGTGTGGCAGGACGGCACGCGCCCGCGGATCGCGGCGGCGGCCTCCAGCCCGTCCATGGCGCCCGGCATGTCGATGTCCAGGACGGCCACGTCGGGAAGCTCCACGGCGGCCGCGGCGAGCGCGGCCTCGCCCGACTCCACGGCGGCCACGACCTCCAGGTCCGCCTCCAGGTCCAGCAGCGCCGCCAGGGCGCCCCTGATCACCGCCTGGTCTTCGGCCAGCAGTACGCGAATCACGGAGACATGTCTACCAGTGTCCGAATCATGAGGACGTCATGGGTGACCGGTGACGGCGTCTCTGGGCGGCGGGCGCGCAGGTCAGCAGGCTTGGAGACATGACAGACGTGGTGCGGCTGAACGCCGTGAGCAAGGTGTACGGGAAGGGCCAGGGCGCGGTCGCCGCCCTGCGGGAGGTCTCGGCCGGGATCCCGCGCGGCACGTTCACGGCCGTGATGGGGCCGTCGGGCTCGGGCAAGAGCACGTTCCTGCACTGCGCGGCCGGGCTGGACGTGCCCTCGTCCGGCTCGGTCCGGCTCGGCGACACGGAGCTGGCGAACCTCGGCGAGAGCGAGCTCACCGAGCTGCGCAGGCGGCGGGTCGGCTTCGTGTTCCAGGCGTTCAACCTGGTCCCCGCACTCGACGTGGTCGAGAACGTGACCCTCCCGCTCCGGCTGTCAGGCACCCGCGTGGACCAGGGCTGGCTGGCGGAGATCCTGCGCAGGGTCGGCCTCGAAGGGCGCGCGGGTCACCGGCCCGCCCAGCTCTCCGGCGGCCAGCAGCAGCGGGTCGCCATCGCCAGGGCGCTGGTCACCCGGCCCGAGGTGGTGTTCGGCGACGAGCCGACCGGCGCGCTGGACACCATGACCGCGCGCGACGTGCTGCGCCTGCTGCGCGAGGTGGTGGACGGCATGGGCCAGACGGTGGTGATGGTCACCCACGACCCGCTGGCCGCCTCGTACGCCGACACCGTGCTGTTCCTGGCCGACGGCCGGATCGTGGACTCGATGACCGCCCCGACCCCCGAGAAGGTCGCCGAGCGGATGACCGGGCTTGGAGCGTGGAAGTGATGATCGGATTCGCGCTGAAGACGCTGCGCCACCGCAAGGGCGCCTTCGCGGGGGCGTTCGTGGCGCTGCTGTGCGCCGCCGCGCTGGTGTCGGCGTGCCTGATGCTGCTGGAGACCGGGCTGCGCGGGTCGGTCGCCCCCGAGCGGTACGCGGGTGCGCCCGCGATCGTGGCGGCCGACCAGTTCGTCCGCGAGAGCGTCGACAAGGGCGACGGCAAGACCAAGACGAAGGCCAAGCCGCTGACCGAGCGGGCCTGGCTGCCCGGCTCGGTCGTGGCGGCGCTCAAGGGCACGCCCAGCGTGTCGAAGGTGATCACCGAGGTGACGTTCCCGTTCGGGGAGTACACCGGGCACGGGTGGGAGTCGGCCGCGCTGACCCCGTTCACGATCGCCGAGGGGCGGGAGCCGCGCGAAGCCGGCGAGATCGTCGTGGACGCCCGCGCCGGGCTGGCGGTGGGCGCGCGGCTGCGCGGCCACCAGGTCGTGGGCGTCACGGCGCAGGCCCTGCCGAGCCAGGACACCGTGTTCTTCAGCACCGCGGAGGCGCGCCGCCTGGCCGGGCGTCCCGGCCAGGTCAGCGCCGCCGGCGTCTTCCCCGGGCTCGCCGAGGCCCCGGAGGGAGCCGTGCTGTACACCGGTGACGAGCGTGGCCGGCTGGAGTTCCTCGACGCCGAGCAGGCGCGGGTCAAGCTGATCAGCATGGGCGGCGCGCTGGCCGGCACCTCGCTGCTGGTCGCGATCCTCGTGGTGGTGGGCACGTTCGCGCTGTCCATCCAGCAGCGCCAGCGGGAGATCGCCCTGCTGCGGGCCGTGGCCGCGACGCCCAGGCAGGTGCGCGCGCTGGTCGGCGGAGAGGCGCTGCTGGTCGGCGTGGCGGCCGGGGTGCTCGGCTCGGCGGCGGGGCTGGGACTGGGGCTCTGGCTGCACTCGACGTTCGTGGCGCTGGGCGCGACCCCGGCGAACCTGCGGCTGGTCGTCAGCCCGTTCCCCGCCTTCGTGGCGCTGCCGGCCACGGTCGGCGCGGCCTGGGTCGCGGCGCGGGTCTCCGCCCGCCGCCTGGCCCGGATCCGGCCGGTGGAGGCACTCGGCGAGGCCGCGCTGGATCGCGGGCGGCTGCCCTGGCCGCGGCTGGCGGCCGGGCTGGCGGCCGCCGCCGGCGGCGCGGTGCTCACGCTCGTCCTGTCCGGGCTGAGCACCGAGGCCGCGGCCACGCCGGTGACCATGCTGACCGCCCTGGTCTGGACGATCTCCCTCGCGCTGCTCGGCCCGCTGGTCGCCAGGGCCGTGGTGAGGGCGCTCCCCCTGCGCGGCACCGGGGTGAGCGGCTACCTCGCCGCCAGGAGCCTGCGGGCCGCGCCGAAGGGGCTGGCCGCCGTGCTGTCGCCGCTGACCCTGATGGTGGCGATGACGTGCACGATCCTGTTCGCCCAGACCACGGCGGGGCACGCGGCGCAGGAGCAGGCCGACGCGGGCAGCCTGGCCGGCCACGTGCTCCCCGGGGCGGCCGCGTCCGCGTCCGCCGTCGCCAGGGTCCCCGGGGTCGAGGCCGTCACCCCGGTCCTGCGCACCTCGGTCAGGGTCGGCCTGACCAAGTACGCCGCCCAGGCCGTCGCCTACGACCCCCGCACGATCGATCTGGGCGTCGTCAGCGGGTCGATGAAGGGGTTCGGCGCGGGCTCGGTCGCGCTCAGCCGGACGGCGGCCGACGGGCTCGGCCTCGCGGTCGGCGGCCAGGTGCGCCTCACGCTCGGCGACGGCACCCCCGCCACCCTCGGCGTCGCCGCCGTCTACACCCGCGGCCTGGGCTTCGGGGACCTGACCCTCCCCTACGAGCTCGTCGCCGGCCACGTGGACGACCCCGCGGGCACCCTCCTGGTCTCGGCCCCCACGCTGACCGGGGACGCGCTCGCCGCGGCGGTGCCCGGCTCGGTCGTGCTCGACCGGGCCCAGGCCGCCGAGGTCAGCGCGGCGAACCCGCAGGTGACGTTCGTCGCGCTGGGCCTGATCATCGCCTTCACCGCGATCGCCGTGGTCAACACCCTCGCCATGGCCACGTCGGGCCGGTCGAAGGAGCTGGCCGTGCTGCGGCTGGCCGGCACCACCCCGCGTCAGATCCTGCGCATGCTGCGCCTGGAGACGCTCTGCGCGGTGCTGACCGCCGCGGTCGCGGGCACGGCGATCTCGTGGGTGACGCTGTCGGCGTTCGGGGCGGGGATGACGGGGTCGGCCACGCCGTACGTGCCGCCGGTGGCGTACGCGCTGGTGCTCGCCGCGTCGGCCGCCCTGGCCCTGGCCGCCACGGCCCTGCCCGCCCGCCTGGCGCTCAGGACCCGGCCGGCCGACGCGGTCTCCACCGCCTGACCGGGGTCTCCGCCGCCTGACCGGGGTCAGCGGCGGATGACCGGGGTCAGCGGCGGATCACCTGGTCGTACAGCTCCAGGTAGCGCTCGGCCATCACGGACGGCGCGAAGCGGCGGCGGGCCTCGCGGCGGCACTCCTCCGGGTCCAGCTCGTCCACCCGCAGGACCCACTCGGCCAGCTCCTCCTCGGTGTCGGCCAGGAAGCCCGTGCGGCCGTGGTCGATGATCTCCGGCAGGCACCCGCGGCGCAGGCCCACCGGCGGGACGCCGAGCGCCAGGGCCTCGACGACGGCCGTGCCGCCCGGCTCGTCCCACTGGATCGGGAAGAGGGCGGCGCGGGCCGAGGCGTAGAGGTGGTCGCGGGCCGGCCCGCCCACCGCGCCGACCCACCTGACCAGATCCCCGTCCAGGTATCGGGACACCTGGTCGAGGTGGTAGCGGACGTCCGGATGGCTGTGCAGCGGGTGATAGGGGTTCTGGGTCACGACGTCCAGCTCCGCGGCGGTGTTGCGGCCGCAGACCGGGCCGGCCAGCACCAGCGGGAGCCCGAGCTTCTGGCAGATCCTGGCCGCGATGTGCTGGCCCTTGAGCCCGCAGATGCGGCCCATGACCATCAGGTGCTCGCCCTGCTCGACGCGCAGGTCCCGATCGGCGAGCGGGGTGGCGAGGTAGACGGCCCCGAGCGAGGCCGCGCGCAGCGCCTCCGGGGCGCGGGCGAGCTGCGACTCCGAGACGCCGTTGACCGCGATCGACGGCGGGAACGCGCCGTAGAACGCCGGATGCTTGTGCAGGTCCCAGTGCAGGGTGTGCAGCACGGGCGGCCCGCCGAACGCGGACAGCACGCCCGGCCCGACGACCTCCAGGTGGTCGTGCACCAGGTCGATGTCGTCGCGGGAGCGCAGCTCGGCGACCACGCGGGCCTGGTGCGCGTGCGCGATGCCCATGACCTGGTTGTACGGCTTCTGCAGCTCGGTGAACTGGTCCTCGTCGAAGGCGGTGATCAGCTCGTCGACCTCGAGTGTGCTCGTGCCGGCCGCGGCCAGGACCACGCTCACGCCGCGCTCACGCAGGCACGGCACGAGGGTGGCGACCACGTTCTCGATCCCGCCGTAACCGGGAGGCGGGACCTGGAGCCACGGGCCGGCGTTCACCAGAACTCTCATACCACGTCCTCCTCAAGGACGAGGGAGGCGAGCGGAGGCCGCTCGGCCACCGCCACGTCCACCAGATCCGCCCGCCCTTCCAGCCCGAACTGCAGGAGCGATTGCGCCGGCGGCTCCGACGCCAGCACGCGGCCCTGGCGTTCGAGGCGGGACCAGGCGGTGAGCATGATCTGCCCGGCCATCCGGCCGAGCGCGGACACCGGCTGGTGGGTGTGCGCGCGGTGTCCCAGGTCCACCTGGGCCATCGCGTCCAGCCCGACGAGCTGGAGCAGGTCGACGAGGAGCCCGAACTCCACGCCGTACTCGGTGACGAACGGCACCTGGGCGAGCACCTCGCGCCTGGCGGCGTACTCGCCGCCGAGCGGCTGGGCGATGCCGGCCAGCTCCGGCCAGAACATGTTGAGCAGGGGCCGCGCGACGAGCTCGGTCACGCGGCCACCCGCGCCGCGCCGCACGATCCCGTCCTCCCCGATGTACGGCCGTTCGTACGTCGCCTTGACGAAATGGAGGTCGCTGTTCACCAGCAGCGGCCCCACCAGCCCCGATACGTAATGTGCCGCGAAACTTCGCAGGTCGGCGTCCACGAACACGACGATGTCGCCGCTGGAGGCCGCCAGCCCCTTCCAGAGGGCCTCGCCCTTGCCGGTCAGCGGCGGCAGGTGCGGCAGCACCTCGTCCTGTGCCACCACCCGCGCGCCGGCCTCGCGCGCTCGTTCCGCGGTCGCGTCGGTCGAGTTCGAATCGACCACGATGATCTCGTCCACCAGAGCCACGCGTTCGACCAGGTCACGACGGATCACCGAGACGATGTCACCTACCGTGCTCTCTTCGTCACGGGCAGGCAGCACGACGCTCACCGTCGTGGTCCCCTTGGCCGGCATTAAGGCGTCCACCGGCCATTCCGCCGCAGTGCTCGAATGCGGGCCGTACCACTCCTGAACCCTGGCCAAGGCTCGCAGATCTATCTCCATGCAGTCAGCCCCGATCTTTTGAGGTCACGACTTCTGCCCTTATCAGGCGCGTTTGAACATTGCTGTTTGGCCGCGCTTAGATGTGGCATATGCCGGGTTGTGTCCCCAATGACCCGTGTCGGCATCATAGGTGCCGGAAATATCGCCGCTCGTCATGCCGACGTCCTGTCCGGATTCCCCGATGTCACGATCGCTGGGATCGCCGACACCGATCCCCACAGGGCCGAGGCCTTGGCCTCCAAGCATGGCGCCCCCGCTTATGGCGGCCATGCGGACCTGCTCAATGCCGGCGGTCTGGATGCTGTCTACGTCTGTGTGCCTCCTTTCGCGCACGGTAACCCGGAACGTGACGTTCTGTCGTGTAATCTCCCGATTTTTGTGGAAAAACCGCTTTCGCTAGACCTCCAAACCGCAGAAATGATCGCGTCCGAAATCGAGCAAAGATCCCTGCCGTCCGCGGTCGGTCATCATTGGCGCTACCTGGACATCGTTCAGCAGGCCCGTGACCTGCTCGCCGGCCGTCCCGTGCGCCTGGCGCTCGGTCACTGGCTCGATAAAGTGCCTCCGGTCAGCTGGTGGCTCGACCGCACGATGTCCGGCGGCCAGATCGTCGAGCAGGCGGTTCACGTGCTGGACCTGGCTCGGCTCCTGGTCGGCGAGGTCACGATGGTGCACGCCGTACCTGCCGAGGAGGAAGGCTCCGCCGACGGCCCGAGAGAGGTGCGCGGCGAGGTGGACCGGGCCACGGCGGCGGTCATGCGCTTCGCCGGCGGCGCGCCCGGCCTGCTCGCCACCTCCTGCCTGCTCACCCGCAAGCACCGGGTGGGCCTGGAGGTGTGCGCGGACGGCATCGCGCTGGAGCTCAGCGAGACGCGGCTGCTCGTGGACGGCGAACGCGTGATCGAGGACGACGGCCAGGCCAAGATGCGCGTGGACCGGGAGTTCGTCAACGCCGTGCAGGGCAAGGACGCCGACGTGCGCGTGCCGTACGGTGAGGCTCTGCGGACCCACCGGCTGGCGCTGGCGCTCGCCCGGTCCGCCGTCGAACGGAAGCCGGTGATGCTCGATGAGCACCATTCTTAGCATCGAGGGGCCGGGGCAGGTCTCGCTGGTGGAGGAGAAGCTGCCCGACCTGCCCGACGGCGGGTTCATGGTGGCGACCACGCACAGCGGCGTCTCCGCGGGCACCGAGCTGACCTACGTCAAGGGCACCAATCCCTACCTGTCCTCGACCTGGGACCCGTCGCTCGGCCTGTTCCTGGAGGGCGCGCCGTCGGTGGGCTATCCCGTGCGCGGCATCGGCTACATGCAGGTGGGCCTGGTGGTCGAGACGCGTACGCGCGCGGTCCAGGAGGGCGCGCTGGTCGCGATGGCGTACGGGCACCGCACCGCCTACGTGGCGGACCCGATGACCGACAGGTTCGTGGAGCTGCCGGAGGACCTCGACCCGGTGCTCGGCGTCTACGTGGCCCACATGGGCCCCATCTGCGCGAACGGCCTCCTGCACGCCGCCCACGACCTGCACGGCCCGGCCGTGCGGCACCTGGGGGACGGCGTGCGCGGCCGGCGGGTCGTGGTGGTCGGCGCGGGCGTGGTCGGGCTGCTGACGGCCTGCTTCGCCATGTCCTGCGGCGCGGCCGAGGTCGTGGTGGTGGACGAGACCCCGGCCAGGCTCGCGACCGCCGAGGCGCTCGGCGCCGGCGTCCTGGCCGCCGACGACGACCCGGCGGTGACGTTGAAGCGGCGCTGGCGGCACGGCCCAGGCGACCGCGGCGCCGACGTCGTCTTCCAGTGCCGTGGCCAGGCCAGGGCACTGGGGCTGGGGCTCAAGCTGCTGCGCCCCCAGGGCACGCTGGTCGATCTGGCCTTCTACACGCAGGGCGCCCAGGAGGTGCGGCTCGGCGAGGAGTTCCACCACAACGGGCTGACGCTGCGCTGCGCCCAGATCGGCAGGGTGCCCAGGGGCCTGGCGCACGCCTGGGACAGGGAGCGGCTCTCGCACGAGACGATCACCCTGCTCAGGGAGCGCGGCAGGTCGCTACGCGAGCACCTGATCACTGACCTCGTCGGGTTCGCCGACGCTCCTGAGCTGCTCACCGACCTCGCCGCTCGCCGTCGCCACGCCATCCAGGCCGTGCTCTGCGACCACGTCGAGGATGAGGGCGGCTGACCAGCTGAAGTCCCGGCAGCCGTGACCGCGCAGCGTGAGCGGGTCGAAATACTCGCGGAAGCCGGCCCGCGTGACCGCGTTGATCATCTCGTTCGCGAGAGGGGCTGCCAGGTCGGGGCGGCGGTCCCTGAGCCCGTGCCAGACCAGCCAGGTGAGGTTGATCCAGCTCGGCCCCCGCCAGTAGCGGGCGGCGTTGAACTCGGGGGCGGCCGGCGAGTAGCTGGACAGGATCCCGTCCTTGAGCGCGAACCGGTCGAGCGCGGTCCCGATCAGCGCGTTGACGATGTCGCGCGGCAGGTCGGGCAGCATGAGCGGGGTCAGCCCGGCGGCGCTGTGGGAGCGGATCAGGCAGCCGGTGAGCACGTCGCGGGCGTGGAAGAGACCGTCGTCGTAGAGGTGCTCGACCATGGCCTCGGTGATCGCGGCCGCCTCGCGCCGGTGGGGCTCGGGGTCGAGGCCGCACACCTCCGCGATCCTGGCGAGGGTGGCCTCCGCGTTGCCGTACGCGGCGTTGAACAGCGGATCCTCGACCTGGAACCCGCCGTGCCTGCGGTAACCCGAGTCGCGGTAGGCGCGGGCGATGGCGACGTAGCGCTCGTAGTCGCGGTCGGTGGGCCGCTCGTCGGCGCTGACCGTCTCCAGATCCCTGCGGACGAACCCCGACGTGCCCGGCTGGATCGCCTTGAGCGGCAGGTCCCAGGCCGGGCTGTTGTCCATGCCCGACTCCCACGGATGCAGGATCGAGATCAGGCCCTCCTCGGAGCGCCTGGCCGTGCGCAGGAACGCCTGCTGCGCCACGAGCCTGGGGTAGATCCGGCGCAGGAACCCCGGATCGGGCTCGGACAGGTGCGTCTTCCAGGCGGCCAGCGCGTGGACCGGGGGCTGGACGATGCCGGAGGTGGCCGAGCCCGAAGGCGCGCGCGACTCCCAGAACTCCGGCCCGGGGAAGTAGGCGCCCTCCGGCACCTCGGGGTTGAACACGATGTGCGGGACCCGGCCGTCGCGCCACTGGGCGCCGAACAGGCTGAGCAGCTCCGACCTGGCCCTGCGCGGTGCCCAGCGGGCGTTGCCGATCGCGATGAAGGCGGAGTCCCAGCTCCACTGATGCGGATAGAGCCGACGGGAGGGAACCGTGTAGCTGCCGTCCCAGTTGGCCACCAGGACTCGCACGGCGTCGCGAAGGATCATAGAAACTTCCTGACGAAGGCTGCGGTTTGGGGGAGAACGATCTCGGGCTCGCCACGAAGCCGGCATTCGAGTGCGAGATAGCCGTCGAAGCCGACGGCGTCGAGCGTGGCGAGCTGCGCGCCCCAGTCGAGGTGTCCGGTGCCCGGCTGGTTCCTGTTGGACTCGCTGATCTGCATGTGCGCGAGGTAGGGGGCGGCCTCGGCCAGCGAGCGGCAGGGGTCGTCCTCCTCGATGTTCATGTGGTAGGTGTCGCCGACGACCCTGATCGAGTCCATGGCGCAGTAGGAGACCGCGTCGGCGAGCGAGTTGACCATGTGGTTCTCGTAGCGGTTGAGCGGCTCCAGCATGATCAGCACGCCGTTGCGCTGCGCGTGCTCGCCGAGGATGCCGAGCGCCTCCGCCAGCACCTCCCGGTCCTCCTCCGGGCTGCGCGGCGGCTCGAACGGCGGGAGCCGGCGCGAGAACTGCCCCCAGGAGGCGGGGGTCATGACGCCGATGCCGCCCAGCTCGGCGATCACCGTGAGCTGCGACCTGAGCTGCTGGATGGCGTCCTTACGCTTGGCCGGGTCGAAGTCGCCGATGAAATGGAGCATGTCCACGCACACCGTCGGCATGACCACGCCGTCGGCGAGCGCCCGCTTGAGCTCGGTCAGGCGGCCCGCGAAGTGGAAATCGCCCTTGCCCCGCAGCTCGATGGCGTCGAACCCGGCATCGACCGCGAACGCGAACTTCTCCTGCAGCGTGCGTCCCGGCAGAAGCTGCTCCTGTACGGCGAGCTTCACTGTGACTCCTCAAATCGGAAGACGAGTTGAAGCACCTCGGACTGGTGCTTGTCCAGCAGTTCGTAGGCCTCCTGGGCCCGCTCGGCGGGCATGACGTGGGAGACGAGCCGACCGGCGTCGACCTCGCCCCGGTGTACGAGCTCCATGAACGTGCGCTGCAGCCGTTCGACGTCCCACCGGTGGGCCAGCCAGGAGGCGACGCCGCCGATCTGGGAGGAGACGAGCTGGACCTGGTTGTGGTGGAACTCCTCGCCGAGCCTGAGCCCGATGCCGTCGCCCTGGTAGAAGCCGGCGGCCACGACCCGGCCGCCCTTGCGGACGGTCCTGATCGCCTCGTGCAGGCCGAGGTGGTTGCCGCTCAGCTCGATGACGGTGTCGGCGCCGTCGATGCGCTTGCGCATGAACTCGGCCACCGACCCGGCGGTCACGTCGAACGTCTCGGCCGCGCCGAAGCTCCTGGCCAGCTCCAGCCGGTCGGGGATGGCGTCGGCCGCGACCACCCTGGCGCCGCTGAGCACGGCCATGCGGGTGGCCAGCAGCCCGATGACGCCCTGGCCGAAGATCGCGATCTGGTCGCCGAGATGCACGTCGGCGGCGTGGACGGCGTTGAGCGCGATGGCGCCCACCCGGGCGAAGATGCCGGTCAGGGGATCGGCGCCGGGCGGCAGCACGTGGCCGACCAGCTTCTCCGCCGGGACGACGGCCTCGGCGCGGTGTCCCCAGATGCCCCAGACGAGGCTGCCGACGGGCGGGTCGGCGACATCGGGCGCCGCCTCCACCACCTCGCCGACCTCCTGGTAGCCCCAGCCGGTCAGCGGGTACGCGTGCGTCTGCCCTTCGACGAAGAGCCGGCGTTCCGTGTCCCATTTGCTGCTGAGATAGGGATTTGTGCCGCGATAGGCGGTGAGTTCGGTGCCCGCTGAGACTCCTGAGTAGAGCGTACGGATGCGTACGGAGCCCGGCACGAGATCGGCGGGCGACTCCAGGCTGACGCGGACTTGGCCTGGCTCTTCGAAGGTGATGACGCGCATTCCCCACACTTACGCTTTTTGATCAAACAAAAGTCAAAGATTTAGTGCTTGTTTGCACACGATAGTTGCGCTCGTAACACTCTTAAGTCTACGACTTCCGCCGAAGGAGACTGATGAAATTAGGGTTTCTGACAGCGTGTCTTCCGGAAAGCGACCTTACCGACATACCACACCACCCTGGACACCGGGGTTTCGGAGCCGTCCGGAGCCGCCGGCCACCGCGCTTCGGATGACCGAAATCACATCAGAGTAGATCGTTTCGGCGAAGGCGAACGTGATCCAGCCGGGCGAAATTTCGCGTAGAGCGGACTCGCGCTTTCCCCGATCGTTCCCTGCCAGAGCAATCCGCGCCCTGGCGCAGGGATGCAGGTGAACGCTTACCTCAGCCGGGATCGGCAGCACGGACTGGGTACAGACCGGTCTCGGTATCGCCTACCGCACGTTGCGCCAACTGATCGTGGGGTAAGGGCGGCGTAACCCCATCAGAGGAGCGTGCCATGCCGAAGAAGGTAACCGCCGTCCTCTCCGTCGCGCTGCTGGCCGCCGCCTCACTGGCGGCCTGCGGCGACGACGGTGGCGAGCAACCGTCCGCGAGCAACCAGATCACGGTCTGGACCGAGGAGAACCTCGGCGACCGAATGGCCGTGCAGAACACGATTGTCGCCGAGTTCACCAAGAAGACCGGGATCCAGGTGAAGCTGGTCGGCGTCGGCGAGGACCAGTTCAGCCAGACGATGACGGCCGCCGCGGCGGCCGACGACCTGCCCGACGTGATCGGGGCGCTGCCGCTGTCGGCGGTGCGCGAGCTGGAGGCCAACGACCTGCTCGACACCGAGACGCCCGGCAAGGTCGTCGAACAGCTCGGAAAGGACTCGTTCTCCCCGCGCGCCCTGGAGCTCGACACCTCGGGCGGCAAGCTGCTCGCGGTGCCCAGCGACGGGTGGGCGCAGCTCATCCTTTATCGCAAGGACCTGTTCGAGAAGGCCGGGCTCCAGCCGCCGGACACGTACGAGGCCCTCCAGGCCGCGGCGGCCAAGCTCAACACGGGCGGGGTCGCGGGCATCACGCTGGCGATCGCGCCGAAGGACTCGTTCACCGCGCAGAGCTTCGAGCACGTCGCGCTGGCGAACGGGTGCCAGCTGGTCGACAACGCCGGAAATGTCGCCCTTGACTCGCCACAGTGCGCGAAAGCATTCGAGTTCTACGCGAACCTCGCGAAGAGCTACTCGGTCAAGGGCAAGCAGGACGTCGACTCCACCAGAGCCACCTATTTCTCCGGCAAGGCCGCCATGATGATCTGGTCGTCGTTCATCCTGGACGAGATGGCGGGGCTGCGGAAAGACGCGCTGCCGAGCTGCCAGGAGTGCCGCGCGGACCCCGAGTGGCTGGCCAAGAACACCGGCGTGGTCACCGCGCTCAAGGGGCCCGACGGGAGCGCGCCCGCACAATACGGCGAGATCGTCTCGTGGGTGGTCACGCGGGACGCCGCCAAGGATCCGGCGGCCAAGTTCATCTCGTACATGATGAACGAGGGCTACGAGCGCTGGATCGGGATGGCGCCGGAGGGCAAGTTCCCGGCCCGCAAGGGCTTCGAGGACAAGTGGAACAAGCTGCCCGCCGGAGTCGACTCCAAGAAGCCGCTGGCCGACGTCTACCCGGCCGACGTGCTCGACGCCCTGCGCAAGAGCCCTGACACCTTCGCCCGCTGGGGCATCCCGCAGGGGCAGGGCAAGCTGGTCGGCGCCACGATGGGCGAGCTGCCCGTACCCAAGGCGCTGAGCGCGGTCGTCGACGGCTCCCTGACCCCACAGGCCGCCGCCACCCAAGCCAAAACCGACGTCGAAACCATCAAACGCGGGATCCGGCAGTGACCCGGCGAGGGAGTGCCGTCGTCTGGAGGAGCGGCGGGAGCGAAGCGACCACAGCGGGGGAAGACGGCGGCATGAGGCGACCGAGCCCGCCTCACGGAGTGAGGCCATGAAAACCCTCCGTCAGCAGGAAGGGCGGGCTGGGCTGGCGCTCATCTCGCCCACGCTGATCATCACGCTGGTCGTGGTGGTGCTTCCGCTGCTGTGGGCGATCATGCTGGCGTTCCAGGACGTCCGGCTGATCAACATCCGCCGGGTGGGCGTCTTCGGCCACTACACGCTGGAGAACTTCGCGTACGTCATCTCCGAGCCCGGCTTCTGGACGTCCCTGGTCAACACGCTCGTCTACACCGTCGCGGGGACGGCGTTGTCGATCGTGATCGGGCTGGTGACCGCGCTGGCGCTGCGCGACAGGTTCAGGGGCCGGACCCTGATCAGGGCCTCGATCCTGGTCCCGTACGTGGCCCCGGTCGTGGCCGTGGCGTTCCTGTGGGAGACGATGCTCAACCCCCAGTACGGCATCGTGAACTCCTGGCTCAAGGAGCCGATCGCGTTCCTCACCCAGGCCAAGGGCGAGTTCCTCGGCCTGGAGGTGCCGGTCGCCCTGCTGACGGTGATCGCGTTCGAGGCATGGCGGTATTTCCCGTTCGCGTTCCTGTTCATCCTGGCCAGGCTCCAGGCGCTGCCGGCGGAGCTGGACGAGGCCGCGGTGGTGGACGGGGCCACGCCCACCCAGCGCTTCCGCTACGTGATCATGCCGCAGCTCTGGCGGATCATCGCGCTGCTGTCGGTGCTGCGGTTCGTGTTCACCTTCACCAAGTTCGACGACGTCTACCTGCTCACCGGCGGCGGGGCCGGGACGGAGGTGGTCAGCGTGCGGGTCTACAACTTCCTGACCGCGCGTGACGACATCGGCGCCTCGGCGGCGCAGGCGATCGTACTGGCGATCTTCCTGGTCGTTTTCCTGGCCATCTACCTGCGGTTCTTCGCGGGAGGCGCGAATGAGCAGAGATAGGTTCGAGCGCGGGCTGCTCAAGGTGCTCAAGCCGCTGGTGATCCTCTTCCTGTTCCTGATCACCGCGTTCCCGTTCTTCTACATGGTGATGCTGTCCGTGCGCGACATCCAGGAGCTCATCCTGGAGCCGGGCTCGCTCTGGCCCCGCAGGTTCACCCTGGACACCTACGTGGACGTGCTGACCAGGCAGGGGTTCCTGACCTTCCTCAAGAACAGCGCGATCATCGCGGTCGCCTCCGTGGCGGTCACGCTGCTGATCTCGATCCCCGGCGCGTACGCGGTCGCCCGGCTGCGTTTCTTCGGGCGGCGGCAGGTGCACTTCCTGTTCCTGGCGGTGTACCTGTTCCCGGCGATCGTGCTGGCCATCCCGTTGTTCGTGCTCTTCACGATGCTCGGGCTGCGCGGCTCTCTGGTCGGCTTGATCCTCGTCTATATCGCGCAGACGGTGCCGGTCACGGTATACATGCTCCGCAACTACTTCGAGACCGTGCCGCAAAGCGTGGAGGAAGCGGCCGCGATCGACGGATGCACGAGACTGTCCACCATCTGGCGGGTGGTGCTGCCGCTGTCCAAGCCCGCGCTGATGGCCACCGGCCTCTACGCGTTCATGATCGCTTGGAACGAGTTCCTGTTCGCCCTGCTCTTCCTCGTGGAGCGGAGGGAGAGCTGGACGGTCTCCCTGGGGCTCTCTCAGCTGGCGGGGAGCATAGAGATCCCGACGACGGTCCTGATGGCAGGATCGGTGGTGCTGACGTTGCCCATCGTGATCGTGTTCTTCGCCAGTGAGCGACTGCTGACGGAGGGGCTCACGGCGGGAGCAGAGAAGGGATAGATCATGCTGACGGCAGGGCAGATCCTCCAGCTCATCCGCAATGGCTCCTGCCGTACGCGCAAAGAACTCATCGAGTACACCGGCCTGTCCCGGTCGACGATCACCGACCGGGTCGACCGGCTCATCGACGCCGGATACATCCACGAGTCCGGGGTCGGCACCTCCGGGGGCGGGCGGCCGCCCTCGGTGCTGGACGTCGACGCCACCCGGCGCCTGATGCTGGTGGCCGACCTGGGCGCCACGCACGCCAGGGTGGCGCTGACCGACCTGGCCGCCCGGCCGATGGTCGAGGAGAGCACCGAGATGCGCATCGAGCTCGGCCCCGACGCGGTCCTGTCGTGGGTGCGCCAGGCGTTCCAGCGGATGCTGGACCGGGTCGGGCGGCCGGCCCGCGAGGTGTGCGGCATCGGCCTGGACCTGCCCGGCTCGGTGGACCACACCACCGGCCGGGTGATCAGGTCGTTCCTGATGCCAGGGTGGGACGACCATCCGGTGGGCGCGGCGATCGGCGCGACGTACGACGTGCCCATCCTGGTCGAGAACGACGCCAACGCGATGGCGCTGGGCGAGTGGTGGTCGTCCTGGCGGCGGACCGACTCGCTGGTCCTGATCAAGGTGTCGACCGGGATCGGCACCGGCATCGTGCTCGACGGGCAGATCTACCGGGGCGTCGAGGAGGCCGCGGGGAACATCGGGCACGTACGCCTGCGCGAGACCGACGACCGGGTCTGCACCTGCGGCTCGCGCGGCTGCGTGGCCTCGCTGGCCAGCGGCCACGCGCTGGCCGGCGACCTGGGGCAGCAGTCCAGCCGTGACGTGCTGCGCCTGGTCCAGGCGGGCGACCCGGAGGCCATCGCGCGCGTGCAGGAGGCGGGCCGCACGCTGGGCATCGTGCTGGCCACGGCGGTCAGCCTGCTCAACCCCGGCGTGCTGGTGCTGGCCGGGGACATGGCGGAGACCCGGGAGCACTACCTGACCGGGATCAGGGAGAGCGTCTACCGGCGCAGCCTGCCGTACACGACCAGGAACCTGGAGATCGTCACGACCTCGCTGGGCGGCCGGGCGGGGATCGTGGGGATGGCGGTGATCGTCATGGAGCACGTGCTCTCCCCCGCCTCCGTGGACGCCGCCCTGGCCGGCTCCGGGCCGGGCAGGCGCACGAAGACCGACGCCGTCGGGTGAGACGCGGCTGGCTCAGCTCGCGCGCCGCCGAGGCCATCGGGCGAGCCCGCGCCCGTGCAGGCGGGCGGTCCCGTCAGGCGAGGGACTGTCGCAGGAGAGCGGGCGCGTCCACGAGCGAGGGACCGTACCAGGTGAGCAGCCGCCCGCTCACCAGGGCGCAGGTCAGGCCGGGGAAGGACTCGGGGCCGTCGTCCCGCGTGAAGGCGTAGGGCTCGTCAGGCAGCACCACGAGGTCGGGACGCCGCTCGGCCAGCTCGGCCAGCGCGATCTTGGGGTAGCGCTCCGCGTGGCCCGCGTACAGGTTGTCCACGCCGAGGTGCCTGAGCACGTCCCCGGTGAACGTGTCGCGCCCCACCACCATCCAGGGCCGCCGCCAGATCGGGATGACCGCCGTGCGCCGCGGGCCCGCGGCGGGCGCGCGCCACGCCCGCTCGGCCGCGTCCAGCCACTCCGGCCTGCCGGTGCGGCACGCGTGCGCGAACATCCGCGCCAGCGAGGCGAACGCCTGCTCCAGGGTCTCGATCCTGGTGACCCAGACCGGTACGCCCCCTGCGCGCAGGGCCTCGATGTCGGGCGCGCGGTTCTCCTCGGCGTTGGCCAGGACGACGTCGGGCCGGAGCTTCCTGATCGCGTCCAGGTCGGGGTTCTTCGTGCCCCTGACCCTGGCCACGTCCAGGCCGGCCGGGTGCGAGCACCAGTCCGTCGCCCCCACCAGCGCCTCGGGCACCGTCGCCGCCACCGACTCGGTCAGTGACGGCACGAGGGAGACGATCCGCCGCACGGTCTCGGGGATCTTCACGGGCACACCGGTGTCGTCGTCCACACCAGCAGCCTAGATCTGCGCGTAACCGCGACGGGATGTCGGTATAGATCCGTAGAATCCACGACAAAGATCATTAACTCGTGATCGGGGGATTGACGGTTGGAGCGAGAGTCACCAGGCTTCGATCCGCGCACACCCAACGCGGCCCGGCTCTACGACTACTACCTCGGCGGCAAGGACCACTTCCCCGCCGACCGGGTGGCGGCGGAGAAGATCCTGAAAGTGGCTCCCGAGTTACGGGCGGCGGCTCGGGCGAACCGGGCGTTTCTGGCGCGGGCCGTCCGCTTCCTCGCCGAGGCCGGCATCACGCAGTTCCTCGACATCGGCACCGGGCTGCCGGCGCAGAGCAACGTGCACGAGGTCGCCGGGAAGGTGCACCAGGACGCGCGGGTGGTCTACGTGGACCGGGATCCGGTGGTGCTGGTGCACGGCAGGGCGCTGCTGGCCGGGCACGGTGACACGACCGTCGTCGAGGGCGACCTCCGCGAGCCTCACCAGATCCTGAAAAATCCGGACGTGACGCGGGTGATCGACTTCAACCGTCCCGTCGGCGTGCTGCTGCTGGCGGTCATGCACTACCTCACCGAGTCCGACCGCCCTCAGGAGGTCGTCGCGAGCCTGCGTGACGCCCTGGCGCCGGGCAGCCACCTGGTCGTCTCCCATGGCACCAGCGACGCCCGCGCCGCCGCCGTCGAAAAGGCCACCGAGGTCTACCGGCGGGCCGGTCTCCCGCTCACGCTGCGCGGCCGGGCCGGGATCACCGCGCTGTTCGAGGGGTTCGAGCTGGTCGAGCCGGGGGTCGTCTGGCTGCCCGAGTGGCATCCCGAGCAGGCCGACCTGATCGACTTCGCCAGCGGCCCCGAGTCGTCGCTGCTCCTGTGCGGCGTGGGCAGGATGAGCTGAGCCGGGAGGCACTCCGCCCAGAGCCGGACCCGTGCGGGTCGGGCTCTGCGGCGGAGGCCGGGCGGGGCTACCTGCGGGTCCGGCCGCCGCGGCGGAGGCCGGACGGGGCTACTTGAGCGCGGACAGCGCGCTGTCGTAGTCAGGCTCCTGCGTGATCTCCGGCACCAGCTCGGAGTAGATCACCTTGTTGTCGCCGTCGAGCACGACCACGGCGCGCGCGGCCAGGCCGGCCAGCGGCCCGGACTCCTGCGCCACGCCGTAGTCGCCGAGGAACTCGCGGCCCCGCATGAGCGAGAGCGTGGTCACGTTGTCGAGCCCCTCCGCGCCGCAGAACCGCTTCTGCGCGAAAGGCAGGTCGGCGGAGATGCAGAGCACGGTCACGTCGGGGTGCTCGGCGGCCACCTCGTTGAAGCGGCGCACCGAGGCCGCGCAGACGCCGGTGTCGACGCTCGGGAAGATGTTGAGCACCTTGGTCCCCTGGCCGAAGTCCTCCAGCGAGCGCTCGGCCAGGTCGGCGCCCACCAGGCGGAACGCGGGCGCGGCGTCCCCGGGCTTCGGGAAGGTGCCGCCCACGGTGATGGGGTTGCCCTTGAAAGTGACGTCAGACATGAAAACCTCCGGATAGCGATGTTCCCCAGATCGCGATCCTATCGGCGCGGCCTCTCCCGCCCGGCCCGGGCCAGGGCGCGTGTCAGGCCCAGCACCATGCCCAACACCAGGTCCGGGGCCAGATCGGGCCGGGGCCGGGGCCAGATCGGGCGCCGGGTGCGGGGCGGCGCGGCGTGTCAGGCCCAGTCGTGGCGGGCGGCGTGCCAGCCGAGCTGCACGCGCGTCCGCACGCCCGCGAGGTCCATCAGCGCGCGCAGGCGGCGCTGGAGGGTGCGCAGCGACAGGTCGAGCTGGCCCGCCACGGCCTCGTCGGTCAGCCCGGCCAGCAGCAGGGCGAGGATCTTCCGGTCCAGCTCGGTGACGGCCGCCTCCGGGTGCTCCTCCAGCGCGTCCGCCCCGTCCACGCGCAGCGGGTAGGCCCGCAGCCACACCGCCTCGAACAGCGCCTCCACGGCGGCGAGCAGGCCGCTGCGGTGCAGCAGCACGGCCGCGGGCTCGCCGCCGGGCTCGGTGGTGAGCGGGACCAGCGCCAGCTCGCCGTCGGCCATCATCAGCTTGATCGGCAGCTTGTCCGCCACCCTCACCTGTACGCCCCTCCGCACGGAGTCGATCGT
Source organism: Nonomuraea zeae (assembly GCF_005889725.1). Taxonomy (GTDB): domain Bacteria; phylum Actinomycetota; class Actinomycetes; order Streptosporangiales; family Streptosporangiaceae; genus Nonomuraea; species Nonomuraea zeae. Next base: position 29,087 of record NZ_VCKX01000090.1, read on the forward strand.
GCCCGCGGCCACCCCTGGCGTGGCCAGCATCTCGCGCTCGACCACCACGCGATACGCCACGCCGCGCTCGACGCCCTGGTTCTCGGCGGTGTTGTCGCTGGGCGAGACCGCCACGAACGGCACCGTGGAGAACGAGCGCACCTGCCGCGTGGCCGCCCACTGGATCTGCAGGAACCGCTGGCGTACCGCCTCCACGCCGGTCACGACCTCGATGAGATCGCCGACGGCGCGATCGGTCGCGGCCATCCTGTGCTGCTCGGCCAGCGCCACGATGGCCAGCTCCGCCGTACGGAGCTCCTCCCTGCGGGCGGTGAGCAGGCCGCCGAGCGCGACCGAGGGCGGCGCGGCGACGTGCCGTACGGGAGCTCCGGCCACGCGCGAGACGAGACCGCGGCCGATCAGCGCGAGCAGGTCCTCCTCCACCGTGGACAGCGGCCGGTCGAGTGCGGCGGCCAGCTCGGCGGCGGCGCTGGGCGCGTCCACCAGGAAGCGATAGACGGCCTCCTCCCCCTCGGTGAGACCTAACGCCTCCAGCACGGTGCCCGTCTCCCTCTGCTCGGCCGGAACGCCGACCAGTATGGGAGAGAAGACCGGGCCGAAGGCGACGTCGCCGCCTTCGGCCCCGAATCGTGACTTCACGGTTATTCAGCTAACAATCGCCCGAATGATCTCTTGACGCACGGCGTTCCCCTTCGCGTCGGCCGCCGTGGCCTTCAGCGAGAGCGAGCCGCGGCGCACGACCGTGGTCCACGCGCCCTTGCCGCTCGGCACCAGCACGGCCGGCTGCCAGGTCCTGCCGTCGTCGTACGAGACCGACAGCGTGGCCCTGGCCGCCTTGCTCGGCGCGTCCAGCCACTCCTGCGTGGTCGCCGACAGGCCGAGCTTGACGAGCGGGCCGAGCACCTTGACGTCGTAGTCGAGCTGCATCATCGGGATGTCGGTCCGGTACTGGCTGCCCTCCGGCGGTCTGGCCGAGACGAAGTCCCACTCCGTGTGGGTGCGCGTGGACGTGCGCCACCGCTGCGCGTCCCGGTTCACGTCGAGCGTGACCCGGTAGGGGGCGGCCTCGTCGGGCAGGCCGTCGAAGACCGCCATCGCCCGGCCCTTCGACTGCTTGACCAGCTTGTCCCCCTGGTAGAGGGCGATCGACATGGTCGCGTACTCGTCGCCGCCACCGCCGGAGTGGCCGGGCGTGCCGTCGCTCAGCGGCGGGATGTTGAGCTGGAGCCCGCCGCCGCTCTCGCGGAAGGGCCCCCAGTACTCGGTCCCGAGCCTCGGCCGCACCACCGGCGCGAACCATTCGTGCGTGACCCGCTGGCCGGGCCGGTAGACCTGGGGCCGCTGGCGCATCTCCCAGTCGTCGTTCCCGCCGATGAAGTGGTTCTCGTACCAGCGGTAGGCGCCGGTGCTCACCCACTCGGTGCGCTCGGCGGGGAAGTACTCGCGCTCGGGGAAGCCGAAGGCCGGGCCCCAGCCGTCCTGCAGGTTGTAGCGGAACCCGCCGCCCTCCTGGCCGGTGGTGGCGCCGCGGTAGACGCCGCGCACCTCGGCCAGGTCGCGCGGGCGGTAGGACAGGTCGCGGTCGGGGACGGCGCCCTTGTGCAGGTCCACCAGGTCGTACAGGTAGGAGGGGTAGGTCTGCTGCCGGACCGTCACCTGCTTGCCCGCCAGGCCGGCCGCGCTGTCGCGGGTGACCAGCACGACGGGGATGGGCAGGTTCTCGCCGTAGAACTCGTAGAGGCGTCCCGGCTCGTCGTTGACGACCACGAGCAGCTTCGCGCCCGCCGCGACGGCCTGGGCGGCCCGTTCCTCAGCGCTCACCTCGGCGCTGCGCGTGACGATGACGGCCTTACCCTTGGCGTCGATGCCCGCGTAGTCCTGCGCCGCGCCCTTGCCCGCGGCGACCGTACGCAGCCGGGACCGGCCGTCGGTGAGCGTGCCGCCGCCCTGCACGGTCGTCACCAGCTCGGGGCGTCCCGGCACGGCCAGGGTCAGCGCCGGCTCGCCCAGCCGCCAGCGGGTCAGGTAGTCGAACGAGCCCTTGGTGACCTTGCGCGTCGGGGAGACGTAGACGCTGTCGTACCAGATGGGCAGGATGTACCCGAGCCTGATCGGATCGCCGTCCGGCACGGTCCTGGCGAAGTCGAGCTGCAGCTGCCGCCGCTCGCTCAGCTTGGGCGTGCTGACGCCGACCGGCCTGGCCCGGCTCGCGTCGAGCACGACCTCCTTGCTCGCGTCGAGCGCGATCTCCGGGTCGGCGAGCAGCGCCATGCCGCGGGTGTCGGCCCGCTCGCCCGGCACCTCCAGCAGCGAGAAGGCCATGTAGGTGGAGGGCGGCAGGCGCAGCGTGCGCTCGCCGTCCACCTCGTAGGGCGCCATGCTGCCGTCGAACCCGGCCAGCACCACCCGGCCGGAGACGGGCTTGCCGGCCCGGTCGCGCAGCTTGAGCGTCAGGTCGTACAGCTCGCGCTCCTTGACCGCCCCGAACGCGGTCCGCACCGGCGTCGCGCCCGAGTTGCCGGCCGGAGTGGCCGTCACCAGGCCGGAGACCTGGGTGTCCGGGGGCAGCTTCGCCGGGTCGATGCTCAGCGTCGCCTCGGCCGTGCCGTGGGCGGGGACGGTGAGGCGCGCGGCGGAGAGGGTGGCGGCGTCGGAGCCGCTGACCGCCAGGTCGAGCGGCACGTCGGCGTCGCCGTCGTTGCGGTAGGCGATCGTCCGCTCCGCCTTGGGGTCGCCGGCGGCGTGCGGCCAGTCGTAGAAGGCCGTGGGCACCGAACCGGTCGCGGTGATCGTCGCGCCGACGGCCGCGGCCACGTCGAGCCGGCCGGTCCCGTGCTGGAACGGCGTGTACGGCAGCGGCTTGGCCGAGCTCATGAGCGCGTCCTTGAGCTGCTGTCCGGTCCAGCCGGGATGGCGCTGCACCAGGATGGCCGCCGCGCCCGCCACGTGCGGGGTGGCCATGGACGTGCCGTTCAGCCGCCAGTACGGCCCGGTCGCCTCGGTGTTGTACGACGAGTGCGCCGCGTTGATCGAGACCCCGGGGGCGGAGATGTCCGGCTTGAGGCCGTAAGACCGGTAGAGCGGCCCCATGCTGGAGAACTCGGCCCGCTCGTCAGCCTTGTCCACCGCGCCCACGGTCAGCGCCGAGGCCGCCGAGCCGGGAGCGCCGATCGTGCCCTCGCCGTAGCTGTTGCCCGCCGCGATCACGAACAGCGTCCCGTGCTGCCTGGACAGGTTGTCCACGGCCTGGGCCATCGGATCGGTCCCGCCGTCGGGGACGTCGCTGCCCAGGCTCATGCTCACGACCTTGGCCCGGCCCGCGGCCCACTCCATGCCGGCGATGATCCAGGAGTCCTGGCCGTAGCCGTCGTCGCCGAGCACCTTGCCGACGACCAGCTCCGCGCCAGGGGCTACGCCCTTGTTCGCGCCCTGTGACGCGGCGCCGGTGCCCGCCACCGTGGAGGCCACGTGGGTGCCGTGGCCGTTGACGTCCTTGACCTCCTCGCCCGGCACGAAGCTGGTGGACTCGGCGATCCGGTCCTTGAGATCGGGGTGGGTGCCGTCCACGCCGGTGTCGAGCACGGCCACCTTGACGCCCGTGCCGTCGTAGCCGGCGGCCCACGCCTGCGGGGCGCCGACCTGCGGGACGCTCTCGTTCAGGGCGACCTTGGCCCTGCCGTCCAGCCACACCTTGGCGATGCCGCCGGACCTGGCGGCCGGCGCGGCGATCGTGGTCCAGAACGGGCGCGGGTCGTCGCCGACCTGGAGTGCCGCGCCCTTGACGCTGGGCAGCGGGCGCACCACCTGCGCCCCCGGCAGGGAGCGCGGCATGGCGCCGTCGTAGGTGACGATCACCGGAGGCGTGCCGCGGTAGCCCATCCCGGCTAATTCGGTGATGTTGAACAGCCGCCGGTCGAGGCGCTCGGCGGCGATCAGCGGGACCGCCTCGTCGGGGAGCACGTAGAGGTCGCCGCCGGCCTGCTGGACCCGGACGCCGCCCTGGGCGTCGGCCGGCCGGTCCACGGTGACGACGTCCTGGTCGCCGGGGCCGTCCACGTAATGGACCCGGTCGCCGGTGATGAGGGTGAGCTCGATGCCTTGGGGTGGAGTTTCCTGCTGGTCCGCGTGCGCCGCCCCGGCGGGGGCGGCCAGACCTGTCGCCACGAGGGCGACCACGAGCACGCCGGTCAGCCGACCGGCGGGTGGAGTGAGGGGCATGACCGGATTTCACCTTTCCCACCAGGGGGCGGGAAAGGTGGTCCGGCTGGCGAAAACCCGCCCTGACGGGACTTCGCCAGCCGGACCTGACCTCTGGGGTCAGGTCCGGCGGCTCGGGCTCAGACGTTGCGCCGGTACTGGCCGCCCGCCTCGAACAGGGCCTCGGTGATCTGGCCGAGCGAGCAGCCGCGGGCGGCCTCCATGAGCACGTCGAACGCGTTCTCCTCCGACATCGCCGCCTCACGCAGCCGCGCGAGCAGCGCCGGGGCCTCGGAGCGGTTGCGCTCGTGGAAGGCGTGCAGGCGGTCGAGCTGGGAGCGCTTCTCCTCTTCCGTGCCCCTGGCCAGCTCCAGCTTGTGCGGCTCGGGCTCGTCCTCGCCGCGCGGGTTCCTGAAGGTGTTGACGCCGACGATGGGCAGCGAGCCGTCGTGCTTGCGCATCTCGTACAGCATGGACTCATCCTGGATCTTGCCGCGCTGGTAGCCGGTCTCCATCGCGCCCAGCACGCCGCCCCGGTCCGACAGCCGCTCGAACTCGCCCAGCACCGCCTCCTCCACCAGGTCCGTCAGCTCATCGACGATGAACGAGCCCTGCAGCGGGTTCTCGTTCCTGGCCAGGCCCCACTCGCGGTTGATGATGAGCTGGATCGCCATGGCCCTGCGGACCGAGTCGGCCGACGGGGTGGTCACGGCCTCGTCGAAAGCGTTGGTGTGCAGGCTGTTGCAGTTGTCGTAGATGGCGATCAGGGCCTGGAGGGTGGTGCGGATGTCGTTGAAGTTCATCTCCTGGGCGTGCAGGGATCTGCCCGAGGTCTGGATGTGGTACTTCAGCTTCTGCGAACGCTCGCCCGCGCCGTAGCGCTCCCTCATCGCCACCGCCCAGATGCGGCGGGCCACCCGCCCGAGCACGCTGTACTCGGGGTCCATGCCGTTGGAGAAGAAGAACGACAGGTTGGGCGCGAAGTCGTCGATCTTCATGCCCCGCGCCAGGTACGCCTCCACGTAGGTGAACCCGTTGGCGAGGGTGAAGGCGAGCTGGCTGATCGGGTTGGCCCCGGCCTCGGCGATGTGGTAGCCGGAGATCGAGACCGAGTAGAAGTTGCGGACCCCGTTCCTGATGAACCACTCCTGGATGTCGGCCATCATCCGCAGCGAGAACTCCGTGGAGAAGATGCACGTGTTCTGGCCCTGGTCCTCCTTCAGGATGTCCGCCTGCACGGTGCCCCTGACGGTGGCCAGCGTGCGGGTGCGCAGCTCGCGGTCCTCCTGCTCGTCCGGGAGGCGGTCGTGCTCGGCGTGGAAGCGGTCCCTGGCCTGGTCGATGGCGGCGTTCAGGTAGAAGGCCAGGATCGTGGGGGCCGGGCCGTTGATCGTCATGGAGACCGAGGTGTTGGGCGCGGCCAGGTCGAACCCGTCGTAGAGCACCTTCATGTCGTCGAGCGTGGCGATGGAGACGCCCGACGTGCCGACCTTGCCGTAGATGTCGGGCCGCAGGTCCGGGTCGTGGCCGTACAGCGTCACCGAGTCGAACGCCGTGGACAGCCGCGTCGCGGGCTGGCCCTCGGACAGCAGCTTGAACCGCCGGTTGGTGCGGAACGGGTCGCCCTCCCCCGCGAACATCCTGGTCGGGTCCTCGTCGTCACGCTTGAACGGGAAGACGCCGGCGGTGAAGGGGAAGGCGCCCGGCAGGTTCTCCGACCGCAGGAACCGCAGGAGGTCGCCGTGGTCGGAGTAGCGCGGCAGGGCCACCCGCGGGATGCGGTTGCCCGAGAGGGTCTCGCGCCAGAGCGGGGTGTGGATCTCCCGGTCGCGGATCTTCACCACCAGCTCGTCGGCGGAGTATCGCTCCTTGAGGGCCGGCCAGGCGTCGAGCAGGGCGCGGCTCTCGTCGCTGAGCTCGCCGTCCGCCCGCGCGACCAGCTCGGCCAGCCGCGGCTCCCCGTCCAGCAGGGCCTGTACGGCGGTGACCTGCTGGCGGCGGCGGGCGATCTCGGCCTGGGCCAGCGTCTCGGCGTGGTAGCCGCGGACGGTCTCGGCGATCTCGGCCAGGTAGCGGACCCTGGCGGGCGGGACGATCGCGGCCGACGCCTGCGAGGTGCGGCCCGAGACCTGCGGGAGCAGCCCTGGGCTCTCCCCGGTCGGCAGGAGCCCCTTGAGGTGGTGGTAGAGGGCCGTGACGCCGGCGTCGTTGTAGCGGGCGGCGATGGTGCCGTAGACCGGCATCTCGTCGGGTGACACGCCGAACGCCTCGCGGTTGCGGACAAGCTGGCGGCGTACGTCGCGCAACGCGTCCTCCGCGCCGCGCCGCTCGTACTTGTTGATCACCACGGCTTCGGCGAAGTCCAGCATGTCGATCTTCTCCAGCTGGGAGGCCGCGCCGAACTCGGGCGTCATCACGTAGATGGGCACGTCGACGTGCGGGACGATGCCGGCGTCGCCCTGGCCGATGCCGGGCGTCTCCACGATCACCAGGTCGTATCCCGCGGCCCGGCAGGCGGTGATCACGTCGTCGAGGCAGGCGGGCACCTCGTTCTGGGCGCCCCTGGTGGCCAGGGAGCGGAAGTAGGTCTGGGGGCCCAGGCTGTTCATCCTGATGCGGTCGCCGAGCAGCGCGCCGCCGCCGCGCCTGCGGGTGGGGTCGATGGCGATGATCGCGATCCGCAGCTTGTCGTCGTTGTCGACGCGGAACCTGCGGACCAGCTCGTCGGTGAGCGAGGACTTGCCGGAGCCGCCCGTACCGGTGATGCCGAGCACGGGCGCGCGCCGCTGCAGGGTGCCGCGCAGGCCCTCGACCAGGTCGGCGGGGGCGCGGCCGGACTCGATCAGGGTGATCGCGCGGGCCAGCGCCGCCTGGTCGCCCGAGGCCACGGCCTCCACCGAGGGGGCGTCGCCGAGCTCGACGTCGCAGTCCTCGATGAGCTTGTTGATCATGCCGGGCAGGCCGTACCGCTGGCCGTCCTCCGGCGAGAAGATGCGGGTGACGCCGCGCGAGTGCAGCAGCTCGATCTCCTCGGGGACGATCACGCCGCCTCCGCCGCCATACACCTTGACGTGGCCGGCGCCGCGCTCGCGCAGCAGCTCCACCAGGTAGGAGAAGAACTCCACATGCCCGCCCTGGTACGAGCTGATCGCCACCCCCTGGGCGTCCTCCTGGATGGCGGCCGTGACGATCTCGTCGACCGAACGGTTGTGCCCGAGGTGGATCACCTCGGCGCCCTGCGACTGGAGGATCCGCCGCATGATGTTGATCGCCGCGTCATGGCCGTCGAACAGGGCCGCGGCGGTCACGAAACGGACTGGGTGTACCGGGACGTGCACGCCTGATCACTCCTTCGTGAGGGCTACTCCTTCGAAGATACTAGGACGTCCTACTATTTCCCAAGAGCGTCCGGGGTAAGGAGGGGGCAAGGGGGGTGACGGCGATGCGTGCACTGACGTTCGTACCGGGCTGTAAAGGGACGCTCGACGTGGGGGAGGTGCCTGATCCGGCGCCTGGTCAGGGCGAATTGCTCGTCCAGGGCCTGGCCCTGGGGATCTGCGGGACCGACCGGGAGCTCGCGGACGCCGACTACGGCTTCCCGTCCGGCGGGCGGGAGCGCATGATCATCGGGCACGAGTCCCTCGGCCGGGTGCTCGAAGCGCCGGAGGGCTCCGCCTTCTCCCCCGGCGACCTGATCGCCGGTGTCGTCCGCCGGCCCGACCCCGTGCCCTGCGGGGCGTGCGCGCGGGGCGAGTTCGACATGTGCCGCAACGGCGGCTACACCGAGCGCGGCATCAAGGAGCTCGACGGGTTCGGCAGCGAGCTCTGGAGCATCGAGGCCGGCTACGCGGTGCGGCTCGATCCGGCGCTCGAACAGGTCGGCGTGCTGGTCGAGCCGGCGTCGGTGGTCGCCAAGGCCTGGGACCAGATCGAGCGGATCGGCTCGCGCGGCTGGTTCGAGCCCCGCACGCTGCTGGTCACGGGGGCGGGGCCGATCGGGCTGCTGGCGGCCCTGCTCGGGCAGCAGCGCGGGCTGGAGGTGCACGTGCTGGACCGGGCTCCCAAGGGCCTGAAGTCGAGCCTGGTGGCCGATCTGGGCGGGACCTACCACTCGGCCTCGTCGCTGGCGGAGTTCACCGATCACAAGCCGGACATCATCATCGAGTGCACCGGGGCCGGGTCGCTCGTCATGGAGGCCATGACCTCGACCGCGCCTGTCGGGATCGTGTGCCTGGCGGGCCTGTCGCCCGGCGGGCGCGCGCATCGCGTGGACGCCGGGGTGATCAACCGGGACGTCGTCCTGGAGAACGACGTGATCTTCGGGACGGTCAACGCGAACCTGCGGCACTTCAGGGAGGCGGCGGTGGCGCTGGCACAGGCCGACGTCGGGTGGCTGGAGCGGCTGATCACGCGACGGGTGCCGCTCACGCGGGCCCTGGAGGCCTTCGAGCCCGGCGACCACGTCAAGGTCGTCCTCGACCTGACCGCCTGACACGCCGCCCGGCCCGGCGCCCACCTGACCGCCTGACACGCCGCCCGGCCCCGGGGCCCGCATGACCGCCCTGCGCCCTGTGCGGCCGGGTGGCCGCCTGGTCCGGCCGGGTGAGCGTCTGGGCGGCTCAGTCCGGCTCGTAGGGCTTGCGGCGCGTCGGGCCGGCGTGCTTGGAGGCCGCGCGGGCCGAACCTGCCGAGACCCGGGTCCGCGCGGGACGTCCCGATTGCGCGGGGGCCGGGTGCGGCGGCGCCCCGTCCGGCTCCGCGGGCGGTTCCGGGGCAGGGGCCTTCTGGCGGGCCGGCGTCTTGTCACGCGCCGAGGTCTTGGCGCCTGCCGGGGCTTTCGCCTTCGCCGGAGTCTTGGGGGTCGCCGGAGTCTTGGAGTTCGCCGGAGTCTTGGGGGTCGCGGGAGTCCTGGGGCTTGAGGTGGCCGCCGGGGACTTGGGGCCTGAGCCGCCCGCCTGGGACCTGGTGGACGAGGTGGTCGAGGTGGCCGCCGGGGGCCTGTCGCGTGCGCCCTTCTCGGCCCGGCCGGTGCTTGGTGCGTTCCACGGCCAGGTGAAGCGGCGGTGGGTGCCACGCCGGCGGCCCGACACGCGTAAGGACAGGACGATGGTCATGAGCACCATCGCGGCCAGCAGCGCGGGCGGCGTGCCCAGCACGTCCAGCGGCGATCCCTGCCCGGCTCCGGCGCGCGGCGCGGGGACGAACGGCTGCTCGGTCGAGCGGATCTCGTCGAGCTTGCCGGCCTCGGCCTTGACCATGCGCGGCAGGCCGTACCCGACGACCTTGTCCGTCTCCCTGGTCTTGCGCTTGAGCCAGACGCGATCGACGTTCGCCTCGATGGTGTGGATCTTCGTGCCCTCGACGCGCTCCACGACCCCCACGTGGTCGATGCCCTTGTAGCTCTTGCCGCCGCGCCAGTCGAAGAAGACCAGGGCCCCGGGCTCGGGCTGTTGCGTCCAGGCGCCCTGCTTGATGAACCAGGCCGCGTGGGAGGGTGTCCAGGCGAACTGGCCGACGTAGTCGCTGATGCCGGCCCTGTCGGCGGCCCAGGCGATGAACATGTCACACCACGGCGCGTCGCGATACTGGGTGTCTTGGACGCGATCCGCGTACCACTGGCCGAACTTGGTGAACTGGCCGCTCTTCTCCTTGTAGCCGAGTTCCTGCCGCACCGTCTTCAGCAGCTCGTCAGCGATCGGGTCCAGGGTGACTCCTCCCAGAAAACCGCCAAATCACGATGGACTGTAGTAGCGCCATCGCGAGTGTGCGCGCATGACCGGGAAAGTGTCGTGCTATGTACCGAAATTTCGGCTCTGTGACTCCTGAGGCTGGTGAGACTCACTACTACCCTGGTTAGGAGCCGGCACCGACCCTGTAGACGCCCGCGTCTCCCGCGCCGGGCGCGACCACGTCGGCCACGACCACGGTCACGTTGTCGGGCGAGCCGCCCTCGTTGGCCAGGTCGATCAACCGCTGGACGGCGGCGCCGGGGTCTGCCACCGTGGTCAGCACCTCATGCAGGACCTCGGGCCCGAGCACCGTCGTGAGCCCGTCGGAGCACAGGAGGTAGCGATCATCAGGCTCGGCTTCGCGCAACGCCATGTCAGGCTCCGCCCTGCCCTCGCTGCCCAGCACGCGCAGCACCATGGAACGCCGGGGGTGCACGGCAGCTTGATCCTCCGTTATCCGCCCTTCGTCCACCATCGACTGCACAAGTGTGTGATCCTTGGTCATCTGGTAAAGAGCACCATCGCGCAGCAGATATCCGCGGGAGTCACCGAGATGAGCCAGGGCGAACCGGTAGCCGTCCCACAGCATGGCGGTCACCGTGGTCCCCATCCCCCTGCGCGCGGGGTCGATGTCGGCCAGCTCGACCAGCCTGCGCGCCGCCTCGTGCACGGCGCCCTCCAGCGCCGCCTCCAGGTCGGAGCCGGTCTCGGGAAGCGTGGCATCCAGCTCGCGCATGACGGCGATCGCCGCCGAGCTCGCCAGCTCGCCGGCCGCGTGTCCGCCCATCCCGTCAGCCACCACGAGCAGCCGGCCACTGGCGTAGCCCGAATCCTCGTTCTGCTCCCTGCGGCGGCCCACGTCTGATCCGGCGGCATAGCGGATGTTGTGCTTCATACCCTGCAGTAAATCATTGGTTGAAAGACTTCACAAGCAGATGCGCTGAAGACTCTTGTGAACTACTGTGGGCTTCATGAGCCACGACCCGACCGTCAACGCCGGGGACATCGCCCGGCTCGCCGGTGTCGGGCGGGCCGCGGTGAGCAACTGGCGCCGTCGCCACGACGACTTCCCCCATCCCATCGGCGGCACCGCCAACCAGCCGCTGTTCTCCCTGCGCCAGGTCGAGTCCTGGCTGCGCCGCTATGGGAAGTCCTACCAGGTCTCCCTGGGAGATCGGGTGTGGCAACGCCTGAAAGCGGCGGGCGATTTGCGACTGGGTGAGCTGGTTGCCCAGGCCGGCATTCTGCTGACCCACCTCGCGGAAACCCGCGGCACCGAGCCCGTCACCGGCGAGGCGGCCTCTGACGGCCGCCCCGGCGGCCGTTCGCCGGTCCCCGGCGCGAACCCCGCGGCCGGCGACGACCTCCCGGGCGTGGCGGGCACCCCTGCCGCAAACGCCGCACACCCGGACGGAACGGGCGACGCACGCGGCGCAGGAGTCCGGCATACGGCCGGGAGCGATCCACGCGCAACCGTAGACGACCCTCACGCGGCCGGCGACGACCCCCGGACGGCCGGAGACGATCCCCGGACGTCCGGAGACGATCCCCGGACGTCCAGAGACGACTCCCGGACTACCGCAGACGGCCCCCGTATGACCGGAGACGTCACACGGACGGGCGGGGGCGACCCCCGGACGGCCGGGGGTGACGCTGGTGGCCCCGAGGTTCGGAGTGCGGCCGGAGACGACTCGCGCGCGGCGGGCGGCGGCCCGCGGGTGGGCGGCCCGCGGGTGGGCGGCGCGGCGG
>NZ_VCKX01000091.1 GCF_005889725.1 Nonomuraea zeae
GAGCCAGGCCAGCTCGGCCTGGCTGGTGGCGTGGGCGATGATCAGCAGCCCCTGCCGGAACGGGTCATCGAACTCCTCGGCCCCCATCGGCCGATCCCCTTCGTAGAAGAAGCTGGTGGGCTCCTCCAGGAACGCCAGTCGCCGGCGCAGCACGGCCGCCTGCTCTTTGGGCTCGTTCAGATGCCGGAGGAAGGCCAGCAGCACGAACCATCGGTTTTCATCGCTGATGTCCAGCTCGTCAGGCTCCCGCAGGCGCTGCTCCAGCTCATCACGCCCCTCGGCCGTCAGGTAGAGCATGAGCCTGGGCGCGGCGGCCGTGCCCGGCTCGTTTTTCCTGATGAGCCAGCCGGCCGTGACCATTCGCTTGATCGCCGGATAAAGCGTGCCGTCGGCCACCGGGCGCACGTGCCCCATCAACGCCGCCACCCGTCTACGCAGATCGTAGCCGTGCAACGGCTGCTCCCTCAGAAACCCCAGCATCGCCAATTCCAACATGGTGGCCATCATACCTCGGAGCCGATATATATTGGTCCCGATACAGGAGGAGAACCGTCATGCACGATGCCATCGTTCACCACAGCGGCGCCCGTATGCGCTGGGTAGAACTGCCGGGTCCGGATCCGGCTCGTGTCTACGTCCACGGCCTGGGCGCCACCTCGGCCCCCTACTACGCGGAGGTCGCCGCGCACCCCTTGCTGCCGCGAAACCGCTCTCTCCTGATCGACCTGCTCGGGTTCGGCATCAGCGACCGCCCGCAGGACTTCGCCTACACCCTTGAGGCCCACGCGGACGCCCTGGCCGAGGCGCTGCGCAAGGCCGGGGTCGCCGGTGCGGCGGTGATCGCGCACAGCATGGGTGGCGCGGTGGCGGCGGTCCTCGCGGCCCGTCACGCCGAGCTGGTCGCCAACCTGATCCTCGTGGACGCCAACCTCGACCCTTACCCGCCCATCCCGGTGCAGCCCGGCGGCAGCGGTATCGCCTCCTACACCGAGGAGGCGTTCGTGGCGGAGGGCTGGAAGGAGGTTCGCGACCGGGTGGGGCCGCACTGGTGGTCGACGATGCGCCTGGCGGATCCGCGCGGGCTCCATCGCACGGCGGTCAGCCTGGCTCAGGGCACCACACCCACCATGCGCGAGCTCCTGCAGGCGCTTCCGATTCCCCGGGCCTATCTGCACCCGGAGGGCCAGGCGCCGGCCTCGGCGGAGGAGCTGCGCGCGTCCGGCGTCGAGGTCCTGGGCATTCCCGAGTCGGGACACAACATCATGCTGGACAACCCAGAAGCGTTCGCCCGCACCCTCATGGCACTCCTCCCGTAGGGCTCGCACCCACCCTCATGGCCCTCCTCCCGTAGGGGAGGTTCCCACCCCCTTGATGGCGGCTCCTCTGGAGGACACGGTTCCGCCCCCGCCCAGCTCGCCGCAACCACCTACCCCGTTGAACCCACCTACCCCGCTGAACGACCTCGCCGCACTGCCCCACCCGACCGGCCCATTGGCTCATCCGATCGGCTCACCGAACCGGTGAATGGGACCCGCCTCACCGGACCGGCCCTCACCGGACCGGCCCTCACCGGACCGGCCCACGAGACTGGCGTCACGGGGCCATGCCGGCCTCCTTGTGGAGGAGGGCGGCGAGGGATTCGGGGTCGGCGGACGGCAGGCCCTTGGCGGTGAACCAGGTGGCGACGTTGCGGGCGTCGCGGTCCAGGAACGACGGGCCCGCCGGGTGGGCGATCACGTCCACGATCTGCGGGAGGTCGATGATCACGAGCCTCCCGTCATGGACCAGCAGGTTGTACGGGGACAGGTCCCCATGCGCCAGCCCCGCCCGGGCCAGGGTGACCATGGCCGACACCAACTGCTCCCAGAGATTTTCGAGATCGTCGGACACCTGCGCCAGCCGCGGCGCAGCATACCCCTCCGGACTCCCGATGAACTCCTGGAGGATCTCCGTCCCGACAATCTGCACCGGGTACGGCACCGGCACCCCGAGCTCCCACAGCCGGCACAACGCCCCGAACTCGGCGACCGCCCACTGCCCGGCGATCACCTGCTTGCCGAACGCCGTCCGGTTGGCCATGGCCCGGTTCATCCGGCTCTCGCGGGTCCTGCGGCCCTCCATGTAGCCGGAGTCACGGTGGAACATGCGGTGCTCGGACGAGCGGTACCGCTTGGCGGCCAGCAGGCACACGCGGTCGGTGCCCGGCACGCCCCGGGAGATCAGATGGACGTCGGCCTCTTTGCCGGTCTTGAGCACGCCGTGCTCGGTGTCGACGGCGGCCAGCTCGGTGACCAGCCAGCCGGGGTACGGCTTGGGGCCCTTCTCGGTCGGCGTGCTCTGGTCCCAGGTGGACCAGCGGTCGCCTTCGGGCGGCCCGTCGTCAGCCAGCTCGGGAGTGCTCTCGAGCCATTCGATGTCATCGGCGTCGAGGGCGTTCTTGCCACGGCTGCGGTGTTGCGAGTGCTTCGGCACGGTGGGATTGCTCCAAGGATGAGGCCCACCGGCTCGCGATCAGGTCAGCGAACGCCTGGCGGGAGGGATCGTGGACGCGGAAAACGGCACGCGGACAGTCGTCGTCACGGTCTCACCCTCCCTTCGCGTTGCAGCGATCAACCCGGCTGAGTATGCCGGGCCAGGAACTGACCTGGCAACCGATTAACCGGGAGGGGCGGGGCCGGGATAATGCGGTGCGGCCCCGCGAGGCCGGCTTGTAGCGTGCGGGCATGCGACGCTGCGACGACTGCGCCTCCTGGGAGCCGGCGGGGGCGCCCGGTTGCGCCCGGTGCGCCTGGCTGGTCGACGAGATCGTCGAAGAGGGCTGGCGCGCCTTCCTGGAGCGCGACTTCGGCGCCGCCGGGCCGCAGGACGAGCGCCTCATCGCCGAAATGGTCGTCGACGAGCCAGGAAAGCACCTGTGGCGGGTGGTCGACGCCGCCTACGACCGCCTGACCTGCGCCGAGTGCGGTGGCAAGCTGAGCAGGGGCCCGGCCGGCTGCGCCCCCTGCGACCTGGCGAACGGCTTTCGCTACGCGGCCATCGAGATCGATCGTCCTGGCGTTCCGCCGGGGAACGAGCACGCGCTGCGGGTCAACGTGGCCGTGGCCCGCCGGCCGTCCGGGATCTCGGCGTCCGAGGTGTTGCTGCGGCGGCTGGGCCTGCCCATCCTGCTGGAGGGACGGCTGCCCACCACGTCACAGGCTCAGGCCACGAAGGCCCTGGCGAACAAGGGCGCCACGGAGGCGGAGCTGGAGGCGTTCATGTACGAGGAGTGGGGGACCGCTTAATCAGGGTGCCACCGCAGGTCGAGGTCCACGTCGAAGCCGATGTAGGTCCGCAGGCGCTTGCGACGGATGCCGGTCCGGTCGGCCAGGAGGAGGTCCGGCTCCAGCCACTGGCGCATGTCCAGAGTCGAGGAGGCTCTCGAACAGCTTGAACTCGTAAAGGTGAAAACCGGTCTGCGGCGGTGTCCGGCAAGGCCGTAGTCATCGAAAGGCATGCTCGGTGAATCTCGCGCGAGGCGTCCACGATGTCACGGCGCTTAGCCGTCAGGGCAGGTCTTTGCGCTCTTCCATCGTGCGCCGGTAGAGCTCGTCGATCTGGTCCAGCGGGTCCGGGGGGCGGCGGCGTGCCTCGATCTCCAGGTCGGTGCGCGAAGTCAGGTCGGCGATGCCCGTCGAGGTGTGGTGCACCTGGTCGCCGAGCAGGTCGGCGCGGATGCGGGCGCACATCGCGGTCAGCTTGGCCTGGTGCTCCCTGAGCCGGTCGAGCGTGACGTGGTCGACGAAGGAGGACATGCGGCGCTGCTGGGCGTACATCCCGAGCTGCCCGTCGTGCACGTCGGCCTGGACGGTCAGGTCGGCCATGAGGCGCGGCAGGTCGCCCAGCCCCCAGCCCTGGCGCTGGGCGTGGTCGATGGCCTGGCGGGTCAGGGACACCTCGCGGCGCAGGTCGAGCCGCAGCCGCTCGACCTCGGCGGCGTCACCCGTGCCCATCGCGTTGACGTGCGTGGTGAGCCGCGTCGTGGCCTGCCTGGCCTTGACCGCGGCCTTCTTGCCGAGCTTGATCAGCAGATAGAGGCCGACCCCTCCCAGCAGCAGGAGGAAGGCCAGGATCACCAGTATGACGACAAGAAACTCGCTGATCTCCGCCACCTCCCGTTGGTGCTGATGCCTAGAGGATAGTCGGCCGGAGCGGCGCCGGCGCGCGGTGCCAAGCAAGCCCTTGGTTGATGATGCTCTTGATCGGGGCCAAGGGGTGTGTTTCAGTTCACATGTCCGCAGACCCGGTGCAGGAGAGGACGTGGCGCGTGCTTGACGGCAAGGTTGTGATCATCACGGGCGGCGCGAGGGGCATGGGCGCGGCCACCGCGCGCAGGTGCGTGGCGGCGGGGGCGCGGGTCGTGCTCACCGACGTGCTCACCGAGGAGGGCACCGCCACCGCCAAGGAGCTCGGCGCCCGCTTCGTGGAGCACGACGTGACGAAGCAGGAGGAGTGGGCGGCGGTGGTCGAGGCCACCCTGGAGGAGCACGGGCGGCTCGACGGGCTCGTCAACAACGCGGGCATCGCCACCCTGCTGACGATCGAGCAGCAGCCGCTGGAGGAGTTCGAGCGCGTGCTCCAGGTGAACCTGGTCGGCGTCTTCCTGGGCCTGAAAGCCGTGGTCGCGGCCATGCGCGAGGCCGGCGGCGGCGCGGTGGTGAACCTGTCGTCGGTCGCCGGGCTCACCGCACTGCCCGCCACCGGCGGGTACGGCGCCTCCAAATGGGGCGTGCGCGGGCTGACCAAGATCGCCGCGCTGGAGTTCGGGCGGGACGGCATCCGCGTCAACTCCGTACATCCCGGGATGATCGTCACGCCGATGACGCAGTCGCTCGGGGCGCTGTCGGGGGAGGGCACCTTCCCGCTGGCTCCCGCCGGGCGCTGGGGAGAGGCCGAGGAGGTCGCGGAGGCGATCGCGTTCCTGCTGTCGGACGCGGCCTCGTACATCACGGGGGCCGAGCTGGCCATCGACGGCGGGTGGACGGCAGGGGAGGGCTCGCTGCTGCCCCCGCCGGGGAGGCGGTGAGAGATGCCGTACGCGGACGTCGGCGGAAATATCAGGATCTTCTACACCGATGACGGGGACGGGCCGCCCCTGCTGCTCGTCCACGGCTGGGGCACCGACTCCCACCAATGGTCCTGGCACATCGACGCGCTCGCCGCCGCCGGGCACCGCGTGATCGCCGCCGACCTGCGCGGGCACGGCTACTCCTCGGTCCCGCTGACGGGCAACACGCCGCGCCTGATGGCCGCCGACCTGGCCGGCCTGCTCGACGTGCTCGGCGTCCCCGAGGTGGTCGCCGTCGGGCACTCGATGGGGGGCCAGGTCGTGTCCATCCTCGCCGTCGAGCACCCGGATCGGGTGCGCGCGCTGGTCACCCTCGACCCCGGCTACGGCATGACGGCCGGCATCGCCGCGCGCTTCCCCGAGATGATCGCGGGCCTGCGCGGCGAGCACGCCCACGCCGCCGCCGAGGCGATCGACGAATGGTGCACGAACGCCGCCACCCCCGCCGTCATCAGGCGCTGGCACAAACGCCGCCTGTACGGGATGGCGCCGCACGTGCTCGCCGAGGCGTTCGAGGCCATGTTCACCGGCCCGGAGGCCATCGGGACGCGACCGGCGAGCGACGACTACCTGGCACGCAGGCAGTGCCCGGTGCTGTCGATCTGGGCGGACCCCGAGCGGGCCGGATGGGAGGCCGGCCTGCTCAAGCACCCGGGGTCCAGGGTCGTGTGCTGGGACGGTTCGAGCCACCGGCTGCACGAGGAGCGCCCGGCCGAGTTGGTGCACCTGCTGAGCGGATGGCTGCGCACCCTGCGGACCTGAAAAGCGTATGGGGCCCGGCGGCGCGGGTGCCGCCGCCGGGCCCCGAACGGTGTGAGCGAGCCAGGGGTTGGGGGCCTCGTTGCGCTCACACGTCTCATCCGGTCGTTCGCAACCTGGAGACGACCGTACGAGACGCGTCGCCGGCCCCGCGTCAGCCCGCAGGATGATCGGGCGTCAGCCTGGCGGGTGACCCCGGGCCGCCCGCCGGCGCGCGCGGAAGCGGCGTACGCGCCTGATCAGCCACCAGGCCAGCACGGCCAGCAGCAGCAAGGCGACGATCACCAGCACGGGCATGAACACGGCGATCAGGCTCATGCCCAGCGCCCCGGCGTCCTCGGCCGTGCTGACCACGGGCGCGCCCACCCCGGCCGTGCCCACGTTGATCACCGGGCGGGCGGCCGACTTGACCGCGTGCACGGCCAGCGCCATCACGATGCCCAGCAGCCAGCCCACCCATGGGCGCTCGGTCATCCAGGTGGACTTGTCGAGCTCGGCGGCGGCGGTCGTGGCGGAGAAGACCACGCCGCCGGAGGCCGGCCTGATCACGGTCTGGATGGCGTCGTTGACGCTGTCGACGGCCGGCACCTTGTCCAGGACGAACTCGGCGGCCAGCAGGACCGCGATGATCGCGAGTACGCCCCAGTTCGACAGCCAAGCGTAGCCGTCCGGCAGTCGCACCGAGTCGGTGAGGTTCGCGAGCACGCCCACGACCAGGAGTGGGATGTAGGCGTTCAGGCCGGCGGCCGTGGACAGTCCGAGACCGGTCAGTGCGGCGAGCATGCACCCCAGTCTGCCCGCCCGGAGGCGGCCGTGCCGCGGCTAATCCGGCCGCGCCGCCTCGTCCATGAGATCGGCCAGGTCAGGCCCGGTGAACTCGGTCACCGCCCGCTCGTACTTCTCCATGCCCCACGACCAGAAGTCGAAGTCGATGCTCTCGTTGGCGCCGTCCTGGATGGAGGCCCAGAGCGTCCAGCCGTACTTGGACATGAGGCCGAGCAGCCGGGCTCGCGCGATCTTGTGGCGGAGCCGGCGGCCGTAGTACGCGGTGACCAGCTCCTCCAGGTGGCCGGGCGGGAGGTCCGACTCGCTCCAGATGTTGCCCAGCTCGAAGCAGGCGTCGTTGTTGCCGGCGTACTCGTAGTCGATGAGCCACAGGCGCTCGCCGTCGTCGAGGATGTTGCCCGGCAGGAGGTCGTTGTTGCAGGGCACGGTGCCCTCGTCGCGGACCGCCAGACATTTCCGGATCCGGGCGACGGTGGGCATGAAGTCGAGATACCTGGGCGGGAGCCGGAAGCCGCGGTCCCCGACGATGGCCAGGTAGCGCCGCTGGATGTCGAACATGTCGAAGTCCCGTACGAACCGCGGCCCCGCGTGCAGGCGGCGGCAGGCCCGGGCGACGCGCGGCAGGTTCGCCGGGTCGCGCAGGTCGGCCTCCGTGAAGGTGCGCCCCGGCAGGAATCCCACCACCAGCACCCCGAGCTCGGGGTGGTAACCGTGCACGGGAGCGCCCACCCCGGCCTCCGCAGCGGCCAGCGAGCAGGCGTGCTCGGCGTCCCTGTCGATCGCCAGCAGGTCGCCGTCGCTGGCCGACACGCGCACGACGTACGTGCCACGCGGGGTGGTGACCTTGTAGTTGTGGTTGGTGAGCCCGCCCGGCAGCTCCGCCACGGTGCGCGGCATGCCGGACAGCAGGGGGATGCGATCGAGGACCTCGGGCACGGCCATGTTCGATGCTAGCTCTGCGGCCCTAAACGGTCTAGACCTTTTACGGCCCGGCGGTTAGCCTCGCGACATGAGCGACTCGGCCCGCATCGTGATCATCGGCGGCGGGGTGGGCGGCGCCTCCGTCGCCTACCACCTCACCCAACTCGGCGAACGCGACGTCGTCCTGCTGGAGCGGGACGAGCTCACCAGCGGCTCCACCTTCCACTCCGCGGGCCTCGTCGGCCAGCTGCGCGCCGACCCCACGCTGACCAGGATGAACCAGTACTCCGTCGAGCTCTATCGCACCCTCGACGCGGGCTGGACCGAGTGCGGCGGCATCAAGCTGGCCGCCACGCCCGAGCGGATGGCGGAGATCCGCCGCCAGATCGGCTGGGCGCGCACGTTCGGGCTGCCGCTGGAGGAGATCTCCGTGGCCGAGGCCGTCGAGCTGTTCCCGCTCATGGACCCCGCGGGGGTCGTCGGCGCGGCCTACCTGCCCACGGACGGCCAGGTGGACCCGTCGCAGCTCTGCTACGCCCTCGCCGCGAGGGCCCGCGAGGGCGGCGCGGTGATCAGGACCCGCGTCCGGGTGCTCGGCATCGACACCGAGAAGGGCCGCGTCACCAGGGTCCGCACCGACCAGGGGGACATCGACTGCGAGATCGTGGTCAACTGCGGCGGCATGTTCGCCGCCGAGATCGGCCGCATGGCCGGGGTGCGGATCCCGATCGTGCCCATGTCGCACCAGTACGTCGTGACCGAAGCCTGCCACGACCACGCGAGCCTGCCCACGCTGCGCGACCCCGACCTGCTCGTCTACTACCGGCAGGAGGTGCAGGGCCTGGTCATGGGCGGCTACGAACGCACCTGCGCGCCCTGGACGGCCGGCCCCAACGCCTTCGACGCGGTCCCCGCGGACTTCAACGGCCGCCTGCTGGCCGAGGACTGGCCCAGGCTGGAGGAGATCTCCGACAACTCCCGCATCCGCGTGCCCGCCATGGCCGACGTCGGGATCCGCAAGCTGATCAACGGGCCGGAGGCGTTCACCCCCGACAACGAGTTCTGCCTGGGGGAGACGGAGGTGGGCGGGTTCTTCGTGGCCGCCGGGTTCTGCGCCCATGGCATCGCGGGCGCGGGCGGGATCGGCAAGGTGATGGCCGAGTGGATCGTCGAGGGCGAGCCGAGCATGGACGTCTGGCACATGGACATCCGGCGCTTCGGCCGCCAGTACCGCTCGCCGTCGTACACGATCAAGCGGGCGATCGAGAACTACGAGACGTACTACGACATCCGCTACCCGGGCCACGAGCGGTCGGCGGGCCGTCCGCTGCGCCTGTCGCCCGCCTACGGCTGGCACGCCGCCCACGGGGCCTCCTTCGGCGAGAAGTCGGGCTGGGAGCGGGTCAACTACTACGAGCCGAACGCGGCGGGCGGCGACGAGCGGGAGCGGCCGGGAGGATGGGCGGGCCGCTTGTGGTCGCCCGCGATCGGGGCGGAGCACCGGGCCACCAGGACGGCCGCCGGGCTGTTCGACGAGAGCTCGTTCGCCAAGATCGAGGTCACCGGCCCCGACGCCGCCGCCCTGCTGGAGTGGGTGTGCGACAACCGGGTCGCCCGCCAGGTCGGGGCGGTCACCTACACGCAGGCGCTCAACCGGCGCGGCGGCATCGAGTGCGACTTCACCGTCACCCGGCGCGGCGAGGAGGAGTTCCTCGTCGTCACCGGCACCGCGTTCGGCTCGCACGACCTGGGCTGGCTGCGCAAGCAGGCCGCGCTCACCGGCTCCACCGCCAGGATCGCCGACGTCACCGGCCAGTACGCCTGCTTCGCCCTGTGGGGCCCCCGCGCCCCTGACATCATCGCCGGGCTGACGCCCGGCCCGATGGACTTCCCGTTCATGTCCGCGCGGGAGCTGACCGTGGGCGACGTGCCGGTGCTGGCGCTGCGGGTGACGTTCGTGGGGGAGCCGGGCTGGGAGCTCTACTGCTCCAGCGAGTACGGGCTCGCCCTGTGGCAGGAGCTGTGGCGGGCGGGGGAGCCGTACGGGCTCGTGGCGGGCGGCTACCGGGCCATCGACAGCCTCAGGCTGGAGAAGGGGTACCGGGTGTGGGGGGCCGACATCGGGCCGGAGACGACGCCGTACGAGGCCGGGCTGGGGTTCTGCGTGAAGAAGGACAAGGACTTCCTCGGCGCGGACGCGCTGGACCCGTCGCCGGAGCGCCGGCTGCGCTGCGTCACGCTGCGCGACCCGCGCGCCGTCGCGCTCGGCAACGAGCCGGTACGCGTGGACGGCGCGGTCGTGGGGCGGGTCACCTCGGGCGGCTACGGCTACACCGTGCGCGAGTCCATCGCCTACGCCTACCTGCCGGCCGGACCGGGCACGGAGGCCGAGATCGACGTCGAGATCGAGGTCGAGGGCACGTGGGTGCCCGGCACCGTGGTCAGGACGCCCCTGGTGTCGTGAACGGCGCGGTGAACGGCGCCGTGACGCCACTGCGCACCGAGATGCGGACCCGGTCGGGGCGGAACAGGTCGCGGGCGTACTCCACCGGCGTGCCGTCCGCGGCATAGGCGGTGCGCTCGATCAGCATGAGCGGCGTGCCCGGCTCGATGCCCAGCTCGGCCGCCTCGGCGGGCCTGGCGGTCACCGGGTCGAGATGCTCGACCGCCGTACGCGGCTCCAGGTCGTAGCGGGCGGCGAGCAGGGCGTACAGGGAGCCGGTGAGGTCCTGGCCGAGGAGCCCCGGCAGGTCGGGGAAGTAGGAGCGTTCGAGCGCCACCGGCGTGCGGCCGGCCGAGCGTACCCTGGCCACCTCGTGCACCGGCGAGCCCGCCGCCACCTCCAGCGCCCGGGCCACCGCGCCCGGCGCGGGCACCGTCGCGGCGACCAGGATCCGCGCCTCGGCCCGCAGGTGGGCCCGCCGCATCTGCTCGGTGAACCCGGCCAGCCCCGTCAGGTCGCACTCGATGCGCGGCTCCGCCACGAACGCGCCGCCCGACCTGCCCGGCACCCTGATCAGCACGCCGTCGCGCTCCAGCGTGGCCAGCGCCTGCCTGAGCGTCATCCGGCTCACGCCGAGCCGCCCGGCCAGCTCCCGCTCGCCGGGCAGCCGGTCGCCCGGCGCCATCTCGCCGCTGGAGATCGACTCGAGCAGCCACCGCTCGATCTGCACGTGCGCGGGAACTCCCGTGCCGCGCTCCAGCTCAGGTGGTGTCCCTACCACGTCGTCACCACGTCCCCACTACACGCGCATCTTGCCACGCTCCCGGGCATCGACGCCAAAAGGGGTCAGCCCTTGATGGCGCCCTGGGTGATCCCGTTGACGAAGCTGCGCTGGAAGACGAGATACACCGCGACGATCGGTACGACGACGATCAGGCAGGCCGCCGCCAGCAACGGGATGTCCGTCGTGTACTGGCCGACGAACAGCCCCAGGCCGCCCGGCGCCGTGCGCCGGTCCGGATCCTGCATCATGACCAGGACCAGCATGAACTGGTTCCACGACCACATGAAGTACAGCACCGACAGCGTGGTGATCGCCGGCCACGAGATGGGCAGCAGCACCCGCAGCAGCACGACGAGATCCCTGGCGCCGTCGATGCGCGCCGCCTCGACGAGCTCCTCCGGGACGTTCGAGAAGTGGGTCTGCATCCAGTAGACCCCGAACGGCATGAACAGGGCCGCCTCGGCGAGGATGATGCCGACGTAGGAGTTGGTCAGGCCGACCTCGCGCAGGTTGAAGTAGAGCGCGACCACGATCACCTCGATCGGCAGCGTCAGCCCCAGCACGAACCCGAACGACACCGCCCGGTGGCCCCACACCTTGAGAATCGCCAGCCCGTAGCCCGCGAGCGTGGCCATCGCCACCGCGAGCGGCACCACGCAGACCGCGATCAGGATGCTGGAGCGCATGAGCGAGGTGAAGTTGCCGCGCTCCCAGGCGAGCGCGAAGTTCTCCCACGACCACCGGTCCGGGAGGCTCAGCCCGTCGAGCTGCGCTCCGGAGGGATGCAGGGCGGCCAGGACGATGCTGAGGAACGGCACCAGCACCATGGCAGCCAGCAGGACGAGTACGCCGTACCTGACAGTGACACCGCCGCGCATGCTCAATCCCTGTCCCTGGTGAAGTATCGGACGGCGCTGACGACGGCGATCACGATCACGGTCAGCACGACGGCCAGCGCGCTCGCGCCGCCGATGTCGCCCTCGTTGAAGGCCAGCCGGTAGACCAGCAGGCCGGGTACGTTGGTCTGCCCCGCGGGCCCGCCGTTCGTCGTGACGAAGACGAGGTCGAAGCTGGCCAGCGCGGCGATCGTGGTGATGACGCCGGCGACCGTGATCTCCTTGCGCACCCCGGGCAGGGTGACGTGCAGGAACCGGCGGAACGTGCCCGCGCCGTCGAGCGTGGCGGCCTCGTACAGAGACGGGTCGATCTTCTGCGCGCCGGCCAGGAAGAGCATCATGCACAGGCCGCTCATCACCCAGGTGCCGATGAGCCCGAGCGAGACCAGCGCCAGGCCGTAGTCGCCGAGCCAGGCCCGGCTGAGCGCGCCGAGGCCGACCAGCTCCAGGAGCTGGTTGACGACGCCGGTCTCGCTGTATAGCCACCGCCAGGTGATGCCGACGGCCACCAGCGGCAGCACCTGGGGGAGGAAGAAGACGATGCGGAAGAACGTCATCCCCCGGCGCACCTTGCCCATCAGCAGGGCGGTCATGACCAGCCCCGCGGCGATGGGGATGACCGAGAAGAAGACGATCAGCACGAGGCTGTGCAGGATGGCCTCGTACAGCGCCGAATCCCGAAATATCTTGACGTAGTTGGCGAAGCCCGCCCACACGGGCGGCAGGATGCCGTCCCAGGTCAGCAGGGACAGGCGCAGCGTGTTGAGCGCCGGCCAGATGGCGAAGCCCAGATACACCGCGAGGGCGGGAAGGATGTAGAGCCAGCCGCGCAGCCGCCGGCCGGGCGGGCGGCCCGCCCGCTCCCCGCCGCGGGCCTGGGCGGCCCGTGGCGGGGAGGCGGACGAGATCAGATCACGAGCCATGGTGCGCGTCCCACGACTCCTGCAGAGACTTCAGGAAGGCGTCAGGCGTGGTCTTGCCGCTGATGAGGCCCTGGACGCCGGGGGTCAGCTTGTCGATCATGCCGGGGGAGGCGTAGTCGGGGAACGGGACGATCCCGTTGCCCTGCGCCACCGGCGCGAACACGGTCGCGATCTCGCCGCGCAGCCCCTGCGCGCCCAGCTCGGACTTGGTGTCCACGGGCATGAACCCGCCGTCGAACTCGATCTTCGCCGCCTCCGCCGAGCCGAGGTAGTCGAGGAACGCCGCGGCGACGTTCGGGTGCTTGGTCTTCGCGGAGATGGCGTAGGCGACGCTCGCCCCCGAGGCCACGTTCGCCGGCTTGTCCGTCGCCGTGGGCATGAGGAAGAAGCCGACGTCAGCCCCCATCTCGGTCTCCAGCGTGGAGGCGGCCCAGTTGCCCGTCACCAGGAACGCGCTCTTGCCCTTGGAGAAGTTCGCCAGGGCGTCGGTGTCGGCCGTGGCGTTCGCCGAGTCGGGCAGGTAGCCCTTGCTCGCCCAGCCGGCCAGCGTCTGGGTGGCCTTCAGCGCGCCCGGGGTCTCGATCGTCGAGCCCGGCTTGCCGTAGACCCAGGACCGGTAGTCGGCGACCTCGCCGGTGACGTTGAGCAGCGCGTTCCACAGGTGGAAGCCGCCGACCTGGAGCGCGCCGAGGCTCAGCGGGGTCTGGCCGGAGTCCTTCACCCGCTGCAGCTCGGTCTCGAACTCGGCCAGCGTCTTCGGGACCTGCTTGACCATCTTCTTGTTGTAGTAGACGCCGACGACGGACAGGCCGCCCGGCACGGCGTACAGGCTGCCGGTGCCGAACTGCTTGGCGGACTTGTCGGAGCTGAGGATCTCCAGGCTGGCCGGCGGGAACTTGCCGCTCCAGCCGTACGCCTTGGACCAGGGGGTCAGGTCCAGGATGAGGCCGGCCGGGACCAGGGAGTTCATCGCGCCCGGGTTGTACTGGGCGATGTCCGGCGCCGCGTCCGACGACATCGACAGCTTGATGGACTTGACGTAGTCGTTGAACGGCGTCATCTGGGGCTTGATGGTGACGTTCGGGTGCTGCTTGGTGAAGCCGTCAATGAGCGTCTTCGTGGGCGGGTCGTTGCTGTAGGCCAGGGTGAGCGTCACCGGTTCCGCGGGCACGGCCGTCGACACCTCGATCTTCGGCGCGGCGGCACCACCCGTGCTGCTGCTGCCGGCGCAGGCCGTCAGGAACAATGACGCCGTGACGCCGAGCGCCACAAGCGCTGTCTGACGCCGGGCTGATGTCGTCATATGCATGACCTTTCTCCTTCATCGGGGGGTGACGCCGGCCGGGCGCGTCGGGGTCTGACGGCCTTCATGTCGACCGGTTGTCACCAGGCCGAACCTGGTGCGCTCGATCTCGTCCAGCGAATGGAGCAGTGCGCCGTGGACGACGGCGTCCTCCTGGAGCGCCGAGACCTCCAGGGCCGGCTGGTCCAGCGGCTCGTCGGCCAGATGCCGCCGGAGCGCCGCGAGCAGCGGCTCCCCGCCTCTGGCCAGGGGACCGCCGATGACCACGAGCCGCGGGTTGAGAATCGCCCTGAGCACGGCGATGCCCTTGGCGAAGCGGCGGGCCACCAGGTCGATCGCCTCCAGGGCGGCCGGTCGGCCGCCGGTGACGGCGTCCAG
Organism: Nonomuraea zeae; assembly: GCF_005889725.1. GTDB lineage: Bacteria > Actinomycetota > Actinomycetes > Streptosporangiales > Streptosporangiaceae > Nonomuraea > Nonomuraea zeae. The sequence continues at coordinate 14,301 of NZ_VCKX01000091.1, forward strand.
CACGGCGTCCAGCGCGCGCTCGCCCGCGGCCTCGATCGCGGCGGCGAACTCGGCGTCGCCGGCGCGTTCGGCCGCCGCCGCGGCCTGGCGGACGATCTCCTCGCCGCCGACCCGGTCCTCGAACGGGCCGAGGCCGTGCGGGTGCCGGGAGCCGGCGTGGCCCGCGCCCGACCCGTCCATGAACAGATCGAGGAAGCCGACGTCGCCGGCGTCGTTGGACGCGCCGCGGTAGAGCTCGCCGTTCAGCACGATACCGGCGCCGACGCGCTCACCCCAGTGCACCATGACCAGCGAGTCCTCGCGCCGCTCCGCGCCGCGCCACCGCTCGCCCTGCGTCGCCAGCTTGACGTCGTTGTCCAGGTAGACCGGGCAGCCGAGGGCCTCTTTCAGCCCTCGCGTGAGCACGTCGCCGGCCAGGCCGGGCATGCTCGGGATGAGCTTGATGACCCCGGCCGCCGGATCGACGATGCCGGGCGTGCCCGCCGAGGCGAACCACAGGTCGCCGGCCGTGAGACCGGCCGAGCGCAGCGTCCGGTCCACCGCGGACAGGGCGGTTCGCACCACCTGCTCCCCGCCGGCTCCGGCGCCGAGCTGCACCGCCTCGGACGCGATGACCGTCCCGGACAGGTCCGAGACCGCCACCCGCAGGTCCTGCGGGCTGATCGAGACGCCCAGCGCGTGGCCCGCCTCCGCCCGGAACCGGACGAGCTGCGCGGGCCGCCCCGCCCTGCTGGAGTCGCGGGCGAGCGAGCCGAACTCGACGAGCCCCTCCTCGGCCAAGGCGTTGAGCGAGCGGGTGACCGCCTGCCTGGACAGGCCCACCGCCTTGGCCAGCGCGGACACGCTCATGCTCGGCTCGGCCCTGAGCCTGCGCAGGATCGCGGCCGCGTTCACCTCCCGCATGAACTGCGTGCCCGCGGCGACCAACTGCTCCATGCCTTGTTCTCCCAGCCTCGTGGCGTCGTGCCGGTACGCTAGCATATTAATTATGGATCGTACGGAACTAATTCGTCGAGGGGTGTGACCTGCGATGTCGTCCGGTGACGGGGAGCAAGTACCGGGTTGGGCGGACACGGTCCGCGGCCTGGCCCACCGCGTTCTAGGGCCTGTGGCGGCGTCTGTCTGCTTCGCCGCGCGCGACGGCGACGGGCGCGGATACGCGTACGAGGCCGCGGCCGGCGTGCTCACCATTGCCGCGACGGACGGCGTGAGCGCGTCCGTCGCGCTCCACCACTACCTCCGCGAACACTGCGGCCTGTCCGTGGGCTGGGACACGGAGCTGCCCCTGGCGGTGCCGTCGTTGCCCGCCGCGCCGCGCCGCGAGGGCACGGCCCGGGTCCGGGAGGGCTACTACTTCAACTTCTGCACCTTCAGCTACACCATGCCCTACTGGGACTGGGCCGACTGGGAACGCGAGATCGACTGGATGGCCCTGCACGGCATCACCATGCCGCTGGCCGTCACCGGTCACGAGGCCGCGATGCACGCCGCCTACTCCGAGCTCGGCCTCGACGACCGGCAGATCCGCCGGTTCCTGGGCGGGCCGGGCTACCTGCCGTTCCAGTTCATGGGCTGCCTCGACGACTTCGCCGGGCCGCTGCCCGCGTCGTGGATCGAGAGCCATCGCGAGCTCGGGGCGCGCATCCTCGACCGCGAGCGCGCCTTCGGCATGACCCCCGTGCTTCCCGCCTTCACCGGGCATGTCCCGCGCGAGATCGCGGCCACGGCCCGCGCCGGCCGCCGCACCTGGCAGGGGTTCGAGACCTGGGTGCTCGACCCGGCCGACCCGCTGTACGCGCGGATCGGCGCCGAGATCGCCCGCGCCCAGATCAAGCTCTTCGGCACCGGCCACCTCTACGCCGCCGATCCGTTCATCGAGATGATCCCCATCGACGCCGACCCGGCCTATCCCGGAGCCGTGGCGGCGGCGACGCTGGCCGGCCTGCTGGAGGCCGACCCGGAGGCGGTCTGGCTCATGCAGGCGTGGCCGTTCTCCTACCAGCGGGACTTCTGGACGAAGGACCGCGTCACCGCCTTCCTCGACGCGATCCCGGACGGCCGGATGCTGGTCGCGGACCTGTGGGCGGAGCACGATCCGCTGTGGGGCGAGTTCGAGGAGTTCGCCGGCAAGCCCTGGCTCTGGTGCGCGCTGCTCAACTTCGGCGGCCGCACCGATCCGGTCGCCGGCCTGCGCGGGGTGCCGGCCGCCGTGGACGCGGCCCTGGCGGCGGGCCGCCCGCCCGCCGGGCTCGGCCTGGCGATGGAGGCGACCCGCAACAACCCCGTCTTCTTCGAGCTGGTCGCCGACCAGATCTGGCACCAGGTCCCCGACGTCGCCGCCTGGCTCGACGCCTTCGTGACCGAACGCTACGGCCGGCCGGGCAGAGGGATCGAGGCAGGTCTGCGGGCGGCCTGGCGTGGGCTGCTGGACACCGTCTACGGCGCCGACGGGCTGCGGATCTCTCCCGACCGGTTCAAGGGCGTGCTCACCGCGAACCCCACCTACGCCTGGACCCGCGACGGCGGCGCCGAGCTGCGCGCGGCCGTGGCCGGCACCCTCTGGTACCGGCCGGCGGTGCTCGCGCGGGCCTGGGAGCGGCTGATCGACGCGGCCGAGCGCGAGCCGGGGCTGGTCGCCGGGCCGCTCGGGCACGACCTAGCCGAGGCCGGCATCGCGTACCTGGCCAGGGTCGCCGACCGCCGCTGCGTCGAGGTCGTGGAGTCCGGCGGCGACCCCGAGCAGGTCGCCCGGTTCCTGAAGGTCTTCGAGGACCTCGACCGGATGCTGGCCTGCCGGCCCGAGTTCACCTTCCGCCACTGGGAGGACAAGGCCTTGTCCTGGGCCGCCGGGCCGGAGGACCGCGCGGTCCTGCGGGACAACGCCCGCAGGATCATCACGGTCTGGGGCACCGTGGACAGCCCGCTGCTCGACGACTACGCCGGCCGGCACTGGGCGGGGCTCGTGGGCGGCTACTACCGGGACCGCTGGGAGCTGTGGGCGCGGGGCCTGGCCGCCGCGCTCGCCGGCGAGCCCGGCGCGGAGGCCGAGCTGGCGCGACGGCTTCGCGAGCGGTCCGAGGACTTCCTGCGCGAGGGCGCGGCTCCGGTGGAGCCGGGTGACCTGGCCGCGGAGTCGCGCCGGCTGCACACCGCGTACGCCGGCGCTTTCGGCGACGTGCCGGGCGACGTGCCGGGCGACGCTTTCGGCGACGCGCGGGGCGACGTATCGGGCGGCGCTTCCGGCGGCGTGGCGGGCGGCGCGGACCCCGTACTCGAGGACGAACGATGAGGAGCACGATGACCCACCTGGCACCACCGACCGAGGGCCGCAACCCCCGTACCGCCGCCATCGACACCCTGGAGTCCGGCGAGGTCCTCCGGCTGCTGCTGGAGGAGGACGCCAGGGCGGTCGCGGCGGCGCTCGCCGCGACCGGGCCGCTCGCCGAGGCGGTGGACGCGGCGCACCTGCGGCTGAGCAGGGGCGGGCGCGTGCACTACTTCGGCGCCGGCGCGTCGGGGCGGCTGGCGGTGCTGGACGCCACCGAGATCACGCCGACGTTCGGGGCGCCGCGCGACCTGTTCACCGCGCACTTCGCCGGCGGGCCCGCCGCGCTCACCGACTCCGCCATCGACAAGGAGGACGCCGAGGAGCTGGGGGCCGCCGACGCGGGGACGCTCGGCGAGGCCGACGTGGCGGTCGGGATCACAGCGTCAGGGTCCACCCGGTACGTGGCCGGCGCCCTGCGCGCGGCCGAGGCCGCCGGCGCGCTCACGGTGCTGGTCACCTGCAACCCGGACGCCCCGCTGCGGGCCGGCATCGTCGTGGCCGCCGGCACCGGTCCCGAGGCGCTGACCGGCTCCACCCGGCTCAAGGCGGGCACGGCCACCAAGGTCATCCTGAACGCGTTCTCGACGGCGCTCATGATCAAGGCGGGGCGCACGTACGGGAACCTCATGGTCGGGCTCGTGGCGACCAACGCCAAGCTCGGCGAGCGCGCGGTGAGCCTGCTCGTGGAGGCGACCGGGGAGGACGCGGCGACCTGCGGGGCCGCGCTCGCCGAAGCGGAAGGGCGGATCCCCGAGGCGCTCGTGCGGCTGCTCACCGGCTGCCCGGCCGAGCAGGCACGGGCCGCGCTGGCCGAGCACCCGGGCGTCCGGGCGGCGGTCACCGCGCTGGGCGGGCCCGCTCGATGAGCGGCGGCGCATTCGCGGGCGTGGACGTCGGCGGCGGCGGGATCAGGGTACGGATCGAGGCCGGCGGCGGGGTGATCGGCAACGGCGAGGACCCGGCTCCGGTGCCGCGCGTCCAGGGCCGGGTGGACCTCGACCGCCTCGCCGCCCGCATCATCGCCGCCGTCGTGACGGCGACCCGGCCACCGGGCGGGGACGGCACGTCTTCCGGGCTCCTCGGCGCCGCCGGAGAGGGCGGAGGGGCGGCCGGGCGGTTCGATGCGATGGCGGTGGGCGTCACCGGTCTGCCGGGGCTCGTGCGCGATCCCGGCACGTTGTGGCAGGCACTGGGGGAGCGGTTCGGGCTGGGCACGCTGGTGGTCGCGGGCGACATGGTCACCACGCACGTCGGCGCGCTCGGGTTCCGCCAGGGAGCCGTCGTCGCGGCCGGCACCGGCGTCATCGCGCTCGGCACCGACCTGGACGGCGTGTGGAACCAGGCCGACGGATGGGGACACCTGCTCGGCGACCACGGCAGCGGGGCCTGGGTCGGCGGGCAGGGCCTCCAGGCCGCGCTGCGCGCGCACGACGGCCGGGCCGGCGGCTCGCCCGCCCTGCTCGAACGCATGACCGCCCGGTACGGCCACCCGCTGGACCTGGTGGCGGCCGTCTACGGGGCGGGGGCGGCGGCCCACGAGCTGGCGTCGTTCGCCCCGGACGTCGCCGCCGCGGCCAGGCAGGGGGATCGGGTCGCGCGGCGGATCTGGACCGAGGCGGGCCGCCACCTCGGCCAGGCCGCCGTCGCCGCCGCCGAGGGGCTCGAACCGGTCTTCTCGTGGGGCGGCCGGCTCTTCGACGCCGCTGACCTGCTGATGGAGCCGTTCCAGGACACGGTGCGGGAGCTGCTGCCCGGCGCCCGCTTCGCGCCGCCGCGCGGCACCTCGGCCGACGGCGCGCTCGCCCTGGCCAAGGGCGCGGCCGACGGCGCGGTCCGGCCGCACCACCCCTACCTGTACGTCTTCACCGCCGACCGGAGCCGGGCGGCGACCACACGGTGAGCGGGGTGGGCGGCGACGTCACGGTGAGCCAGCGCGGGGCGGGGATGCCACAGTGAGCCAGGGCGGGGGCGTCACGCGAGCGGGCCGGGCGGCGCTCATCCGGACAGGCGGCCGAGCCGTTCCACCGCCTCCGCGAACTCGCTGACCATCTCGTACACGACCTCGCGAGCCGGTTTGACCTGGTCGAGCTGCCCCACCACCTGCCCGACGTAGTAGTTGACCAGCTCCAGCGCCCCCGGCTCGCCCCGCTCCGCCGCCGCGCCGATGCGGGCCATCGCCCCTTCGGCCACGAGGAGCTGCAACGGCATCCCCAGCGGCCCGGGGCTCTCCTGGGCGGAGTCCCACTCCTCCGTCCAGGCCGACTTGAGCTGCCTGGCCGGCTTCCCCGTACGCGACCGCGAGCGGACCGTGTCCAGCGACGAGGCCGCCAGCAGCTTGCGCTTGACCGCGGGGGAGGTCTCCGCCTCCTCCGTGGTCAGCCAGACCGAGCCGCACCACACGCCCTCCGCCCCGAGCGCCATGGCCGCGGCCATCTGCCGTCCCGAGGCGATCCCGCCCGCCGCCAGCACGGGGACCGGGCCGACCGCGTCCACGACCTGCGGCACCAGCACCATCGTGGAGATGTCGCCGGTGTGGCCGCCCGCCTCGGTGCCCTGCGCGACGATGAGGTCCGCGCCGGCCGCCACCTGCCTGCGGGCGTGCTCGACCGTGCCGACCAGCGCGGCCACGGGGACGCCCGCCTGCCGGGCCGCGGCCGTCATCTCGGGCGGAGGCGGTCCCAGGGCGCTGGCGATCAGGCCGATGGGATGCTTGAGCGCCACTTCGACCAGCCCCGACGCGCCCGCCGCCGTCACCCGCCGGCCGAACTCGTCGGCCACCGCCGTCAGCGGCTGCGCGGGCGCGGTCACGTCGTACTTGGACAGCAGGTGGGTGACGAAGTCGCGGTGCCGGTCGGGGATGAAGTCCATGAGGTGCGCGGTCCGGTCGAGCGCGGAGGCGTCGAGCTTTCCGGGCACGAGCACGTCCACTCCGTACGGCCGGCCGCCCACCCGCTCGTCGATCCAGGTGAGCTCGGTGTCGAGCTGGTCGGGCGAGTACGCGACGGCGCCCAGCACGCCGAACCCGCCCGCGTTCGTGACGGCGGCCACCACGTCGCGGCAGTGGCTGAAGGCGAACAGGGGGAAGTCGATGCCAAGACGCTCACAGATAGCGGTCCGCATGACCTGACGCTATCCGTCAGAACCTTGTTCGGTCCATCCCCGTGTCCGAGGTCACGTCCAGGGTGCCGGCGGGGGCGTGCCAGCCCAGCTCGGGGGTGTAGCCGCGGACCCGCCTGGCCGGCACGCCCGCCACGACGCTGTGGTCGGGGAACACCCCGCGCACCACCGCCCCGCCCGCCACCACGCACTGGCGGCCCAGCGTGGTGCCCGGCAGGATGATCGCGCCCGCGCCCAGCCACGAGCCGGAGCCGATCGAGACCGGGCTGTTGCGCGGCCACTGCCGGCCGATGGGGACGTCGGGGTCGTCGTAGACGTGGTTCTGGTCAGTGATGTACACGTACGGGCCGGTGAAGACGTCGTCGCCGATGTCGATCGACTGGTGGGCCACGATGTGCGAGCCCCTGCCGATCGAGCAGCTCGCGCCGATGCGCAGGATGGAGGCGGGGCCGAGGTCCGGGCCCGGCATCATGCCGCAGGACAGCGACACGCGCTCGCCGATCAGCGTGTGGTCGCCGATCTCGATCCACTGCTCGCCGAAGATCGCGCCGGGGGGGAACGCGATGCTGACCCCGTCGCCGAGCCGGCGGAATCGATAACCCCCTGGAGAGACCGGGCTGATCGCGCCGGCGCGGCGGATCGCCGTGTAGGCACGGTGAATCAGCGTGCCCATCGCCCGGCGTACAAGTGACATAAGGATCAAAGTTACCGCTAGGGCATGCCGTTCGGGCATGTGAGGGGCGTTGTTTGATATCCTGAGAGCCCGTGGACACTTCGACCACACCTCGAGCCACGGGAGCCCCTTTGCGCAGCGCATCGCAAACCAAGCATCTGTTCGTCACCGGCGGTGTCGCCTCCAGTCTCGGCAAGGGGCTCACGGCATCCAGCCTCGGTCGCCTGCTCAAGGCGCGCGGTCTCAGGGTCACCATGCAGAAGCTCGACCCTTACCTCAACGTCGACCCCGGCACCATGAACCCGTTCCAGCACGGCGAGGTGTTCGTCACCGACGACGGTGCCGAGACCGACCTCGACGTCGGCCACTACGAGCGGTTCCTCGACACCGACCTGCACGGCTCGGCCAACGTGACCACCGGCCAGGTCTACTCCAACGTCATCGCCAAGGAGCGGCGGGGCGAATACCTGGGCGACACCGTCCAGGTCATCCCGCACATCACCAACGAGATCAAGGACCGGATCCGGGGCATGGCCGGCTCCGAGGTTGACGTGGTCATCACCGAGGTCGGCGGCACGGTGGGCGACATCGAGTCGCTGCCGTTCCTGGAGGCCGTGCGGCAGATCAGGCACGAGGTCGGGCGCGACAACGTGTTCTTCCTGCACGTGTCGCTGCTGCCCTACATCGGGCCGTCGGGCGAGCTGAAGACCAAGCCGACCCAGCACAGCGTGGCGGCGCTGCGCAGCATCGGCATCCAGCCCGACGCGATCGTGCTGCGCTCCGACCGGCCGGTCCAGACGGCCATCAAGCGCAAGATCAGCCTCATGTGCGACGTGGACGAGGACGCCGTCGTCTCCGCCGTCGACGCCGCCTCGATCTACGACATCCCCAAGGTGCTCCACTCCGAAGGTCTCGACGCGTACGTGGTGCGCCGGCTCGGCCTGCCGTTCAGGGACGTGGACTGGAAGGAGTGGGAGCAGCTCCTGCGCCGGGTGCACCGGCCGGCGAAGGAGGTCACGATCGCCCTGGTGGGGAAATATATCGATTTGCCGGACGCGTACCTGTCCGTCACTGAGGCCCTGCGGGCCGGCGGCTTCGCCAACGACGCCCGCGTCAACATCCGCTGGGTCAAGAGCGACGACTGCGAGACCCAGGAGGGCGCCGAGCGCGAGCTCGACGGCGTCGACGGCGTGCTGATCCCCGGCGGGTTCGGCGTGCGCGGCATCGAGGGCAAGATCGGCGCCATCCGGCACGCCCGCGAGGGCAAGATCCCGCTGCTCGGCATCTGCCTCGGCATGCAGGGGATGGTCATCGAGGCCGCCCGCCACATGGCCGGCATCGAGGACGCCAACTCCGCCGAGTTCGACCCCGACACCAAGCACCCGGTCATCTCCACCATGGCCGACCAGGAGGACGTCGTCGCGGGCGAGCGCGACATGGGCGGCACGATGCGGCTCGGCAGCTACACCGCCAAGCTCGGCGAGGGCACCCTCGCCCGGCAGCTCTACAGCGGCAAGGCCAAGGCCGACGAGCGCCACCGTCACCGCTACGAGGTCAACAACGCCTACCGCGAGCAGCTGGAGCAGGTCGGCCTGGTCTTCTCGGGCCTGTCGCCAGACGGCCGCCTCGTCGAGTACACCGAGCTGCCCTCCGACGTGCACCCGTTCTTCATCGGCACGCAGGCGCACCCCGAGTTCCGCTCCCGGCCCACGCGGGCCAACCCGATGTTCAAGGGTCTCATCGGGGCCGCGCTGGCTTACGCGGACGACCGGGTCAGTGCGAAGGTGGGTCAGTGAGCACCACCGGAGAGCCCGCGGGCGGCGCGGCCATGATCAGGGACACGCCCGAGGCGTGGGAAGTCGTCGAATCCAGAGATCGGTTCAAGGGCCACGTGATCCAGGTGGTCACCGACACCGTCAAGATGCCCCGTGACGAGGTCGCCGACCGCGACTACGTGGTGCATCCCGGCGCCGTCGCCGTGCTCGCGCTCGACGAGCGCGAGCGGGTCCTGATGATCAGGCAGTACCGCCATCCCACCCGCCAGCTGATGTGGGAGCTGCCGGCCGGGATCCGCGACGTCGAAGGCGAACCGCTCGTCACCGGCGCCGCCCGCGAGCTCGCGGAGGAGGCCGGATACCGCGCCGACACCTGGCACACGCTCGTCGACCTGCGCTCCTCGCCGGGCATGAGCGACGAGCGGATCCGGGTGTTCCTGGCCCGGGGGCTGAGCAGGATCCCCGACGAGGAGAACGGCTTCGTGCACCGGCACGAGGAGATCGACATGCCGGTGGTGTGGATTCCGCTGGCCGACGCGGTCGAGAAGGCGCTCATGGGAATGATCCACAATTCCCCGGCCGTGGCCGGTATCCTCGCCGCGTATGCGGCTTCGGTTGAGGGGTTCGCCCTGTTGCGCCCCGCCGACGCCCCTGAGGCGTGACGGAAGGACCAATTCGTGGAGGCAGTGCTCTCCAGCTACCTCGCCCATCTGGCGGTGGAGCGGGGCCTGGCTGCCAACACGCTCGCGTCCTACCGCCGTGACCTGCGCCGATACTTCGAACATCTGCAGGCTCGCGGCCGCCTGCGGCTCGACGAGGTGGGGGAGGCCGACGTGCAGGCCTTCCTCGCCGCGTTGCGCGAGGGCGACGGCGAGCACCCCGCCCTGGTCGCCAGCTCCGCCGCCCGCGCCGTCTCGGCCGTGCGCGGGCTGCACCGCTTCGCGCTGCGCGAAGGCGTCACGGCGCACGACCCCGCCCACGAGGTGCGCCCGCCGCGCCAGAACCGCCGCCTGCCCAAGGCGATCGCCGTGGACGAGGTCGAGCGGCTCATCGCCGCATCGGGCCCCGACGGCGCGCCTCTGACGCTGCGCAACCGCGCCCTGCTGGAGGTCCTGTACGGCACCGGCGCCCGCATCTCCGAAGCCGTCGGCCTGACCGTGGACGACCTCGAACCCGACCAGGTGCGCCTGCGCGGCAAGGGCGGGCGTACCCGGGTCGTGCCTTTGGGGCGCTATGCCCGCTCCGCGCTGGATGCCTATCTCGTACGTGCTCGTCCTGGATTGCTGGCCCACGGGCGCGGCACCCCCTGCGTGTTCCTGAACGCCCGCGGCGGGCCTTTGACCAGGCAGGGCGCGTGGGAGGTGCTCCAGGCGGCCGCCGAACGAGCCGGACTTGCCAGGATAAGTCCGCACGTACTCCGGCATTCCTTTGCAACTCACCTCTTGGACGGCGGCGCCGACGTTAGGGTGGTCCAGGAATTGCTCGGCCACGCCTCGGTGACGACCACACAGGTCTACACCCTGGTCACGGTCGACAAGCTTCGAGAGGTCTATGCCGCCGCGCATCCGCGTGCCCGGCAGTGATCTATAGTCTTTTGCGACGCGCGGCACCCACGGCGTGCCGCCTTGCCGCGTTTAGTGGTGACGCCATAGTGTCCGTCCGGACGGTCCGGTTCGGGATCGTCAGGGAGGTTCGAGCTGGTGACTGTGACGACCAAGGGTTCGACCCCGGGGACCCCCGACAACCCCTGGGGCGACACGAAGACCAACGCGCCTTCGAACGGCGTCAATCTGGGCCCCACGCAGCGGCCCAGACCCGTGTTCCCGGAGCCGGTGCCGCCGGAGGTGCACGGGCCCGCGCGGGTGGTCGCGATGGTCAATCAGAAGGGCGGCGTGGGTAAGACCACGACCACCATCAACCTGGGCGCCGCGCTCGTCGAATGCGGGCTCAAGGTGCTGCTGGTGGACTTCGACCCGCAGGGCGCGCTCTCCGTCGGCCTGGGCATCAACCCGCTCCAGCTCGACCTGACGGTCTACAACCTGCTGATGGACCGCGGCGTGACCGCCGAGGACGTGCTGCTCGAGACCGGCGTCGAGGGCCTCGACCTGCTGCCGAGCAACATCGACCTGTCCGCCGCCGAAGTCCAGCTCGTCACCGAGGTGGCCCGCGAGCAGGTGCTCGGCCGCGTGATCAAGCCGCTGCTGCCGCACTACGACGTGTGCCTCATCGACTGCCAGCCGTCGCTCGGCCTGCTCACCATCAACGCGCTCACCTGCGCGCACGGTGTCATGGTGCCGCTGGAGTGCGAGTTCTTCGCGCTGCGCGGCGTGGCGCTGCTCATGGACACCATCTCCAAGGTCCAGGAGCGGCTCAACGAGGACCTCGAGATCGAGGGGCTCCTCGCCACCATGTACGACGCCCGTACGCTGCATGGGCGCGAGGTGCTGGCGCGAGTGGTGGAAGCGTTCGGTGACAAGGTGTTCCACACCGTCATCAACCGCACGGTCCGCTTCCCCGACGCCACGGTCGCCGGTGAGCCCATCACCACCTTCGACCCGTCATCCCTGGGCGCGAACGCCTATCGTGAGCTGGCCCGCGAGGTGCTGTCGCGCTGGCCGGCGCCTGCGACAATGGCCAGGTGACCGCAGAGCAGACCGAGCCCCAGGGCTTCCAGGTTCACCTGGACGTCTTCGAGGGCCCCTTCGACCTGCTCCTCGGCCTCATCGCCAAGCACAAGCTGGACATCACCGAGGTCTCGCTCTCCAAGGTCACCGACGAGTTCATCGCCTACATCCGCTCGCGCGGGCCCGAGTGGGATCTCGATCAGACCAGCCATTTCCTGCTGGTGGCGGCCACGCTGCTGGACCTGAAGGCGGCCAGGCTGCTGCCTTCGGGTGAGGTGGAGGACGAGGAGGACCTGGCGCTGCTGGAGGCCAGGGACCTGCTGTTCGCGCGGTTGCTGCAGTACAAGGCGTACAAAGAGGTGGCGAAGTTCTTCGCCGGGCGGATGGCCGAGGAGTCGCTGCGCTTCCCCCGTACGGTGGGGATGGAGGAGCAGTTCGCGAACTTGCTGCCGGAGCTCATCCTCGGCATCGGGCCCGACCAGCTCGCCAAGATCGCCGCCAGGGCGTTCACCCCCAAACTGCCGCCCACGGTCAATGTCGGGCACATCTACCAGCCGCTGGCCAGCGTCAAGGAGCAGGCGGCGATCCTGGTCATGCACCTGCGCCGGCTCCGGCGGGCCACGTTCCGCGCGCTGGTGTCCGACTGTGATGGGACTTTTGAGGTCATCGCCCGGTTCCTGGCCGTGCTGGAGCTCTTCCGGGAGTCGGCGGTCACGTTCGAGCAGGTCGAGCCGCTGGGTGATCTGCACGTGACGTGGACCGGCACCGACGACGGGGACGTCGCGGTGGGGGACGATTACGAGGAATCCGCGGAGAAAGCACCTGATGACTGACAACCCACTGCCCACCCCTCGAAAGTCCCCCGACTCGGACCTTCCCTCCTGGATGACCCTCCCCGGCTCCCTCGCCCAGCCTGTCACCCCGGCGGCACCGGATCCGGCCCCGGACACCTCGGAGACCCCGGACACCTCAGACGTCTCGGACGCCTCGGATCTCTCGGATCTCTCGGACGCCGAGGTAGCGGCTGCCGTCACGCCCGCGCCCAGAGGGGGTGCGGCTCGGTGGCTTGGGGACGTCGAGGCCGAGCTCTCCGGTGCGGGCTCGGAAGAGGGCGACGCGGCCCCGGACCGGCCGGAAGCGCCCGAAGCCGAGGCCGACCCCGTCGAGTCGGTCGAGCGGGCGGACGCCAGCGAGAGGGCCGGGCTGGTCGACCAGGTGGAGCCCGTTCATTCCGTCGAGCCGGGCCTATCCGCCGAGCGCGGTGGAGCGGGCGCGCCGGGCTGGGCGGAGGACTTCTGGGAGCCGGAAGCCGGGGCGGCGGAGCGGAGCGTGCCGGAGACCGGCACGGCGGGCGTATCGGAGTTCGGCGCGTTGGGTGCGGCCGGGCACGTCGACGGCCAAGTCGATGGGCGAGCGCATGGCCAGGTGGACGGCCGTGCGGATGGCGGGCTCCGGGACGACGAGGAGGTCCCGGACGACGAGGGTGAGAGGCCCGATGCCGAGGGGCCGTCGCTTGAGGCGGCGTTGGAGGCTATCCTGCTTGTCGTCGACGAGCCGGTCGCCGAGGTGACGCTGGCTCAGGTGCTGGAGCGGCCCACGCACGAGGTCGCTGCGGCGCTGCGCGGCCTGGCAGCGGAATATACCGAGGCCGGACGGGGTTTTGATTTAAGAGAAGTCGCGGGCGGCTGGCGGTTTTACACGCGCGCCGACTGCGCCCAACTGGTCGAGCGGTTCGTACGCGACGGCCAGCAGACGCGGCTGACCCAGGCCGCGCTGGAAACACTCGCGGTCGTGGCTTACCGGCAACCGGTGAGCCGTGCCCGAGTCGCCGCCGTGCGCGGTGTCAACAGCGACGGCGTCATGCGGACGCTCGTCGCGAGGGGACTGGTCGAAGAGGCCGGGACCGACCCGGAGAGCCAGGCAGTGCTCTACCGGACAAGCTCATACTTCCTTGAACGTCTGGGACTACGGGATCTCAGCGAGCTCCCCGAGCTCGCTCCCTTCCTCCCCGACGACGTGGAAAATCTCGAGGAGACGACAAAGTGAACAACAGGCGCAGCACCCCGTCCGGTGATGGACGCGGTCGTGGACGTACCGGCGGCTCCGGCCGCAGCGGGCGTCCCGCCTTCCGCTCCGACGACAACCGCGGCGGGGGTCCCCGCCGCGACGACGATTTCCGCGGCGGGACCGGATCCGGCCGCGCGGACTCTCGCGGCGGCCCCCGCCGTGACGACTTCCGTGGTGGGACCCGTGGTGGGTCCGGCCGCGACGACTTCCGTACCGGGAGCCGCGACTCCCGCAGTGACTCCCGCAGTGACTCCCGCAGTGACTCTCGCGACCGTGGGTACGGTCGCGGCGCGAGCGACTCGCGGCCGGCCCGCGACTCCCTTCGCGCGGACCGGGGTGGCTCCCGCGCCCGGTTCGGCGGCAGGCCAGGCGGCGGCGACGGCGATGGCCGTGTCTCGCGCGCCCCTCGCGACGACCGTTACCCGGCCCGGAGCGACCGCGGTGAGCGGCCCGAGCGCGGCGACCGCAGCGGATCCGGCGGCGAGCGCGGCGGATTCCGCGGTGAGCGCAGTGGATCCGGCAGCGAGCGCGGCGGGTTCCGTGGCGAGCGTGATGACCGAGGTGGATTCCGCGGTGGGCCCGGCGGCGAGCGCGGCGGGTTCCGCAGCGATCGCGGCGGGTCCGGTAGTGACCGTGGTGGATTCCGCAGCGGGCCTGGCGGCGACCGTGGTGGATTCCGCGGCGAGCGCGGTGGAGCCGGTGGTGACCGTGGTGGATTCCGCAGCGGTTCCGGTGGCGACCGTGGCGGGTTCCGAAGCGAGCGTGCCTACGGCGGCGACCGCGGTGAGCGCGGTGGCCAGGGCGAGCGGGACCGCGGTGAGCAGCGCTACTCGCGAGGCGACGACCGCTTCGGCCGTCCCGAGCGCCGTGGCGAGCGCGGCGGATCCAGCGGTGGTTACAGCGGCGGATCCGGCAGCGGCTACGGCGGCGGATCCGGTGGCGGGTCCGGTAGTGGCTACGGTGGCGGATCCGGCAGTGGCTACGGTGGCGGGTCCGGTGGTGGCCGGCGTGACGAGCGCGGCGGATACGCCGCCCGCAGCGGCCATGGCGGCCGGCGTGACGACCGCGCCGGGTTCCGGGCCGACCGGAGCGGGCGCAGGGAGGACAGCGGCGACTCAAGGTCTCCCGCGGCCTCCTCGACGCGTTCCCGCTACGGCAGGCGCGACGGCGACGCACCCCGTACCGACCGCGGCTCCAAGCAGGGCGGCGGCGGCGCGCGTACCGACCGCGGGTCCAGGCCCGGCGGCGACGCCCGGACGGGCCGTGGGGCCCGGCGGGACGACGTCCAGACGCTGGGCGGCGGCAGGAGCGACGCCGGCGGCTACGGCGGCACTCAGCGCGAGGGCGTCGGCAGCCCGCAGCGCGACCGCGTGAAGGCGGCCCGCCAGCCCCTCCGCGACTACGCCTTCTACCCCGAGGGCTACACCGACGAGCGCGACACCACCGAGGTCCCCGACGGCGTCCGGCTGCAGAAGGTGCTCGCCCAGGCGGGCGTGGCCAGCCGCAGGGCGTGCGAGGAGATGATCGGCGACGGCCGGGTCACCGTCAACGGGCAGGTCGTACGCAGGTTCGGCGCCAAGGTCGACCCCGCCGCCCAGGTGATCCACGTGGACGGCAAGCGCATCCCGACCGCGCCCGACCTGGTCTACTACGCCCTGAACAAGCCCATCGGCGTCGTCTCCACCATGGACGACCCGCAGGGCCGCCCGTGCCTGGCCGACTACGTCGAGGAGCTGGCGCCCAGGTTGTTTCACGTGGGCAGGCTGGACACCGAGACCGAGGGCCTGCTGCTGCTCACCAACGACGGCGAGCTGGCCAACCGGCTGACGCACCCGAGCTACGGCGTGCAGAAGAAATACTGGGCCAAGGTGCCGGGTCCGATCCCGCGCGACCTCGGACGCAGGCTCAAGCAGGGCATCGAGCTGGAGGACGGCCTCGCCAGGGCCGACAGCTTCGCCATCGTGCAGGAGCACGGCCAGCAGGCGCTGGTCGAGGTCGTGCTGCACGAGGGCCGCAAGCACGTCGTCAGGCGCATGCTCGAAGAGTCCGGTCACCGGGTGATCGACCTGGCCAGGATCGAGTTCGGTCCCGTGAAGCTGGGCCGTACCAAGCCGGGGACCGTCAGGGCGCTGAGCTTGAAAGAGGTCGGCGAACTCTACGCGGCCGTGAAGCTGTAATCTGGCCGGACGCAGGAGCCCGTGCGATCTCCGCACGGGCTCTCCCGCATATGTGAGGAAAGGAGCCGCATGGTACGGGCGATCCGTGGGGCGATCCAGGTGGACGCCAACGACCATGACTCGATCGTCGCCGGCACGACCGAGCTGGTCAGCGCGATCATGGAGCGCAACCGCCTGACCACGGACGACGTGATCAGCGTGCTGTTCACGGCCACGCCTGACCTTACGGCCCAGTTCCCCGCGCTTGCGGCGCGGAAGCTGGGCTTCCACGAGGTGCCGCTGATCTGCTGCACCGAGATCGACGTGCCCGGGGCGCTGCCCCGCGTCGTGCGCCTGATGGCCCACGTGGAGACCGACCGCCCGCGGTCGGAGATCCAGCACGTCTACCTGCGCGGCGCCGTGGCGTTGCGGCAGGACATCGCGCAGTAAGCCGCAGGCAAGCGCGCCACGAGAGACTCGCACCCCAATGGCCCGATAATTCAGGACATCGAGATGGAACTTCGTACCGTGCTCGTCGTCGGTACCGGCCTCATCGGCACTTCAGCGGCGCTGGCGCTGCGCAAGCGCAACGTACGCGTGCTGCTTGCCGACCGCGATCCGGGCGCCGTACGGCTGGCACGGGAGCTCGGCGCCGGCGAGGACTGGGACCCGGCCACGCAACCAGGGGACGAGGTGGACCTGGCGATCATCGCGGTCCCCCCGGCCCACGTGGCGAGCGAGCTGCTGGCGCTGCAGACCGCCGGCGCCGCCAGGTTCTACACCGACGTCGCCAGCGTGAAGGCCGAGCCCATCCACCGGGCCGCGCAGCTCGGCTGCGACCTGGCCTCCTACGTCGCCTCCCACCCGCTCGCCGGGCGCGAGAAGTCCGGTCCCGGCGCCGCCAGGGCCGATCTGTTCCTGGGCCGCCCGTGGGCGCTGTGCCCCACCGAGGAGGCCGACCCCGAGGCCACGGCGATCGTGCTGCGGCTGATCGAGCTGTGCGGGGCCAACCCGGTCGAGGTGGGCGCGGTCGACCACGACCGCGCGGTGGCCGTCGTCTCCCACGCGCCCCATGTCGCCGCCTCCGCCGTGGCGGCCCGGCTGGCCGACGCCACCGACGTCGCGCTCGGCCTGGCCGGGCAGGGCGTGCGTGACGTGACGAGGATCGCGGGCAGCGACCCCGGGCTCTGGCTCGGCATCCTGTCCGGCAACGCCTCCCCGGTCGCCGAGGTGCTCGAAGCGGTCGCCCACGACCTGGCCGACGCCGCGAGCGCGCTGCGCGCCCTGGCCGACGGCGACGGCACCGCCACCGGCGAGCTGACCCAGCTGCTCAAGCGCGGTGTCGTCGGCCACGACCGGATCCCCGGCAAGCACGGCGGACCCGCCTCCTCCTACGTCGTCGTCCAGGTCGTCATCGGTGACCGCCCCGGCCAGCTCGCCCGGCTCTTCCAGGTGTGCGACGAGGTCGGCGTCAACGTCGAGGACGTACGCCTCGAGCACGCCCCGGGGCTGCCCCTGGGCATCGCCGAGCTGTCGGTGCAGCCCGACGCGGCAGCCGGGCTCACCGAGGCCCTGCGCGAGCGCGGCTGGCAGGTTCCTTAGGGGCCGATGTCACGCCCCGGCCTCCTCGATACGTCTTCAAGGCGAATCGAGGAGGTAAGAAAGATGACCGACATTCTGGTACTGGGTGCGGGCTACACCGGCACGGCCGCGGCCATCAGGGCCGCCGTCAGGACCCGGCGCACGGGCGGCAAGGTCACCCTGGTGAACGCCTCGCCGAGGTTCACCGAGCGGCTCAGGCTGCATCAGACGGCCGCGGGGGAGCGGCTGTCCGACTTCGCCCTGGACGAGGTGGTGGCCGGCACCGGCATCGATCTCGTGGTGGGCCGGGTGGCCGGGATCGACCTGGACCACCACCAGGTGAGTCTTGAGGGCGGGCGCGTGCTCGGCTACGACAAGCTGATCTACGCGCTCGGCACCGTCACCGACACCTCGGTGCCCGGCGTCGCCGACCACGCCTGCACCTACGACGACCACGCGGGCGCCGTACGGCTCTCCGAGCGCCTCGGCGCGCTGACCCGGGGCACCGTGGTCGTGGCCGGCGGCGGTCTGACCGGCGTCGAGTCGGCCACCGAGCTGGCCGAGGCTTATCCGCACCTGCACGTCGTCCTGCTGACCAGAGGGCGGCCCGGCTCCATGATGAGCGCCGCGGCCCGCGCCCACCTGGACGGGGCGCTGGAGCGGCTGGGCGTCGCGGTGCGCGCCGGGGCGGACATCACCAAGGTCCTGCCGGACGGCGTCGAGCTGGACGGCGGCGGGCTCGTCCACTCCGACGCGACGCTCTGGACGACCGGCACCAGGGGCCTGCCCCTGGCCGCCGAGTCCGGGCTGAGCGTCGACGAGCGCGGCAGGATCGTGGTGGACTCGGCGCTGCGCTCGGTGTCCCACCCCGACGTGTACGCCGTCGGCGACGCCGCCGCGGTCAGCCAGCCCTACGGCGTGCTGCACGGCACCTGCCAGGGCGGCATCCCGACCGGGCTGCACGCGGCCGACTCGCTGGCCGCCACGCTGCGCGGGAAGGCGGCCAGGCCGTTCCGGTTCGGATACTTCCACCAGCCCGTCAGCCTGGGGCGGGCGGACGCGGTCATCCAGTTCACCCGGCCGGACGACAGCCCGCGCAGGTGGTTCCTGAAGGGGCGGGCGGCCATCGTCTACAAGGAGACGGTGAGCAGCAGCCCGATGACGACGTTCAAGCTGCTCAAGCGGGGCCTGGTGCCCGTGTGGATGTTCGCGCTGACCGCCGGGCTCACGTGATCACCGAGCGCCCGGCGCGCGGGCACGGGGTTTGCCGCCCGGCGGGGCCGTTCTACCAGGGCCGGGCGCATCCCCACCCGCGCCCGGCGCACGTTCACGGCGTGTAGCGGCGGTCCTCGGGGCGGCCCCGGGAGCGGCGGGACTCCAGGCCGGACAGCCGCTCCTCGACCTGCGGCGGCACCGGCCGGCGCTCGGCCAGCGCCCTCGGCAGCCTCCGCACCGCCGCACCCAGCCCTCTCCAGCCCTCAGGACCGCTCCGCAGGGCCGCGAACGCCCGCCGCGCCACCACCTGCCAGGGGCGGCGCAGCACGGCGGTCAGCAGGCCGTTGCGGGTCGCCAGCGCCCGGCGGTCGTGCCGCCCGGCGGACGGCGACGGATGGTGATGGGCCACGACGTCGTCCACGTAGGCCAGCCCCCAGCCCTGACCGGCCAGGTCGACGGCCAGCCGCTCGTCCTCGCCGAAGCAGGACACCACGTCGTCGAACCCGCCCGCCTCCAGGAACGCGTCCCTGCGCACCACGGCCCCGCACGTCAGGAACCCCAGCACGCTCGGCCCCGGCAGATCGGACTCGGCGCCGAGAGGAAAGTCCCGCATCTCCGCCGACGCCGCGTCCAGCCGCTCCTCCGGCCCCACCAGCACGCGCGCGCCCAGCACCGCCAGCCTCGGATGGGCGTCCAGCAGGTCGGCGGCCCGCTCCAGCGCGCCGGGCGCCCACCAGGAGTCGTCGTCGGCGAAGGCCACGTAGGGGGTCTCGGCCGCCTGGACGCCGAGGTTGCGCGCGGGCGCCCCCAGGCTCGTGCCCGTCTCGATCAGGTGCACGTCGGTGAAGTGCCGTCGCACGAATCCGGCGGTCCCGTCGGCCGAGCCGTCGTCGACCAGGATCACCGGGCGCGGGTGCAGGGGCAGCGTACGGGCCAGCGCCCGCAGCCGGTCCCGGCCGGCCACCACCACGGTGACCCGCGCTCCGTCCCTTGGCGTCACACCTGGCCACTTACCGCGACCGCCGTACTTAGTCCTTCCCCGGGTTCCTTCCCCGGGCACTCCCCGGCACGTTGACGGGCGGCCGGCGGAGGCGTACAAAGAGAGGTAACAGTGTTACCCATAAGAAACGGCGTTACCACGATGACCGTCAGTGCATACCGGCAGGCGCAGCGGGAGGGGCAGGACGTCGTCAGGGCGGCCGTTCTCGACGCGGCCAAACGCCTGCTCATCACCGAAGGTCCGGCGGCGCTGACCGTGCGCCGGATCTCCGGCGAGGTCGGCTGCTCCACGAAGGTGATCTACACGCTCTTCGGCGGCAAGGACGGGCTCAGCGAGGCGCTCTGGCTGGAGGGGTTCGCCAGGTTCGAGCGGTGGCTGCTGGAGGTGCCCATCGAGGACGATCCGCTCGCGCAGCTGCACGCCGGGATCGCGGCCTACCGGGCGTACGCGCTGGCCGAGCGCGACTACTACCGGGTCATGTTCGAGGGGGCCGTGCCGGGCTTCAGGCCGGGGCCGGAGGCGGTGCGGGCGGCGAAAAGGACCTTCGACCTGCTGATCCGCTGCGTGGCCAGGTGCCTGGAGTCGGGCGTGCTGCGCGGGGCAGATGCCGGGGAGATCGCCGACGTGCTGTGGATGGCCATGCACGGCGCCGTAAGTCTCGAAATTTCAGGACATTTCGATCAGGCCGAAGCGGAGCAGCGCTACGGACTGCTCTGCTCCTCGGTGCTCACACCGTTCCTCGCTCCTGACGAAAGGCACGTGTCATGAAGACCACTCCCTTCAGCGGCGGATTCGCCCCGGTGACCGATGAGATCACCGCCTTCGACCTCGAGGTCACGGGCCGCATCCCGGCCGAGCTCAACGGCCGCTACCTGCGTAACGGCCCCAATCCGCTCAGTCTCGACGACCCCAGCGCCGGGCACCTGTTCCTGGGCGAGGGCATGGTGCACGGTGTCCGGCTGCGCGAAGGCCGCGCGGAGTGGTACCGCAACCGCTGGGTGCGCAGTGCCCGGCTCGCCGAGCGGCTCGGGGAGCGGCCCAGGCCGGGGCCCGTCCACGCGGACATGGACTTCGCGGCCAACACCCACGTCATCGGGGTGGCCGGGCGCACGTTCGCGACCGTCGAGGCGGGGGCGCGGCCGTACGAGCTGGGCTACGAGCTCGACACCATCGGCCCGTGCGACTTCGACGGCGGCCTGCCCGGCGGGTACGCCGCGCACACCCACCTCGACCCGGCCAGCGGCGAGCTGCACGCGCTGGCCTATTTCTTCGGCTGGGACCACCACCAGCACATCGTCATCGACCCCAAGGGCGCGGTGACGCAGGTCAGGGACATCCCCATCGCCGACGCCCCCATGCTGCACGACTTCGCGCTCACCGAGCGTTATGTCGTGATCTACGACCTGCCGGTCACGTTCAGCATGGCGCACGCCGAGCGGGGCCACGTCCTGCCGTACGCGTGGAACGAGGACCACCCGTCCAGGATCGGGCTCATGTCCAGGGCGAGCGGCGAGGTGCGCTGGTTCGAGGTGGACCCCTGCTGGGTGTTCCACACGCTCAACGCCTACGACGACGGCGACGAGGTGGTGGTGGACGTGGTCCGCTACCCGAAGCGGTTCGTGGACGCGCGGCTCGACGTGGGCGGCACGCCCACCCTCGACCGCTGGCGCATCGGCCTGACGTCGGGCAAGGTCACGCAGACCCGGCTGGACGACCGGGCGCAGGAGTTCCCGCGCATGGACGAGCGGCTCACCGGCAGGCCGTACCGCTACGGCTACACCTCCTCCACCCTGGACCTCTACGAGGCGATCCATCCAGCGGACACCGAGCTGGAGGACCTGCCCGACGAGGCGTTCGACAACACGCTCATCAAGCACGACCTGGTGAGCGGCACGCAGGAGTCGCGCAGCCTCGGGCGGGAGGCGTACGTGGGCGAGCCGGTGTTCGTCGGCTCGGGGGAAGCCGAGGACGACGGCTACGTGCTCGCCTACGTCAACAACCCGGCCAGGGGCGCGGCCGATCTGGTCATCCTGTCCGCCCAGGACTTCACCGGCGAGCCGGTCGCCACCGTGCACCTGCCCGCCAGGGTGCCGCTGGGCTTCCACGGAAGCTGGATCGCCGACTGAGCTGGAGGCGGTAGCCTCTTCAGGTTGGGACGCACACGTGAAGAGGGAGAGGCCGTGACCGGTCTGGTCGTCGCCATGGACGGCCCTTCGGGGTCGGGTAAGTCGAGCGTGTCGCGCGGGGTCGCCCGCGCGCTGGGCCTGCGTTACCTCGACACCGGGGCGATGTACCGCGCGATGACCTGGTGGATGCTCGAGCAGGGCGTCGATCTGGCCGATCCGGCCGCGATCGCGGCCCGCGCGGGCGAGCCGCAGATCGTCTCCGGCACCGATCCCGACGCCCCCGCGATCCACGTCGACGGCGTTGACGTGGCGGGGCCGATCAGGCAGAGCGACGTCACCGGCGCGGTCTCGGTCGTCGCCGCCGTCCCCGAGGTCCGGGTGCGGCTGGTGGCGCTCCAGCGGGAGATCGCCGGCGCCGGCGACATCGTCATCGAGGGCCGCGACATCGGCACGGTCGTCTGCCCGGAGGCCGCCGTCAAGGTCTACCTGACGGCGAGCGCGGAGGCCCGCGCCCGGCGGCGCAGCGCGGAGGTCGCGGGCTCGACGGTGGAGGCGCAGCAGGCCGCCATGGCCAAGCGTGACACCCTGGACTCAACACGTAAGACAGACCCACTCTCGATGGCGGATGGCGCCGTCGAGCTCGACACCACGGCGCTCGGCCTCGAAGAGGTCATCGCCGAGGTGTTGAGGCTGGTCGCGGAGCGGCGCAGCCCGGAAGGAGAGCACGAGTCCCCGGGCGGCCGCGATCGCATTCACGAGCGCACCTGAGCAACGGGTGCGGGACTCACTCAAAGGATGAAAAATCGTGTCAACGGGGGATTGGGTCGAGGCTGACCTCGACGATCTTGAGATCACCGAGCACGGCGACACCACGCCGCTGCCGGTCGTCGCCATCGTGGGGCGGCCGAACGTCGGCAAGTCCACGCTGGTCAACCGCATCATCGGCCGCCGCGAGGCCGTCGTGGAAGACGTGCCGGGCGTCACCCGCGACCGCGTCACCTACGACGCCAACTGGCGCGGCCGCCGCTTCACCGTCGTCGACACCGGCGGCTGGGACCCCGAAGCCACGGGAATGAACCTGCGCATCGCCGAGCAGGCCCAGGTCGCCGTCGAGCTGGCCGACGTGATCGTGTTCGTCGTGGACGCCACCGTGGGCGCCACCGACGCCGACGAGGTCGTGGGCTCGGTGCTGCGGCAGTCCGGCAAGCCGGTCATCCTGACCGCCAACAAGGTGGACAACCAGCAGTTGGAGCTGGAGGCCGCCGCGCTGTGGTCGCTCGGGCTCGGCGAGCCGTTCCCCGTCTCCGCCCTGCACGGGCGCTCCAGCGGCGACCTGCTCGACGTCATTCTCGACGCGCTGCCCGAGACGCCGCAGGTCACCTTCGACGGCGAGCGCGGGCCCTCCCGCGTCGCGCTGCTCGGCAAGCCCAACGTCGGCAAGTCCTCGCTGCTCAACAAGCTGGCGGGCGAGGAGCGGGTGCTGGTCGACCCGATGGCCGGCACCACCCGCGACCCGGTCGACGAGCTGGTCGAGCTGGGCGGGCGCACCTGGCGCTTCGTCGACACGGCCGGCATCCGGCGGCGCGACCGCGAGCTGCAGGGCGCCGACTTCTACGCCGCCATGCGCACGCGGGCGGCGCTGGAGCGCACCGAGGTGGCGATCGTGCTCATCGACGCCAGCGAGCCGCTCACCGAGCAGGACCTGCGCATCATCGGCCTGGTCATCGAGTCGGGGCGGGCGATGGTGGTCGCCTTCAACAAGTGGGACCTGGTCGACGAGGACCGCCGCTACTACCTGGAGAAGGAGATCGACAGGCAGCTCGTCCGCACGCCGTGGGCGCTGCGCGTCAACATCTCCGCCAAGACCGGGCGGCACGTCGAGCGGCTGGTCCCCGCGCTGGAGAAGGCGCTCGACTCCTGGTCCACGCGGGTGCCGACGGCAAGGCTCAACGCGTTCCTGACCGAGCTGGTGCACCAGACGCCGCCGCCGGTGCGCGGCGGCAAGCAGCCGAAGATCCTCTTCGCCACGCAGGCGTCGGTGGAGCCGCCCAAGTTCGTGCTGTTCACCTCCGGCTGGCTGGAGGACACCTACCGGCGCTTCATCGAGCGGCGCATCCGCGAGGAGTTCGGCTTCGCCGGGTCGCCGATCGACGTCACGATGAAGATCCGGGAGAAGCGCTCCAAGAAGGACAAGTGATCGTGGCCGGAGGGGCGGCAAATCATTTTGCCGCCCCTCCGGCGCCCCCGTATGATGCCGGGCAACGCGTAGACGGAGACGAGTAGCCAGCGGTCCCGCACGGGTCCAGAGAGCCGCCGGAAGCTGCGAAGGCGGTCCTGTGCCCCACTGGCGAAGACACTCCCGAGTGCGGGGAGGAAATGCCCCGCCGGCCTGACCCCCGTCATCGGGTCGCCCAGGCCGCCTCCCCGCGAGGCGGCGAAAGTGCGGTGGCACCGGGAGCTCCCTTCTCCCCCGCACTCCCAAGGGGTCATGCATTTCCTTTCCGAGGAGCTGTGATGATCTCTCGTGTCATGTCGGCGGAGCTCGCTGAGCACGCCGGCCAACGAGTGACGATCGCCGGTTGGGTCCATCGCCGGCGGCAACTGAAATCCCTGTCCTTCCTCGTCGTCAGGGACCGAACCGGGCTCGCCCAGGCGGTGACCGGAGCCGGCCTGCCCCCTGAGGAGAGCGTCGTCGAGGTCACCGGCACGGTGACGGCCAGCGCGCAGGCCCCAGGGGGCTTCGAGCTGGTCTCGCCGGAGATCGAGGTGCTGTCGGAGCCGAGCGCGCCGCCGCCGTTCGACCTGTACCGGCCGGTGGTGACCGCGACGCTGCCGACGATCCTCGACCACGCGCCCGCCGCCCTGCGGCACCCGCTGCTCAGAGCGCCGCTGGAGATCTCGGCCGCGAGCGTGGCCGGATTCAGGCAGGCGCTGGACCGGCTCGGGTTCACCGAGGTGCACACCCCGAAGATCGTCGCCTCGGCCACCGAGTCGGGCGCGAACGTCTTCGGCATCGACTACTTCGGCCGGCCCGCGTACCTGGCGCAGTCGCCGCAGTTCTACAAGCAGGCGATGGCCGGGGTGTTCGAGCGGGTCTACGAGGTCGGGCCGGTCTTCCGCGCCGAGCCGCACGACACCGTGCGCCATCTGGCCCAGTACACCAGCCTCGACGCCGAGCTGGGCTTCATCCGCGACCACCGGGACGTGATGGCGGTGCTGCGGGAGGCGGTGGCGGGCATGCTGGAGTCCGTACGCCGTCGTGCCGCCCACGCCGTCGAGCTGCTCGGGGCCGCGCTGCCCGAGGTGCCCGCCGAGATCCCGGCCGTCCACTTCACCGAGGCCCAGCGGCTGACCGGCGAGGACGAGCCGGACCTGTCGCCCGCGCAGGAGCGGTGGCTGTCGGAGTGGGCGCTGCGGGAGCGCGGCTCGGAGTTCCTCTTCGTCACCGGCTATCCGATGTCCAAACGCCCCTTCTACACCCATCCCGACCCCGCGCGGCCCGGCTACTCCAACGGGTTCGACCTGCTGTTCCGTGGCCTGGAACTGGTGACGGGCGGGCAGCGGCTGCACAGGTACGAGGACTACCTGGAGGCGCTGGCCGCCCGGGGCGAGGGCGTGCGGGCGTACGAGGGATATCTGCAGGCGTTCCGGTACGGGATGCCGCCGCACGGCGGGTTCGCGCTGGGGCTGGAGCGGTGGACGGCGCGGCTGACCGGCGCCGCCAACATCCGGCAGACCACCGCGTTCCCGCGCGACCTGCACCGGCTGTCCCCGTGACGCCCGAGGGCGTGCGGCCCCCTCCGGAGCCGCACGCCCTCAGGGCGTACGCTTTTCCGCCGCGGCGCGCGGCATGAGCAGCGCGACGGCGCCGCCCAGCAGGCAGATGAACGCCGTGACCAGGAACATCTCGGTGTACTCGGTGTGCAGCGCCGCCTGCACCTTCGTGGTGTACTCGGCCAGCCGCCGCTGGTAGAGCTCCGGGTCCACGCCGAACGGCAGCGGCGTGTCCAGATGGGCGGTCAGCGACTGGAACCGGTAGAAGCCCCACGCCGACACGGCCGCGATGCCGATCAGCATGCCCATCATCCTGGCGACCACGACCGCCGCCGACGCCACGCCGTGCTGCGCCGCCGTGCTCACCCGCAGCACCGCCGCCGAGACGGGGGCGATGACCAGGCCCAGGCCCAGCCCGGCGACGACCAGGTCGAGGTCCACCACGAGCCCGGCGCCGGCCAGGTCGAGCGGCCACCGGCTCATCAGCCAGTATCCGGCCGCCGCCAGCACCATGCCCGCCACCGCCACGACGCGGTCGCCGAGCCTGCGCGCGAGCAGGCCGCCGAGCAGGGCGCCGACGGTCAGCGCGGCGAGGAACCTGGCCAGCACCAGCGACGCGCCGAGCGCGTCCTCGCCGAGCAGGGTCTGGGCGGTGAACTGGACGAACACCATCGTCACCAGGAGCGCCGCCCCGGCCAGGAAGCTCACGGCCAGCGTGGCGAGCAGCGGGCCCTTGGGGGTGCCGGACAGGTCGAGGAGGCGTACGGGGGAGCGGATCTCCCACCAGACGAAGATCGCGGCCGCCACGATGCCGGCTGCGATCACCGGCACGCCCCACGGAGGGAGCACCGCCGTGGCCGGGTCGGGGTTGTAGAGGCCGACGACCAGGAGAGCGAGCGCCAGGGCCAGCAACGCCCCACCGACCCCGTCC
>NZ_VCKX01000092.1 GCF_005889725.1 Nonomuraea zeae
CGGTGAGGAAGCGACGGCGCAGGGCGGGGCGGGGCCGGGCTGGGCGCGGCCAGGCAGCGCCGGGCGACGGCTACCTGCCGGCCGGGCCATCGGCCACGAGGTCGAGAGTCTCCGTGAGCGAGGAGATCCAGGGCCCCGGCCAGTCGTCCTCCCTGCTGTGGACGTCGTTGTCCCACCAGTCGCCGGCCCGCAGCATGACGGCCCGCATGCCGCACGCGGAGGCGCCGGTGAGCTCCCGGCCACCACCGTCGCCGATGTACAGGCACTCCTGCGGGGTCACGCCCAGCCGCTGGGCGATCAGGTGGAACAGCTCGGGGTCCGGCTTTCTCCTGCCGGTCTCGCACGACAGCACCACCGCGTCGACCAGGCGGGAGAGCGGCAGGGACGGCCAGGTCTCGGCCAGCTCGACCGTGCAGTCGCTGAGCACGCCCAGCCGCAGCTCGGCGGCGCGCAGCGCTCGGCCAGGGCGCGGAAGGTGGCCCGCAGGTCGCCCAGGCTCCCGGTGGCCCGCTCGGGGAAGGAGGCGTCCAGGGCCGCGCGCCAGGTCCGCACGGGGATGCCCAGCACTGCCGCGCTGCGCCGGGCGTGTTCGTCCCACACGTGCGAGGGCGTGCTCGGCGTGAGCGTACCGAAGAAATCGAAGATCACCGCGGCGAAGGCCATTTCAAGATCATAGGCAGCAGCGGATCACCGGCCGCGAGCCCGGGCGCGCGGTCAGGGGCCGGTCAGCTCAAGGAGAGCAGCGCGGGGAGGTCCGCGACGCCCCGCAGGAGGTGGGTGTGGCGGACGGCGCCGAGGACGGCGGCGTCCTGGCTGCCCGTGAGGACGCCGGCCACGATGCGCGCGCCCGCGTTCGTGCCGGCCTCCAGGTCGCGGACGGTGTCGCCGGCGGTGAGGACGCGGCCGACGTCGCGGACGCCGGTCGCCTCCATCGCGTGGAAGATCATGTAGGGCGCGGGCCGGCCCGCCGCCACGTCGTCCACGCACACCACCGCGTCCAGGAAGCCGCGGTCCCAGCCGACCGCCGCCAGCAGCGCCGTGGTCACCTCGCGGTCGAACCCGGTGGTGAGCGCCACCTGGACGCCTGCCGCGCGGAGCGTGGCGATCGTCTCGGGAACGCCGGGCAGGGGCGCCGGCGGCCGGGCCGCGTAGGCCGCGCTCAGCCGGGCCCGAAAGTCGGCGAAGGCGGTTTCGACCATGTCCGGGGCCGGCGGGCCGCCGGCCGGCTCCGCCAGCAGCGCGGTGATGGCCTCCCGCTTGCCGGCGCCCATCCAGCGCTGGATGCCGGTGGTCGAGGGATCGCCGCCCGCGGCCCGTACGGCCTCCTCCAGCGCGAGGTAGACGGCGCCGTGCTCCTCCACGGTGGTGCCGGCGATGTCCAGGACCGCCAGTTCGATCACGGGGTTTCTCCTTGGGGAATCCGGGCGGGGACGAGGCCGCCGGAGCTCGGGGTGCGTACCAGCGCCGGGTGGGCCTGCTGGGAGTTGTCGACGGTGAACGAGACGAGGTCGGGCCGGTAGCGGTCGTCGGAGAACTCGACGGGCTCGCCCCCGGCGGAAGAGGTGTGCCGGCGCTCCCGGAGCAGGGGTGCGCCGCGGGCGACGCCCAGGAGCTCGGCGTCGGTCTCGTCGGCGCCGGCCGCGTCGATGACGTGTCGGGCCCGGCGCAGGTCCACGCCGCACCGGGTCAAGTAGGCGAAGACCGACCCGGAGTCGCAGTCGAAGTCGAACAGCAACCGTCCGACGGGCCAGACGAACGTGGTGCGTTCGACCATGACGGGCACCTCGTCCAGCAGCCGCAGCCGCAGCATCTGCACGACGGGCTCGCCCTCCTCCAGCCCCAGCGCGTCGCACGCCTGTGGGCTCGCCGGGCGGCGGGCGATCTCCAGCGTGCGCTGGCCGGGCGTGCGGCCCATCAGCTCGACCCAGCGCGAGAAGGACAGGAAGGTCTCGAACGGCTGGGGCAGGCTCTGGCTGCGCACCACGGGCGGTTTGCCGCGCCCGCCGCCGATGAGGCCCTCGGCGCGCAGCGTGGTCAGCGCCTGGCGGATGGGGCCCCGCGAGATGCCCCACTGCTCGCACAGGTGCGCCTCCGAGGGGATGGCGGAGCCCACCGGCAGCTCACCCGAGCTGATGCGGCGGCGCAGGTCCGCCGCGACGCGTTCGTGGAGAGGTGCGTCCATGTTACTTGACCATACAGGTCGAACGACATCTCGCGAAAGTCGCCAGATCTCGCCGATTGCCCGCTCTAAGTGCGGATTTAAGACATCGAAGCGAACGCCAGATGACATATCCGGTTCGAGTTTGACGTCACCCGGCCAGGCAGGGCAGCGTACTTATCATGACAAGTGCTCTGCCGTGGGACACACCTCTCGACGCGGCCGATCTCGTG
The DNA here is from genome assembly GCF_005889725.1 of Nonomuraea zeae. Lineage (GTDB taxonomy): Bacteria > Actinomycetota > Actinomycetes > Streptosporangiales > Streptosporangiaceae > Nonomuraea > Nonomuraea zeae. The sequence goes on from NZ_VCKX01000092.1 coordinate 2,392, forward strand.
ATCGTCGGCGCGGGCATCGTGGGGCTGGCCCACGCCGTGCACGCGGTGTCCCGCGGGCTGTCCGTGGTGGTGGTCGAGCGGGACGAGCGCGCCGTCGGCGCTTCGGTGCGCAACTTCGGGCACGGCTGCTTCACCGCCCAGGACGGCCCGGCCCTGCGGTACGCGATGGCGGCGAGGACCGCCTGGCTGCGCCTGGCCGCGGAGGCGGGGCTCTGGCTGGAGGAGGGCGGCACCGTCGTGGTCGCCCGCGCCGAGGACGAGTACGCGGTTCTGGAGGAGTTCGCCGCCGCCCGCGACGGCCAGGCCGTCCTGCTCGACACCCGCCAGGTGGCCGAACGGGCGCCGGTGGGCGATGGCGTGGTCGGCGGCGCCTGGCTGCCGCTGGACGTACGCGTCGATCCGCGCCAGGCCGTCCACGCCATCGCCGCCTGGCTGGCCGGCAAGGGCGTGCGCTTCCACTGGGGTACCTCCGCGCACCTCGTCGAGCCCGGCCTGGTGACCACCAGCAGGGGCCGGATCCGGGCCGGGCACGTGATCATGGCCGTCGGCCATGACGTCGACCGGCACTTCCCCGGCCTGGCCGAGCGCGCCGGGCTGCGCCGCTGCGTCCTGCGCATGCTGCGCGTGGCCGACCCGCACGGGCGCCGCGTCGCCCCCGCGGTACTGTCCGGCTTCTCGCTGCTGCGCTACGGCGGCTTCGAGTCCTGCCCGGCGCGGTCCGCCCTGCGGGCCCGCCTGGAGCGCGAGCACCCGGCGCTGACCCGCATCGGCCTGAACCTCATGTTCACCCAGCGCCCGGACGGCGACCTCACCATCGGCGACACGCACGCCTACGCCGTCACGCCGGAGCCGTTCGACGCCGACGAGCTCGACCGGAGCGTCCTGGCCGAGACCGCCCGCCTGCTGGGGGCCGGCCGGTTGACGGTGCGCGAGCGCTGGCGCGGCGTCTACGCCTCGGCACCGGACCCGTTCCTGGTCGCCGACCCGATGCCGGGCGTGCGGGTGGTGTCGGTCACCTCCGGCATCGGCATGACCACCGCCCTGGGCCTGGCCCCCGAGATCCTCGACGACCTGCCGGCCCAAGGGGCCTGACGGGGACTCACCGAGCTACGGGCACGCCTCGTGAAGGAGGTTGACCGCGGTGCCGGCGATGCGACAGGGTCCTCAGCGTCCGCTCCCAGGTCGGGAGCGGACGTGCTGGCGTCAGCCCTTGGGGGGATTGGGGTCGTTGCCCGGGGCGACGGTCCGCTGGTCGCGGACCTGGCCGTCGGTGCCGTGAATGCGCAGCTCGCCGCCGCCGTCCCGGCGCAGCAGCTCGCTCGCACGTTGCACCGCGTCGGCCTGCGTGTCGGCGGTGAAGAGCGCGCGCTCGGAGCCGGGCTTGGTCACCGCCCAGCTGCCGTTGGGGCGCTGGACGACGTCTCTGGAGTTGGCCTGGCCAGCCATTGACCCATCCTTTCCTAAATTGGCGGAAAGCATGGCGGCTACCCCTTGATGAGCGATCCAGTCGCGTCCGGTGCCCGGCCGCACCTCCGCTCCGGGCGCGGAGGAGCCCTGCGGATCAGCCCCCGCCAGGCCGTTCGCCCGGTGCGGCGGGTGTGGCCCGCAGGCCGGCGAGAGCCAGCGCCAGGACTCGCTCGCGCTGGGCGTCATCGACGTACTCGACGGTGCTGATGCCCGAGATCATGCGCAGGATGTCGTCGATCGACGGCTCCGGCCGCGCGACGCCGGCTCGCTGCGCACTGTCGAGCAGCGGGCCCCCGGCGTCGCGCATCGCCTTGCGGCAGGCCTGGAAGCTGTCGGTGGCGCGGTTGAGCGCGTCGGCGAAGGCGAGCTTGGCGCCGATGTATTCGACGAAGCGGCGCAGCCAGGCGGCGAGCGCTTCCCACGGTTCCAGCCCGTCGAGCTCGGCGGCCGTGCGGCACAGCGCCTCGACCTCCTCGCGATGGACCTCCTCGACGAGGTCCTCGCGGGTGGGGAAGTTCCGGTAGAGCGTGGCGATGCTCACCTCGGCGCGCCGGGCGATGTCCTCGAGCGAGGCCTGCGCCCCGTGCTCGGCGAACGTGCCCCGGGCCGCCTCGATCAGGGCGTCGAAGTTCCGGCGGGCGTCCGCGCGCTTCGGGCGCCGCGATGGGAGAGCCGGCTCCATGTCACCTTCCACATTTGACAACCGTAGGATCCCTACGCTTAAAGTGTAGGGGCACTATCAGTTCTAATTCTACGCAGGCAGGAGAGGGAGTGGAGAAGATGTCCAGCGAGACCATCGCCCTGGTCACGGGCGCCAACAAGGGTCTCGGCCTGGCCACGGCCCGTCAGCTGGCCGAGCGCGGCCTCACCGTGCTCCTCGGCAGCAGGGACGCCGAGCGCGGCGCCCGGGCGGCCGGCTAGCTAGCCGGGTCCGGGCTCGCGGTGCGGCCGGTGCGGATCGATGTCACGGACGACGCCTCGGTCGCGAGCGCCGCGGAGCTCGTCGGCCGCGAATACGGCCGCCTCGACGTGCTGGTGAACAACGCCGGGATGCTCAACCGCAAGCACGCGACCGAGGTCTCGGCCGATGACCTGCGCCTGGAGTTCGAGACCAACGTGTTCGGGCTGATCCGGGTCGTGCACGCCATGCTGCCGCTGCTGCGGAAGTCCCCGGCGGCCCGGATCGTCAACGTCTCCAGCGATTCCGCCATGTTCGCCAAGGCCACCGAGGAGGGCTCGATGTTCGCCCGCTCGCACGATTCGTTCGCCTACTCGGCGACGAAGAGCGCGGTGAACATGCTGACCGTCAAGTACGCCAACGCCTTCCTCGACGATCCGGAGCTGGCCCACGTGAAGATCAACGCCGTGACGCCCGGGTACGTCGCGACCGACCTGAACGGCTTCAAGGGCGAGCGCACCACGGACGAGGGCGCGCGCGCCGCGGTGTACTGGGCGACCGTGGGCGACGACGGCGAGACGGGCGGATTCTTCGACGACAGCGGCCGCCTGCCCTGGTGACCCGGCCCACCCGCCGCCGCCTCAGGCCGCGCGCCCGGCCCCTCGCCGCCTCAGGCCGAGCGCCCGGCCCCTCGTCGCGGCAGGCCGCGCACCCGGCCCCTCGTCGGCTCAGGCCCCGGGGCCCGTCGGCGGCCCGCCGGGCAGCACCGCCACCGCCTCGACCTCCACCAGCTGGTCCTCGTACCCGAGCACGGTCACGCCGAGCAGGGTGCTGGGCACGTCGTGACCAGCCATGTGCTCGCGGTAGACCTTCCACGCCTCCACGAGGTCGGCCTGCCTCGACGAGGCGACGTAGACGGTGGTCTTGACGACGTCGGTCAGCGAGGCGCCCGCCCCGCGCAGGGCCGTGGCGAGGTTGCGCATCACCTGGTGGGCCTGCTGCCCGTAGTCCCCCACCGCGACCGTCTTGCCGTCGTCGTCGAGCGGGCAGGCTCCCGCGACCCAGACGCAACGCAGCGGCGTGTCCGCGACCGACGCGTACGCGTACTCGACCGTCTGCGCGAGCCCGACGTCCCGGATCAGCCTGACACCTGTAGTCATCAACCCTCCTGAACCATGAATGATCCGGCCACGATATCCCCCGAGGTCCTGGCGACGTCCACGGAATTAACGGCGGAGCCCCGGCCCGTGACCCGGAGATCGACGGCGTAGCACTGGAAGCGGTCCCGCAGCCTGACGACGACCGGGCGGCCGATCACCGAGTTGATGAAGCGGACCAGGTGCATCGCCTGCTCGTAACCCCACCAGCACTCTCCCGGCCCGGCGACCGCCGCCGCAACCCGGTGTCCTCCGGCGCCGTCATCGCCGCCTGGCTGTCGGCGACCAGTGGAGCGTCGGCGACTGGGACGGCATGCGCGCCGCCGCCCCGGCCGAGCTCCCCGCGTGGATGCTCGCCCTGGTGCCCGACACCGACGAGCCGCCGCAGAACCTCAAGGACTACGACCCCGGGTGGGCGCGCGCCTTCTGTTCCGCCTGCTCTTGAAGAGCTTTCGACCGGCGTCTAGCGTCGCTGGCAGGCCGCCGGTGATCTCGCCCGTGGCCGGGGCCGGTCCCGTTGCTTGGAGGCGCCGCATGACGACCCCCCTCGGCACCCGCGTACACGAACTCGCCGGGCTGCGGCCGCACGCGCCCGCCGTCTCGTGCGGGACCAGGTCGATGAGCTGGGCCGAGCTCGACCGCTCCACGAACGTCCTGGCCAGGGAGATGGCGGCGCGGGGCGTGCGGCAGGGCTCGTTCGTCACCGTCGCGCTGCCCAACGGCGTCGACTTCGTCCGCGCCTGCGTGGCCGTCTGGAAGCTGGGCGCGGTGCCGCAACCCGTCTCGTGGCGGCTGCCGCGGGCGGAGCTCGCGGAGATCGTCCGGCTCGCGGAGTCCCCGCTCGTGCTCGGCGGCGGAGCGGTGCCGATCGAGGAGCTGGACCTGGCCGACCACCCCGACGGGCCGCTGCCGCAGGCGGTGTCGCCGTCGTGGAAGGCGCCCACCTCGGGCGGCAGCACGGGACGGCCCAAGCTGATCGTGTCGGGGACGCCGGGCGTGGTGGACGGGTGGGCGTCGCGGTTCTGGCGGTGCGGCGGCGGCGACGTGCTGCTGATGCCGGGGCCGCTCTATCACAACGGCCCCTTCACCTCGGCGTTCGCGGGCTTCTTCGAAGGCGCGCACCTGGTGGTGATGGAGCGCTTCGACCCGCTGGGCACGCTTGAGGAGGTGGAGCGGTGGCGGGCGTCCTGGCTCTACCTGGTGCCGACCATGATGAACCGCATCTGGCGCCACCCCGACCGGCTCAAGCCGGACGTGTCGTCCCTGCGCACGGTCTGGCACCTGGCCGCCCCGTGCCCGGCGTGGCTGAAGGAGGCGTGGATCGGCTGGCTGGGCGGCGAGCGCATCTGGGAGCTGTACGGCGGCACCGAGGGCATCGCCACCACCGTCATCAACGGCCTGGAGTGGATGGAGCACCGCGGCTCGGTGGGACGCCCCGTGCACGGGGAGATCGCCGTGTTCGGCCCGGAAGGGGACCGGCTGCCGCCGGGCCCGATCGGCGAGGTCTACTTGCGCCGCGCCGCGGGCACCCCGCCCACCTACCGCTACATCGGGGCCGAGGCGCGCGCCCTCGACGGGTGGGAGTCGCTCGGCGACATGGGCCGTCTGGACGCCGACGGCTACCTCTACCTGGCCGACCGGCGGCCCGACATGATCCTGGTGGCGGGCTCGAACGTCTACCCGGCCGAGGTGGAGGCCGCCCTGGAGGAGCATCCCGGCGTGCTGTCCTGCGTGGTGATCGGCCTGCCGGACGACGACCTCGGCCAGCGCGTGCACGCCATCGTCGAGGGCGCGGCCACCGAGGCGGAGCTGCGCGCGTACCTGGAGGAGCGGCTGGTCCGCTACAAGACGCCGCGCACCTACGAGTTCGTGGACCATCCGTTGCGGGACGACGCGGGCAAGGTCCGCCGTTCCCAGCTCATCGCGGAGCGGACCCGCTCGTGAGCGCGGCGGCGCGGCCCTCGCCCGGCGTGGCCTCTCAGACCTCCTCGCAGCCGCAGCTGCGCCGCCTGATCAGGGCCGCGCGCGCCGGGGGCGCCGGGGTCGCGCGGTCGAAGAGCAGGTCCACGGCCTGCTGCGCCATCGCCCTGAGGGGCTGCCCGGTGACGGTCAGCGCGGGGGCGGTGTGGGCGCTGTCGGGGGTGCCGTCCAGGCCGATGACGGCGATCCGGCCGGGGACGGGCAGGCCGGCGGCGCAGGCCCCGGACAGGACCCCGATGGCCTGCTCGTCCGTGGCCGCGATCAGCGCGCGCGGCACGGCGTCCGCGGCGGCCAGGCGGCGGATCAGGGCGTCCGCCGCGGCGCGGGAGTAGTCGGAGCGCAGGAGGACGGCCTCGCTCCCCGCGGCCTCCTGCCAGACCTGCCGCCGCCGGCCCACGGGTCCGGTGTCCTGCGGCCCGGCCAGGAAGGCGACGTCGTGGTGACCGTGCGCCCGCAGGTGGGCCAGCGCCTCCTCCACCGCCTGCCCATTGTCCGCGGTGACCAGGGGCGTCTCCCCCGAGGTGGGACCGTTGTGCAGGTAGACGGCGGGCACCCGGGCCGCCTGGGCCCGCGCGGCCACGTCGTCGCCCGCGTCGGCGGAGGCGATCACCAGCCCGTCGACCTGGGCGGCGAGGAAGCGTTCGACGAGATGCCGCTCGCGCTCGGCGCTGTAGCCCGCGTTCCCGATGAGCATGAGCCGCTCGTGCCCGGCGAGCGCCTGCTCGACGTGTCTGGCCAGCGCCCCGAAGTAGGGGTTGAGCGCGTCCGCCAGCACCAGGCCCACGACGCCGGTGGTGCGTGAGCGCAGCGCCCGGGCGATGCGGTTGGGGCGGTAGCCGAGCTCGGCCGCCGCGGCCAGCACCCGCTCGCGGGTCGCGGCGGCCACCCGGCGGGGGCCGTCGTTGATGACGTAGCTGACCACCGCCGTCGAGGTGCCCGCGCGGCGGGCCACGTCGGCCAGGGTGATCGGCTTGCCTGCAGGGTTGCTCATGACGGTTTACATTCTCGCATCTAATCGATTAGATAGAGCACTCACCGATCTAATCGATTAGATGAGGTACGCGTGCCGGCACTCCCCCTGCTCATCGACACCGACACCGGCTCCGACGACGCCGTGGCGCTGCTGCTGGCGGTCGCCGGCGACGCGGGCGACGTCCGGGCCGTCACCACCGTGGCGGGCAACGTGCCCCTGGCCACGGCCACCCGCAACGCGCTGATCACGCTGGAGCTGGCCGGGGGCGCCGCCATCCCCGTACACCCCGGCTGCGACCGGCCGCTGATCCGCCCGCCGTCCACCGCGCAGCACGTGCACGGCCAGGACGGGATGGGCGACGTGGGCCTGCCCGGCCCGGCGCGGGGCCCGGCGGACGGCCACGCGGTGGACGTCCTGCTGGCGCTCTCCCGCCGCCACCCCGGCGAGCTGACGCTCGTCACCCTGGGCCCGCTCACCAACGTCGCCGCAGCGTTGTTCCGCGACCGGGAGCTGCTGACCCGCTTCCGCCACGTCTACTGCATGGCGGGCGCGGCGGACCTGTGCGGCAACGTCTCGCCCACCGCCGAGTTCAACGTGTGGGCCGACCCCGAGGCCGCCCGCGCGGTCCTGCGAGCGGCCACGGCCGACCGGGTGACCTGGATCGGCTGGGACGTCTCGCGCAGGGACGCCGTCATGACCCCCGGCGACCAGCGCCGGCTGGAGGGGCTCGGCACGCCGATGGCCGTCTTCGCCCACCGGATCAACCGGGCGGTCGCCGACTGGGCCCGCGACGTCACCGGCCTGGCCGGCTACGACCTGCCCGACCCCGTGGCCATGGCGGTGGCCCTGTGGCCCGAGCTGGTCGTCGAACGCGAGCCCGCGCACGTGGACGTGGCTCTCGGCGACGAGACCCGCGGGCAGCTCGTCATCGACCGCCGTCGTGCCGCGCCCCCGCCCAACGTGACGCTGGTGCGCCGGGTCGACGAGCCGGGCTTCAAGCGCCTGCTCTTCGACGTCTGCGCCCGTACCCCGACTGCCACCGCGAAAGGACTCTCATGACCGCCGACCTCCCCGGCCGCCACGACCTGCACTGCCACCTCGACGGCTCCGTCCGCCCGGGCACGGTCGCGGACCTGGCCCGGGAGCAGGGCATCGCGGTGAACGGCCCCCTGGCGGAGCTGGTCACCGCGCCCCCCGACTGCGGCAGCCTGACCCGCTACCTCACCTACATCGACCTGCCGTTGCAGGTCCTGCAGACCCCCGACGCCCTGCGCCGCGCGGCGCGCGAGCTGGTGGAGGACTGGAGCGCCGACGGCGTCGTCCACGGCGCGGCCCGGTTCGCGCCGCAGCTGCACGGACGGCAGGGCATGACGATGGACGAGGCGGTCTCGGCGGTCGCCGCGGGACTGGCCGATGGCCGGGCGTCCACGGGGGTGCGCACCGGGCTGCTGCTGTGCTGCCTGCGCCACCAGACCCCGGAGGAGAGCCTCGCCGTCGCCGAGACGGCGGTACGCCGCCGCGACGTGGTCAGCGGGCTCGACCTGGCCGGCGACGAGCGGCTGTTCCCCGGCACCCCGCACCGTCCAGCGTTCGACCTAGCGCACCAGGCCGGGCTGCCGTGCACCGTGCACGCGGGCGAGGCCGCGGGGGCGGCCGGCGTGTGGGAGGCGATCGAGGTGCTCGGCGCCCGCCGGATCGGGCACGGGGTGCGGTGCACCGAGGACGACGCGCTGCTCGAACGCCTGCGCCGGGACCGGATCACCCTGGAGATGTGCCCGATCAGCAACGTGCAGACAGGCGCGGTGTCCGGCCTGGCCGCCCATCCCGCCACCCGGCTGCTGGCGGCCGGGCTCGCCGTCACCATCGGGACGGACGCGCGCACCACGTCCGCGACGTCGCTGGAGCGGGAGTACGCCGCCCTGCGCGAGACGGCCGGCTGGACCGCCGAGCAGGAGAGCCTGACCCAGCGGCACGCCGCCGCCGGCGCGTTCTAGCACCTCGCCGTGCCGTGTTGCCCGCGCCGCGGTGTCAGCGGCGGGCGGGGGCGGCGGGCACGAAGTCGTCGTGGCCGAGCACGCGCAGCAGGCTCAGGTGGTCGATCGCGGAGGTCCCCGGCGCGGGGGTGAAGATGACGAGCCGCTGGTCCTCGGCCGGGCTGAGCAGGACTTCGCAGTTCAGGTCGATCGGGCCGACGGCGGGATGGGAGACCCGCATCCGGCTGGAGCGCCGGACCGCGACCTCGTGCAGGTCCCACAGCTCGCCGAACTCCGCGCTGGTGTCCCGGAGCCGGCTGACCAGGCGGGCGGAGGGCTCGTCGCCGCCGCGCCGGGCGTAGGAGGCGCGCAGGTCGGCGACATGGCCCCGGCTGAGCGCCTCCCGCTCCTCCGGCTGGTACACCTGGCGCATCGCGGGGTCGGTGAACCACCGCCAGATGAAGTTGCGGTCCTGTACGCGGACCGAGCAGGTGCAGCCCAGCAGCGCCTCCGCCATCTGGTTGCGGGCGAGCAAGTCACCGATGTCGTTGGTGATGTGCGCCGGAGTCTCGGTGAGCCTGTCGAGGAGATAGAGCAGGCCGGGGCTGACGTGGTCGTGGGCCAGCGGACCGGCCGGCGGGCGGTGGCCGGCCAGCAGATAGAGGTGGTCGCGCTCGTCGTCGGTCAGCCGGAACGCGCGGGCCAGCGCGGCCAGGATCTGCGCCGAGGGTTGCGGGCTGCGGGCCTGTTCGAGGCGCATGTAGTAGTCGGCCGACATGCCGGCCAGCTGGGAGACCTCCTCGCGGCGCAGGCCGGGCGTGCGACGGCGTGGCCCGGCCGCCAGCCCCACTTCCTGTGGGCGCAGCCGTTGCCGGGAACGGCGCAGGAAATCTGCGAGCTGGTCACGGTCCATGTTCATACGTCCATGATTGCCCAGGTCCGGGACTGCTCGCGGGGCCCAGCCTAGGACGGTTGATCCTAGGGAGAGCCATCCGATTTCGCCTTTCGCCGGCTGTTGGCAGCGTGATCCGTACACCGGGAACTCGGTGCGGAGAAGGGACCAGGGAGGTCGGGATGACGGCTCGGACGATGAGAGCGGTGCGGTTCGACGCGTACGGCGGGATCGAGGTGCTGCGGGTCGCGGAGGTGGAGCGGCCGGCACCCGGCCCTGGGCAGGTGCTGGTGAAGGTGGTGGCCGCCGCGATCAACCCGGGCGAGGCGGCGATCCGCCTGGGGGTGCTGCACGACAGGTGGCCGGCCACCTTCCCCTCCGGGCAGGGCAGCGACCTGGCCGGCGTGGTGATCGCGACCGGCGACGGGGTCGAGGGGTTCGCGGCGGGCGATGAGGTGTTCGGGTTCACCCACAACCGCGCGAGCCACGCCGAGTACGTCGTGGTGGAGGCGGCCGCCCTGGTGCGCCGGCCGCCGGAGGTGCCGTGGGAGCAGGCGGCCTCGCTGCACGTCGCGGGCACGACGGCGTACGCGGAGGTACGGGCGGTCGGCCTGCGCCCCGGCGACACGGTGGTCATCGCCGGGGCCGCCGGCGGGGTCGGGACGATCGCGACCCAGCTCGCCGTGGCCGCCGGCGCCACCGTCATCGGGCTGGCCAGCGAGCCGAACCACCGGTGGCTGCGCGAGCACGGGGCCGTGCCCGTCGCCTACGGCGCGGGCGTCGCCGAGCGGATCAAGGCCGCGGCCGGCCACGTCGACGCCTTCATCGACAATTTCGGCGGCGGCTACGTGGAGCTCGCGCTCGAACTCGGCGTGCGGCCCGACCGGATCAACACCGTCATCGACTTCGCCGCCGTCGAGCGGCACGGGGTGAAGTTCGACGGCAACGCTGAAGGGGCCACCACAGAGGTGCTGGCCGAGCTGGCCGGCCTCGTCGGCGCCGGACGCCTGGAGATCCCGATCGCCGCCGCCTATCCCCTGGACCGGGTCCAGGACGCCTTCCGCGAGCTGGAGCAGCGCCACACCCGCGGCAAGATCGTCCTCAGGCCCTGAGCGGCTGGGGGCCGATCAGCGCGAAGGCGCGAGCAGGGCCTCCACGACGTCGCGCAGGGGGCCGATCAGCTCGTCGGAGGTCGCGTCGCGCAGGGGCTGCAGGCCGACGGCTGAGCGTACGACGGCCACGCCGACCCCCAGCGCGACCACCAGCTCCGCTCTCAGCAGGCGTTCGTCACCGGCCTGCGCAGACCCGGGACCCGAGGCTTCCAGCACTTGCCTGCTGAAGTCCCGCAGCGCCTGCCTGCGCAGGCCGTCCACCCGCTCGTCGCCGGAGACGCGCAGGAGCATGAGCGCCGGGTGCTCGCCGAATTCGGGCCACGCGTCGGCCGACAGCTGGCGGCTGAGGGCTTCGGCGAGGGTAGCGAGGTCGCGGGGGAACGCGGCCTCGCCCCCCGGCAGCCGGGGCGTGGCGGCCAGCGCGGCCTTGAACAGGCCCTCTTTCGAGCCGAAATACCGCTTGATGAGCGCGAGGTTGACCCCGGCGTCCGCGGCGACGTCCCGGAGCGTGGTGCGGTCGTACCCGAGGCGGGTGAAGCGGCCGTGCGCGGCCCGCAGGAGCGCCTGGCGGGTCGCCGCCGCGTCCCGTCGCCGCCGGCCCCCGGCCGGCGGGGCGTCGGGATCCGGCTCGGCGGCGGCGTCAGAAGACGTCTCTCTCGTCGCCACCGGTGGCCTCCCCCGTCAGCGCGACTGCGGTCCTGCCGCCGCAGTATAGCCCGGCGCCGAACGAAGTAATCACTCGTTGACATAGGTCGCGGGGCATCGCTACATTCCTCGAATGTAATCAGCTGTTGACTTGCCCTCGATCGGAAGGATGGCGATGACCGACTCGGCTCTCCTCGTCATGGATGTCCAGCGCGTCGTCGTCGAGCGCTATCCGGATCCCGGCTACCTGCCGCGCCTGCGCAAGGCCGTCGAGGCCGCCCGCGCGGGCGGCGTTCCCGTGATCTACGTGGTCGTCGGGTTCCGCCCCGGGTATCCGGAGATCAGTGCCCGCAACAAGATGTTCGGCCCGCTCGCCGGCGCCCCCGCGGACGCGGGCAGCGGCGAGGCCACCCGGATCCATCCGGACGTGGCCCCAGAGCCCGGCGACGTCGTCGTCACCAAGCGCCGCGTGAGCGCCTTCGCCGGGAGCGATCTCGATGTGGTGCTGCGGGCCGGGGGCATCGACCACCTCGTCCTGACCGGCATCGCCACGAGCGGCGTCGTGCTGTCCACCCTGCGGCAGGCGGCCGACCTGGACTTCGGCCTCACCGTCCTGGCCGACGCGTGTCTCGACGCCGATCCGGAGGTGCACCGGGTGCTCGTCGAGAAGGTCTTCCCGCAGCAGGCGGAGGTCACGACCGTGGACGACTGGGCCGCGGCTCGCTGACGCGCACCCGCACGGCCGGGGCGGTCGCCCGTCGCCCGTCCCTTACCGCAGCCATCGGACCGCGGCCCCGGATGGCGAGCCCGTTCTCCGGCGACCGTCAGTTGAGGCTGCCCCGCGTCAGCAGGGCGTCCAGGCGTTCCACGGTGGGGCGGGACTCGACGTGCAGTTTCGGGACGTCCAGGCCCTCGTCCGCCAGCACGGCCAGCAGGCCCATGCGGCCCACCGCGTAGACGATGACGTAGCCGCCGCGGCAGCGGATCACGACCTCGCGCAGGTCGCCCATGCCCACCTCCGCCCCGGTCCGCTTGCCGAGGCCGAGGGTGGCGGCGGCCAGAGCCGAGACGACCTCCGGTTGCGCCGCGTCCGTGTCGGCGACCTACGTGGCCGAGCTCGGCGGCCCGGACGCCTGGAAATGGGCCCTGGCCACGAGCGCCGTGCCGTCGCTGATCGTCCTGATCATGCGGACCGGCTCGCCGGAGTCGCCGCGCTGGCTGATCAGCAAGGGCCGGGCCGCCGAGGCGCGGCAGATCGTGGACCGGTGGCTCGGCCCGGAAGTGGCCCTGCCGGAGGCCACGGAGGCCACGGGTGCGTCGGCCGGCGACTGGCGGCGGCTGTTCGCCCCGGACATGTGGCGCAGGACGGCCGTCGCCGGCCTGTTCTGGATGGCCCTGGCGATCCCGAACTTCTCGCTGTTCGTCTTCCTGCCCGACGTGCTGGCCGCCCTGAACGTGCGGGACGAGTTCCTCGGAACGGTCCTGCCGTGCGCGTTCGCCCTGGTCGGCTCGGTCATCGGCATCTTCCTGCTGCCCCGCTTGGGGCGGCGCGCCGCGCTGATGGGCTTCATGGCGGTGCTCGCCGCGATCAGCCTGTGGATCGGGCTGGTGCCCAGCGCGGCATGGGTGACGGTGGCGCTGTTCGTGCTGTTCGGGATGCTGCTCGCGCTGGTCGGCAACCTCGAGTTCATCTACCCGAGCGAGCTGTTCCCGACCGAGCTGCGCGCCTCGGGGCTCGGCGTCGCCTCGGCCGTGAGCCGCATCGGCGCCGCCGCGGGCACGTTCCTGCTCCCGATCGGGCTGGAGTCCGTGGGCGCCGGCGGCGTCATGGTGGCCACCGCCGTGGTCCTGGCGCTCGGCATCGCGGTGACCGCCGCCTGGGCGCCCGAGACGAACGGCCTGGCGCTGGACGACGCCCCCGTACCCGTCGAACACTGAAGACAAGGAAGTAAGACCCCGTGCGGGAGAACTACGACCCCCTCAGCTTCTGGCCGCGACTCGGCTACGCCCCGGCGGCGGAGCCGTACTCTACGCCCGGCCTGAGCACCGTGACCGTCTATTGCAGAGGCGACGCCGCCGAGCTGGAGCGGCTGCTGCGGCCGACCCCGTTCACCCTCGCCGACGACCGTTTCGCGGTCAGCGTCGCCGACTTCTCCACCGCGTCGAACGGCGGCTTCATGGACTGCGGCGTCATCGTCCCCGTCAGGTACGGAGACCTGACCGGCGGCTTCTACCTGGCCGAGTACGAGAACCACTCGTGGAGCGTGGCCGCGGGCCGCGAGCTGTGGGGCTATCCGAAGCGGCACGCCGCCATGACCGTCGACCGCCGCGAGGACGCGATCTCGTGCGGCGTGACGTCCGGCGAGCGCACCCTGGTCCGGATCGACTGGCGGCCGTCCGGCGACGACGGCCCGCCGCCGTGTCGCGACGTGGCCCTCTACCCCCACCTGCTGGTACGGGCGGTGCCCCAGGTGGACGGGCCCGGCTTCGCGCTGTTCGACATCCTGCGCCGGGACACCTCGCCCGACTTCGTCCCCCGCTCCGAACCCCGCGGGGTGGCCTCGCTCGCGCTCGGGGAGGGCCTGGTGAACGACGGTGAGCGCCTCACGGTCGCCGAGGTGCTCGGGGCGGTCCACTCGGTCGGCGACTTCCACTCCACCGAACGCAACGGCATCCCCACCGTCGTGGCCAGCCTGGCCTGACGGCGGATGTCACCCGCCGGCCCGATGTCGCGCGCCCCGGCCGCGGGGCGCTGTGGCCGGTGCGGCTAGCCGGGCCGGGGGCCTTCTTCCTGCTCGAACGTCGCCAGATAGGCCCGCATGACGACCTTGGCCTGCGCGAGGACGTCGGGCCGGTCCGGGCCGGGGCCCAGCGCCGCCTGCACCAGGAAGTTGCCGACCATGGTCGTCACCGCGTAGGCCACGTCGGGAGCCTGCAGCCGGCCGTGGGAGGAGGCGACCAGCAGCTCCTGCGAGACGGCCGTCAGATAGTCCTGGAGCTGCGACTGCGCCTTGAGCACCTGCTCGCTCATGTGGGTGCGGTTCCACAGCTCGCGCACCACCGGGTCGCGGTGGAACTGCTCGAAGGCGTCCACCACGGCGTCGTTGGCCTCCTCCCAGGAGGCGAAGCCACGGGCGCGGACCGCGTCGATGAGCGCGTAGGCCCGGTCCATGTAGCGGAACGTCAGCTCCTCCAGCACCGCCTGCACGCTGGTGAAGTAGGTGTAGAACGAGCCGGAGTTGACGCCCGAGCGCTCGATCAGCGTCACGGGCGAGCTCACGCAGCCGTCGTAGCCGATCTCCTTGACCAGCGCCTCGGCGGCGGCGAGGATCCGGTCGACCTTGTCCCTGCTGCGCGCCTGGATCGGCATGCGCCGCAGCGCGCTGGCCGACGCTCGGGAACCCACCCGGCCTCCTGTCCCTGCCTCCCGCTGTGACCTCCCAGTTTCCCACAGGATCCCGCCACGCCCGGCGGTCCCGCGGCCGAGGCGGCGCGGCGGGGCGTCCGGCGGCGGGTCACTCCTCGGGCCGGGCCTCGCCCGCGTCCCCCTGAACGTGCTGCTGGATCTGCTGGAGGAGCGCCGAGGAGCCCTTCAGGGTGCTCATGAGGTGTCCGATCGACATGAGCGCGAGCCCCTGCCCGGGGTCGCCGAGGACGAGGAGCTTGTCGCCGGGCACGATCCCGAGGTCACGGCGGGCCGCCGCGGGAATGACGATCTGCCCGCGCTCGCTCACCGTCACCGCGCCGTAGAAACCCTTGCCTCCGGGGCCGTAGGAGACCTTGCCGTCATCCGCCATGTGCCGAAGCCTCCACGTATTAGTCAGAGATACATAACTTATCCTGTATTACATACGTGAGCGGCGGCCGGTGGCCTAGCGTTCGTCCGCGGGATAGTCGGCCGAGCGGCTCATGCCGGCCCACTTCTCGGTCTCGGCGGCGCGGATCTCCCCGGCCTTCTGGGCCAGCGCGACGGCGTCACCGCCCAGGACGAGCCGCCTCGGCGGGTCGCCGGCGCCGACCACCTCGATGATGATCTGGGCGGCGCGGGCCGGGTCGCCGGGCTGGGTGCCGTCGTTCTCCCGCCGGTAGCGGTTGATGGCGCCCACCGTCTCCTCGTAGTCGGGGCCGACGGGGTGGATCTCCATTGAGGAGCCCTGCCAGTCGGTCCGGAACGCGCCCGGCTCGACGATGACGACCTTCACGCCGAACGGCGCGACCTCGCTGGCGAGCACCTCGGAGAAGCCCTCGACCGCGAACTTCGCGCTCTGGTACGCCCCCATCCCCGGCGTGCCGCCCACGCGCCCGCCGATGGAGGAGAACTGCACGAAGACCCCCGAGCGCTGCCCGCGCAGGACGGGCAGCGCGGCCCTGGTCACGTTCACCACCCCGAAGAGATTGGTCTCGATCTGGGCGCGGAAGTCGTCCTCCGCCATCTCCTCGATCGGCGCGCTGTTGGCGTAGCCGGCGTTGTTGACCACCACGTCGAGGCGGCCGAAGGCGTCGGTGGCCGCTCGCACTGCGCGGGAGGCCGCGGCGGCGTCGGTGACGTCCAGCGCGACGGCCCGGATCCGCTCGCCGTGGCGGGCCACCAGGTCGTCCAGCTGCTCGGGGCGGCGCGCGGTGGCGACGACCTGGTCACCCGCCTCCAGGACGGCCTCGGTGAGCTGCCGCCCGAAACCACGCGACGCCCCGGTGATCAACCATGTCCTGCTCATCATCCTGCCCTCTCATTTACTAACTGTCTCATCAATGTAGCACTTGATGGGCAAGACTTCACTTCAGTGTGCCGGTAACCAGCTCAGTCAGAAGTGGTCCACGTCCACGACGGCCTGGGCGAAGGCCGCGGGCGCCTCCTGCGGCAGGTTGTGGCCGATGCCCTTCAGGGTGCGGTGCTCGTAGGCGCCGGTGAACAGATCCCGGTACGACGAGCCGTTTCCCGGCGCGGTGAACGGGTCGCGCTCGGCGTCGAGGGCGATGGTGGGCACCTTGATGACCGGCCGCGCGGCGAGCCGCTTCTCGATGCCGTCGTAACGGCGCTCGCCGTCGGCCAGGCTCAGCCGCCAGCGGTAGTTGTGGATCACGATGGCGACGTAGTCGGGGTTGTCGAAGGCCGCGGCCGTGCGCTCGAACGTGGCGTCGTCGAAGTCCCACGTCGGGGAGACGGTGTCCCAGACGAGCCTGGCCAGCTCGTTCCGCTTGAGCTTGTCCTCCATGGCCAGCCGGCCGCGCTCCGTGGCGAAGTAGTACTGGTACCACCAGGCGTATTCGGCCTTCGGCGGCAGCGGCTTGAGGTTGGCCTCGAGGTTGGTGATGAGATAGCCGCTCACCGACACCAGGGCCTTGCACCGCTGCGGCCACAGCGCGGCGATGATGTCGGCGGTCCGCGAGCCCCAGTCGAAGCCGGCCAGCACGGCTTTGCCGATCTTGAGTGCGTCCATCAGGGCGACGATGTCCAGGGCGATCGCCGACTGCTGGGCGTTGCGGACCGTACGGGCGGACAGGAAGCGCGTGGTGCCGTGACCGCGCAGGTAGGGGACGATCACGCGGTAGCCCTCGGCCGCCAGCCGGGGGGCGACGTCGACGAAGCTGTGAATGTCGTACGGCCAGCCGTGCAGGCAGATGACCACGGGCCCCTGCGCCGGGCCCGCTTCGGCGTAACCGACGTTCAGCAGGCCGGCGTTGACCTGCTTCAGGGTGGGGAAGGACGTGTGCGCGCCGGGGCTCGGCGTCGGCACTGCCTCGGCACCGTTCCGCGCGGCGGTGGACGCGGGTTCCTGGAAGCCCGCGAGCGACGCGACGGCCGCGCCGGTCGCCAGGCCCAGGGTCTTGCCGAAAGTACGCCTGTTCATCATGTGAAGTCCCCCATCTGCTCCGATACACCTACCTGCGAGCCGGGCTCTCACTCTTTGCCGGCGGAAGAATCCCAGCGAGCGGGCCGTAAACGCCTCAGCAATGTAGCACTTAGGTTGACAGTCTCCATCTCATCGTGCTGATAGCTTCTCCATCTGCTACATGAGCAGGTAGCTTGGCCCGGTGAGAGCAGACGCGACACGCAATCTGGAGCTGGTCTTGAGCGCGGGCGCCCGCATGCTCGCCGACGACCCCTCGGCGAGCATCGCCGCCATCGCCGCCGCGGCCGGAGTGGACCGCCGTACGGTCTACCGGCGCTTCGCCAACCGCGAAGAGCTGCTGGCCGCCGTCTACCGCGCCCGCTACGACGCGGTCGAGCAGGCCATCGACGCCGCCAGGCTGCGCGAGGCCCCGGTCGCGGTCGCGCTGCACCGTTACGTCGAGGGGATCATCGCGGTCAACCGCAAATGGCCGGTGGAGACGAGCCGCATGCTCGCCGAGAAGTCGATCAGCGATCGCCGGCGACGCCTGATCGACGAGGTCGACCTCTTCCTGCGGCGCGCCACCGGCGAGGGCCTGCTGCGCTCCGACCTGCCGCCCGGCTGGGTGGGGACGCTGCTGCCGCCGCTGCTGCTGCATGCCGCGGAGGAGCTGTCCGAGCTGAGCGCCGCACAGGCCGCCGACGTGGTGGTCGACACGTTGCTGCGCGGCGTCGGCACCCCATTGGCGCGGCCGTCCTAGACGTCGGCGTCGTCGTCGCCACGGTAGAGGGCCATCAGTAGCGGCCTGGTCTGGGCGGCCATCTCGGCGGGGGTGCACGGGCATCCGTGCAGCAGCCAGTCGGTGGCCACGCCGATGAGCGCGCCCGCGGTGAACGCGGCGGGCACGTCGTGCGGGATGCGCGCCGTGTCGTCGGTCAGCGACGCCCCCGCGGCGGTCCTGCGCGCGCCGGCGTAACCGGCCGCGGTGGCGCGGCGGCGCACGTGGTCGATGACGCGGGCGCTGCCTTGGGGCCCGAGCACGCTGCGGTAGAGGCCGGCGTGCTCGGCGAGGTGGGCGAAGAAGGTCAGCAGGGTGTCGGCGCTCGTGTCGCCCCTGCCGGGATCGGGGATGGCCTCGACCAGGTCGTCGATCATCGTGGTGCACGCCGCCTCGGCCAGCTCGTGCACGTCGCGGTAGTGGTCGTAGAACGTGGAGCGGCTCACCCCGGCGCGCTCCGCGACGTCGGCGACGGTGATCCGGGGCAGGTCGTGGTCCTGGACGAGGTCGATCAGCGTGCGTTGTAGTGCCGCCTGCGTGCGGCGCACCCGAGGGTCGCGCAAAGCACTGTTTTCGTCTCTGGTGAGGGCCACGCCTCAGTGTATCGATCCCTACATCTGTAGGTTAGTTTACAGATGTAGGGATGTTGGGATGGCAAGCCGAATGGGGACGACCATGACCACTGCTGACTCCACTGAGACGCTCCAGATTGCCCGCACCTGCCCGTATGCTCCGCCCGAGCAGCACCTTCGGCTCCTGCGCGAGCAGCCGGTCACCGAGGTGACGCTGCCCGGCGGGTCGAACGCCTGGGTGGCCACCCGTTACCAGGACATCCGCAAGGTTCTGAGCGATCCGCGCTTCAGCGCCGACCGCCGCCACCCCAACGCCCCCAAGCTGAACGGCGAGATGGGCGGGGGCGAGTCGCCGTTGCCGAAGATGATGCTGGAGATGGACCCGCCCGAGCACGGTCCCGCGCGCCGCGCCGTGATCGGCGAGTTCACCGTACGGCGCATGGCGGCGCTGCGGCCGCGCATCCAGCAGATCGTGGACGAGCACCTCGACGCCATGCTGGCCGGCCCGCGCCCGGTGGACCTGGTGCAGGCGCTGGCCTTGCCGGTGCCCTCGCTGGTCATCTGCGAGCTGCTCGGAGTGCCGTACGACGAGCACGACTTCTTCCAGACGCACTCCGCGCAGCTGCTCAACCACACCATCACGCCGCAGGAACGGCAGCACGCGGCCCTCGAGCTGGCCATCTACCTGGACAAGCTGATCAAGGCCAAGGAGGAGAACCCGACCGACGACCTGCTCGGCCGCCAGGTGCGCAAGCAGCGCGAGAGCGGCGAGGTGGACCACGGAGGGCTGCTCAGCCTGGCGTTCCTGCTGCTGATCGCCGGGCACGAGACGACGGCGAACATGATCTCGCTGGGCACGTACATGCTGCTGCAGCACCCCGACGCGCTCGACGCCCTGCGTGCGGACCCGGACAAGACGGCGGGCGCGGTCGAGGAGCTGCTGCGGCACTTCACCATCGCCGAGTTCGCCATCATGCGGGTGGCCCTTGAGGACGTGGAGTTCGGCGACACGGTCATTCCCGCGGGCGCGGGCGTGCTCACGCTGGCCAACGCCGGTAACCGGGATCCGGAGGTGTTCGAGGAGGCCGACAGGTTCGACATCGAGCGCGACGCCCGCAGCCACCTGGCCTTCGGCTACGGGCCGCACCAGTGCCTCGGCCAGAGCCTGGCCCGCGTGGAGCTGGAGATCGTCTTCAGCACGCTGTTCCGGCGCATCCCCGGGCTGCGGCTGGCCGTTCCCGCCGAGCAGCTGTCGTTCAAGGACGACGCCGCCGTCTACGGAATGCACGAGCTGCCTGTCACGTGGTGACGACGGCACCCTCCTGATCGCGGCAGAACCCCGGGTCTGATGATCCGGGGTTCTTTCATTCTCCGGCGGTAATAGGCATTGTCCGCTACAGACTCTTACGTTTATGCTCCGGTCAGTAAGGGTCGAAGGTGGGTTGAGAGCATTACTGGAGGGCACATGGCCGCGCATCCTGATCCGGCCGGGCGAGCCGGGTCCACGTTGCGCCAGCTGTTCGCCCTCGCCGTGCCCGCTCTCGGCGTACTGGCCGCCGAGCCGCTCTACCTGCTCGTCGACACGGCCGTGGTCGGCCATCTGGGCGCGGTGCCGCTGGCGGCGCTCTCGGTCGGCGCGATCGTGCTGGCGCAGATCGCCACCCAGATGACGTTCCTGTCATTCGGCACCACCGCGCGCGCCGCGCGGCTGCACGGCGCGGGCCGCCGGGCCGAGGCCGTGGCCGAGGGCATCCAGGCGACCTGGCTCGGGGCGATCGCCGGGCTGGTGCTGCTCGTGGCCGGGCAGCTGCTGGCCGCGCCGGTGGCCGGCCTGCTCACCGGCGACGACCAGGCCGCCGCGTCGGCGGTGGGGTGGCTGCGGATCGCCCTGTTCGGTGCTCCGATGATCCTGATCACCATGGCGGGCAACGGATGGATGCGCGGGGTGCAGGACCTGCGGCGTCCGCTGCGCTACGTGCTCGCGGGCAACGGGATCTCCGCGGTGCTGTGCCCGGTGCTGGTGCACGGGCTCGGCTGGGGGCTCAACGGCTCGGCGATCGCCAACGTGGTCGCGCAGCTCATCTCCGCCGGCCTGTTCGTGCGGGCGCTGGTGGCCGAGGGCGTGCCGCTCGCCCCCGTCCCCGCCGCGATGCGGGCCCAGCTCGGCCTCGCCCGTGACCTGGTGCTGCTCGGCCTGGCGTTCCAGGCGTGCTGGGTGTCCGCGACCGCGGTGGCCGCGCACACCTCCACCGCGGCGGTCGGGGCGCACCAGGTGGTGTTCCAGCTCTGGATGTTCCTGGCGTTCGTGCTCGACGCGCTGGCCATCGCCGCCCAGGCACTCGTGGGCGCCGCGCTCGGCGCGCGCGACGGCGAGCGGGCGCGCCGGCTGGCCTGGCACGTGACCGGCGGCGGCCTGATCTTCGGAACGCTGCTCGGCGCGGTGTTCGCGGCGCTGGCCGGCATCCTGCCGCGGGCCTTCACCGGCGACGCGGCGGTGCTGGCCGAGATGTCGCACGCGTGGTGGTTCTTCGTCGCGTTGCAGCCGATCGGCGGCGTCGTGTTCGCCCTGGACGGGGTGCTGCTCGGCGCCGGGGACGCGGCCTATCTGCGCTCCGCGACGATGAGCGCGGCGGCGCTGGGGTTCCTGCCGGCGGTGTGGGCGTCGCTGAGCTTCGGCTGGGGGCTGGTGGGGATCTGGTCAGGGTTGTCGGTGTTCCTGCTGATCCGGATGATCACTGTGCTGGCCCGGCTGCGGTCGGGCCGCTGGGTGGTGCTCGGCGCCGTACGGGAGGGGACGGCTGCTCATCCGGTGCGCCCCTGAGCGCGGGGAACGACGTCAGCACGATGTGCAAGGACGGCTCGTGGCGGGGAAAGACCCAGGTGAAGCCGCCATCGACCGGGCTCTCCGAAGGAGGCCGACCGCGACCTCGTCAGGGAGCCGGCATGACATCAGGTCCGCGCGCCGCCCTCGGAAACGCCCGCCGGCCACCGTACCGGCGAGCACACGTATCGACCGGCCGGCCACCGCACCGCATAATTCGCCCCCCGAACGGGCGGCCGCCGGGTGAGCCGGTTCGTCCCTGCGTTCCGGAGGGCTGGTGAAGGGCGGGTTGCGGTGGGTCGCCGACGGGCTGTTCCCGCGCGGCGCGAACCCGCACGGCGTCCTGCCCGCCCTGCTCATCCTGCTGGCCATCGTGACCGGTCTCGTGGACGCCGTCAGCTACCTCGGCCTGAACCGCGTCTTCGTCGCCAACATGACCGGCAACATCGTCTTCCTCGGCTTCGCCCTGGCCGGGGACATCGAGCTGTCGAAATGGGCGTCGCTGCTGGCCCTGGCCGCCTTCGGGGCCGGCGCGTGGAGCGCCGGACGGGTGATCGGGTGGATGGGGGACGCGCGGAAGGTGTTCCCCGCCGTCACCGCCGCGCACGCGCTGCTCGTCGCGGTCGCCCTCGTCGTGGCGCAGCTGGCGGGACACCAGGAGACCGGCGCGCAGGTGGCGCTCATCGGGCTGCTCGGCTGTGGCATGGGCCTGCAGAACGCTTCGGTACGCGCGCTCGCGGTGCCCGATCTGACCACCAACGTCCTCACCACCACCCTGACCGGCCTGGCCGCCGACAGTCCGGGACGTGCGGCTTTGCGGCGGTCCGTCTCGGTGGCGGCGATGTTCGCCGGTGCGCTGACCGGGGCGGCGATGCATCTGGCGGCCGGGCCCGTACCGGCGGTGGCGACGGCCCTGGTGCTGCTAGCAGCCGTCGCCCTCATCGCCCGCCACCAGGACCGGCCGACCAGCTGAGCGGGACGAGCGCTCGAGTGGGATGAGCGCTGCCGGGATGCCGGATGCCGAAATATCGGGATGTCTGGATGCCGGTATGCCGGTACGCCGGGATGTCGCCGTCCGGCGATGGTCTCGTCCGAAACCTGCCGGTGCCCGTGGTGCCACCGCTGCTTGGCTGGTCGCCCGTACCGCTCGTACCACCGCCTTTGAACGGAACTCATGTCCACCACCACGCTGACCCGATCACGCCCGCCAGTCATCGAATGGCTCGCGGTCACCTCGCTCATGCTCGGCATCTTCGCCATCGTCACCAGCGAGATCCTGCCCATCGGCCTGCTAACCGACATCGGCGCCGACTTCGGACTCTCCGACGGCATCACAGGGCTGACCATGACGCTGCCGGGCATCGTCGCCGCGATCGCCGCGCCGGCGGTCACGGTGGCCACCGCCCGCGTGGACCGCCGGGTGATGCTGTGCCTGCTCATGGCCGTGCTCGCGACCGCCGACGTGCTGGCGGCCGTGGCGGGCTCCTACGGGGTCATGCTGGTGTCCAGGGTGCTGGTCGGTCTCACCATCGGCGGGTTCTGGTCGATCGGGGCCGGGCTGGCCGGCCGCCTGGTGCCGCCGGCGTCCGTCGGCACCGCCACCGCGGTGATCTTCTCCGCCGTGCCGCTGGGCTCGGTGCTCGGCGTACCGGCCGGCACCTTCATCGGCCACCTCGCCGGCTGGCGGACCGCGTTCCTCGTCCTGGCCGCGCTGGCCGTGCTCGTTCTGGGCGCGCTGCTGGTCCTGCTGCCGCCGCTGCCCGCCCAGCAGGTCACGAGCCCGCGCGTGCTGCTCGGCCTGCTGCGTCTCAGCGGCACCAGGACGGCGCTGCTGGCCACCTTTCTCATCGTCCTGGCCCATTTCGGCACCTACACCTACGTCACGCCCTTCCTCCAGGACGTCACCTCCCTGCCGCCGGCGGCCGTCGGCGCGGTCCTGCTCGCGTACGGTGCCGCCGGGATCGCCGGCAACTTCCTGACGGGCAGGGCCATGGCCGTCAACCCGCGCGCCGCCTTCGTCGCGAACGGCTGCCTGATCGCGGCCGCCACGCTCCTGCTGCCCGTGGCCGGCCGCAGCACCGCCGGCGCCATCGTGCTGCTCGTGCTCTGGGGGCTGGCCTACGGCGGTGTTCCCGTCTGCTCGCAGGCGTGGTTCATGAGCGCCGCGCCGCACGCGCCCGAGGGGGCCACGGTCATCTTCACCTCGTCGTTCCAGGCGACTTTCGCCCTGGGCGCGCTCCTCGGCGGGTACGTCGTGGACGCCTTCTCGGTCTCCACCGTGATGGTCTGCGGCGGGCTGACCGCCGTCCTCATGGCGGGCTACTTGTCGCTCCGGGGCAGGGCGGGGCGCGCCTCCGTCACGGGTGACGGATGAGGGCGATCTTGCCGCGGCGTGGCCCCCGCGCGGCGGCCGCGTGCGCCTCGGCCGCCCGGGTCATGGGGAACACCTCCTGTACGGGAACGTGGAAGCGCCTCTGTTCGCTGAGCGCGGCGGCCAGGGCGAGCCCGTGCCGGCCGCCCGGCTCACCGGCGAGCTCGCCGCGCGAGAGGCCCACCCCGAGTTCCGGGCCGCCGAAGTCGGCGAGGGTGAGAACCGCGGCCGGCGTACCGGTGATCGCGATGAGCTCGGGCAGCGAGCCCGCCCCGGCGACATCCAACGCGAGATCGACCCGCCCGGCCCCCGGCGCGACCGCCGGGGCGGGGGCCAGCGCGCGGACCCGGTCGGCGAGCCCTGGTCCGTAGGCGACCGGGACCGCTCCGAGCTCAGCGAGGAAGGCGTGGCTCTCCGGCCGGGCCGTGCCGATCACGTGGGCGCCGCGCGCGATCGCGAGCCGGACGGCCACGCTTCCCACCCCACCGGCCGCGCCATCGACCAGGAGCGTCACACCCGCCCGCACGCCGAGCCGGTCGAGCGCCCTGGTGGCGGTCTCGACGCTCGTACCGGCCGCACCGGCCTGCGCCCATGGCATCGCGGGCGGCTTCGCGGCCCAGAACGACAGCACGGCGAACTCGGCGCTCGCGCCGCCCAGCCGCGCGACGTCGACCGTACCGAAGACCTCCTCCCCCGCCGCGAACCCGGTGACGCCCGCGCCGACCTCGTCGATCACCCCGGCCGCGTCGACGCCGGGGATGTGCGGCAGCGGGATCCGGTCCCGCGACGGCGACCGTCCGGATCGCAGCGCGAGGTCGACCGGCGCGACCCCGGCGGCCTCGACCCTGATCCGCACCTGGCCGGGACCAGCGTGCGGCTCGGGGAACCGGCCGGTCGTGAGCACCTCCGGCGGACCGAACCGGTCGAACTGAACAGCGAACATGATCACCTCTCTGAGCTGAGCTGCCGGGACCGCGCATTACGGTAGGCGGAGAAAAGGCATCGACTGCCGCGGATCGCCCGAAGTGAGAGGTGTGCGGACGACAGTGACTCGGAACACCCGTACGGACGCGGTGCACAACCAGCGCCACATCGTGACGGTCGCGCGGGCCGCGTTCGCCGCGGACGGGCTTGAGGTGCCGATGCGCGAGATCGCCCGGCGGGCCGGGCTGGGCGTCGCGACGCTCTACCGGCACTTCCCTTCGCGCCCGGACCTCATCGGCGCCGTGCTCACCGAGCAGGTGGCCGTCTGCGGCGCGGAGATGCAGGCCGCGCTGGCCGACCCGGACCCCTGGCGGGCACTGCGCGGCACCATCCACCGCTTCTCCGAGCACCAGGTACGCGACCGGGGGCTGAACGAGGCGCTGTTCGGCTCGCACACGGCGGCGGCCCCGTTCGCCGGGCAGCGCCGGGCGCACGCGCAAGGCTTCGAACGGCTGGTCGAGCGGGCCAGGAGCGCGGGCGCGCTCCGCCGCGATCTGTCGGTCGAGGACGTGCGGACCGGCCTGATGGCGATCTCCTCGTTCCGCACGCTCCCGCCCGAAAGGGCGACCACGGCGGTGCGGCGGCTGGCGAACCTGCTGATCGCCGGCATGGCGGCGACCCCCCGGGGTTAGGGCTCGCCGCGCTCGCGGTCGCCCTGCGGCGCCGCCTCGTTCTTCCTGGCTGGAGCGCTACGGCGTGCTCTCGCCGAAGCCGGGCAGCGGGTCGAGCCGGAGGTGGTCGGCGAGGCGCGACAGGCCGGTACGCAGGTCGGCCACGACCTGCCCGGGCGTGGCCGCGCCGAGATCGTGGGTGTGCTCGAACCCGAACCAGGCCTCGGCCGTGGTGCGCCCCCGGGAGGTCTGCTCGGTGTACGACCCCGGGCCGAGGTGCCCGAACAGCATCGCCTCCTGCAGGCCCGAGCTCTGCCACCAGGCCCGCCACAGACGGGAATCGTTGACCGCCTGGACGAGCTGATCGGATCTGCGCTGGTAGGCGCAATCGTGCGGCAGGCTGCCACGGTCGGTGCTCCAGCAGACCTGGAGCCAGGCCCGCCGCGGGTCGGTGTGGTCCGGGACGAAAGGCTCCGGCAGCTCTTGGGGCTCGCCGTGCAGGGCCAGGCGGTAGGGCTCAAGGTAGGCGGTGAACACCTCCCAGGGCCCGGGGCCGTAGCACTCGGCGAGGAAGTTCTCCCGAGGCCGGGTGGCCAGGGCGAACGCGGCCACGGCCAGATCGCGCAGCTCGCCGTCGACGGTGAACGGGTTGCGGTCGAGCCAGTGATGGGCCGCCTCGTCCGGCGCGATCCCCGAGATCCGCGCGGCCACCAGGCAACAGATCGCCAGCGCCGACTCGCCAGCGCCCTCCTCGACGTAGTCCCGATTGTGCTGGAGGAACGCGGTCAGCTCCTGCGTCATCGCGGCGGCGACGTCGTCCTCCGCTTCGAGGTCGGCGACGGCGTCGGCGGCCTCGTCACTGTCGAAGGGGCCTTCGAAGGGAGTCCGGCTGTCCACTGCCTCATCTTCCGCCGCCGCGCCTTGTTCTCACAGCCCCAGCTGTGGATGAGGGTCGTTGTCGATCATGCTCTGACACGACCCTCATCCGAAGATCACAGCCTACATTTCATGAGATCGGTGATCAGCGTAGGTAGATGTCCGGCTTGGGAGGCGTGGGCATGCGGTCGCCGATGAAGAAGCTCGTGTGCGGCGGCTGGTTGTAGGCGGTGTTCTGCCACGCGATCGACACCCGGTAGAGCGGGTCGTGCATCAGCGTGTAGATGCGGCGGTCGGTGGGCGTGGGCGTGGAGTAGATGCGCAGCGCGCGGTTGTCGCTGGTGGGCCAGACGACCTCCTCGCGCCAGTCGCCGAACAGGTCTCCCGACAGCGACGGCGTCGCCTTGGTGCCGTTGTTGGAGTGCACGCCCGACGCGGTCAGGAGCCGGGTGTCCGCGCTGGTGCCGTACTTGTCGATCCTGGTCTGGTCGAGCAGCTCCCTGACGGGGTCGGCGTCCCACCAGGCCAGGAAGTTGACCGAGGACGGCTTGCGGCCGGCCGTGTTGCCGGTGACGCTGCGCAGGTTCCCGTCGGCGGCCGACCAGAACTCCGAGGCGACCCGGACGGTCGAGATGTCACCGGCCACGCCACGGCCGTTGTCGGAGCCCGACGCCGTCTGCCAGAGGATCTGGCCGGTGCGCGGGTCGATGTAGAGGGAGCCGGGCTGGCTGGTGGACTCGCTGACCTTGAAGTACTCCAGGCCGGCCCTGGCCGGGTCGAAGTCCCCCAGGTGCTGGGCGTCGCCGTGGCCGGTGCGGGTGCTCCACAGGCCGGTGCCGTTGTCGTTCACGGTCATGGCGCCGTACACGATCTCGTCGCGGCCGTCGGCGTCGACGTCGCCGACCGACAGGCTGTGGCTGCCCTGCCCGGCGTACTGCGAGCCCGCCGAGTTGCTGTCGAACGTCCACCGCTTGGTGAGTGAGCCGTTGCGGAAGTCCCAGGCGGCGATCACTGAGCGGGTGTAGTAGCCGCGCGCCATGATGAGCGAGGGGCGCTCGCCGTCCAGGTACGCCGTCCCGGCCAGGAAGCGGTCCACCCGGTTGCCGTAGCTGTCGCCCCAGGAGGAGACCGTGCCGCGCGGCGGGTCGTAGGAGACCGTGGACATGGCCGCGCCGCTCAGGCCGTTGAACATGGTCAGGTATTCGGGGCCCGACAGGACGTACCCGCTGGAGTTGCGGTAGTCGGCGCTGGAGCTGCCGATCACCGTGCCGGCGCCGTCCCTGGTGCCGTCGGCGGTCTTCATGGCGACCTCGGCCCGGCCGTCGCCGTCGTAGTCGTAGACCTGGAACTGGGTGTAGTGGGCGCCGGCGCGGATGTTGCGGCCCAGGTCGATGCGCCACAGGCGGGTGCCGTTGAGCCGGTACGCGTCCACGTACACGTTGCCGGTGTAGCCGGACTGGGAGTTGTCCTTGGCGTTGGACGGGTCCCACTTGAGCACGATCTCGTACTGGCCGTCACCGTCGACGTCGCCCACGCTGGCATCGTTGGCGCTGTAGGTGTAGGCGACCCCGTCCGGCGTGGTCCCGCCCGACGGCACCTGGATCGGGACGTCCAGGTACGAGCCGCCGGTGAAGCGCAGCGACGCCGGCGAAGCGCCCTGCTCGGCTCCGCCGGACACCGCCCTGACCGTGTAGGAGGCGTCGGCGGCGGCGCCGTTGTCGAGGTAGTTGGTCGAGGCGGTGAGGCCGGTGACGATCCTGGTGGAGCCCCGGTAGAGGTTGAAGGAGACGTCGTCGGGATCGGTGCCGAGCAGGCGCCAGGACACGAGGTTGCCCGAGCCGGACCGGACGCTGATCACCCCGCGGTCCAGGTCCTCCATCTGCTTGGTCGGCGGGGCCGCCTGGGCGGGGGCGCCGGTCGTCGTGATCGCCGTGGCCGCCGCCAGGGCGAGGGCGGCGGCCGCACCGGCCTTTCTTAACCGCATTGCGTGGTCCTTTCAGCAGGGTTGTCGAAATGCGTGACACTTGGCTTGGTAAGCGCTTTCCCGCTGGGCAAAAAAGAAAGTTTCATCGACTCCCGGGAACGCTTGTTAGCGCTAACGTCGTTGCGCCGGCAAAGCGTGGGGCACCGATGCGGGCATGACGTGCGAGTACGGTCATCTGCTCTCCTAGCCGGGGACGGAGGTGTAGCCGGCCGGTCTCCGGCGTATTAAAGCGTCCGCACTACCGGGCCGCAAGCGCCTGTGCGATCCGGCTTTTCCACCGGCGGCGTCGCGTGCGAGGCCGCCCTTACTCCCGCCTTGACAGACGAGCCTCCGGCCGTCCCCGGGGCGTTTGTTCACCATGAATGCGGTGGCGAGCGCCGTCGCATTCAGTCGCGGTCGGGCCGGTCCGGCCGTCTTGGAGCGCGTCTTCGCGCTGGCCGGGGCCCGGTGGCGAGCCGGCCCGTTCCACGCGCGGCTGCGCGATCGGGGCATCAGCTCGTGGGAGGCGCTGTGACCTCTTCGTGCGGCATCGGCGGAGTCTGGTACGCCCGCTGCCCGGTGTGGAGGCCGCACTCGACCGGCTCGGCCGATCCCACCGGCTGTGGCTGATCACCAACGGCGCTTCCCGGCTGCAGCGGCTCTGCTCCCGGCGCTCGATCGCGGCTGGCCCGCCGTCCACGTCTGCGGTCCCGGCGCCTGCTCGGCCGACGTGGGGTCGGCGCACGTGCCGGAGGTCGGCCGGGTACGGCTGCCGTGCGCGCACGACGCGGGCCAGGCGTGCTGACCTGCGGCCGTGCCCGGGGACGTCAGACGCGGTCCAGGGGGCGATGGGGCTCGGCCGGGAGGTCCACCGCGATCGCGTCACCTGGCCGTACGACGCCGCCCTGCCTGACGACGCTCATGACGCCGGCCTTGCGGACCAGGTTCCCGGCCTCGTCACGGCCGACGACCTGCTTGAGCAGGCCGGTCTGGAAGTTGTCGATCTGCACGCACGGATTGCGCAGCCCGGTCAGCTCCACCACGGCCTCGTCCCCGATGCGCAGCAGCGTGCCCACCGGCAGGCCGAGCAGGTCGATGCCACGGGTGGTGATGTTCTCGCCGAGCTCTCCAGGGCTGACGGTGAAGCCCGCCTCGCCCACTTCGGCGAACAGCTCCTCGTGGATGAGGTGGACCTGGCGCAGGTTCGGCTGGGTGGGATCCTGGGCGACGCGGGAGCGGTGCTTGACCGTCACGCCGGCGTGCACGTCGCCTTCCACGCCGAGCCCCGCGAGCAGCGTGATGCTCTCGTGGTTCGGCTTGGTGAAGGAGTACTCGCCGTTGCTGCTGACCGCCGTGACAGTGCCACTCATGCTCTTTTACTCCCCCAAATGCCGCAGACTCGACCTGGAGCTTAACCCAGCGCGGGCGGCCGGTCCGCCGCCGCCCTCGGCCTCCGCGTCGCGCCACCAGCCGGCCAGCCAACCAACCAGCCGGCGGCAGTGTCATGAGCGGGTGAAGACGACGACGCCGGTGTCCGGTCCGGTCAGGCGCTGCCAGCCGAGTCGTTCGTAGAGCCGGATCGCGTCGTGCGCCTTCGGCGCGGTGAGCAGCCAGCAGTTGGGTGCGTCTTCGCAGAGCAGGCCGAGGATGCGCGCCGCCAGCCCCTGCCCGCGGGCGTGCGGGCTGACCGCCAGCTCGTCGACCTCCAGCGTCCCGCTCAGCCGCGCCTCCGCCTGGCCGCCGAGCAGGCGGTTCACCCCGTCGTAGGAGCGGCCCGAGGGGAACGGGCTCGGGGTCGGCCACGCCGTGCCGAATCCCGCGGGCCTGCCGTCGTGGACGGCGAGCACCGCGACGAAGCCGGGGCGCAGGGCGTCCGCGGTCAGGCGCTCGGCGAAGGCGGCGGCGTCCCGGGCGTCCTCGTGCCAGGGCGGGCCGCTGAACGAGGCGAGGTAGACCTCCGCCAGCTCGGCGGCGCGGGCGAGGGCGCCGGGGCCGGTGAGTCGTTCGAGCGTACTGTCTTCAGGCGGCATGGCAGTGACGATAGATCGCCCGCGCATCACTGGTCAACCTGAGATAGACAGTTATGGTCTGCGGATGGCACCGGCCCCGAGCGCGGTCAGCCGACCGGGCGGTACTCCGGCTGCCACATCGCGTCCTGCACCCGCTGGACGAGATCGCCCGGTTCGGCGCGGGCCAGCCCCTCCTCGGCCGCCTGCCGCGCCACCGCCACCGCCACCGTCGCCGAGATCGCCCGCAGGTTCTCCACCGGCGGCAGCAACGCAGCGCCCGGGGCGGTGACGTCCACCAGCCCGGCCACCGCCTCGGCCGCGGCCCGCAGCATCCCGTCGCTGATCCGCCGCGCACGCGACACGACCGCGCCCAGCCCCAGCCCCGGATACAGCAGCGCGTTGTTCGCCTGCGCGATGGAGTAGGTGACGCCGTCACGGACGACGGGATCGGCCGGGATGCCCGTGGCCACCAGGGCCCGGCCGCCGGTCCAGTTCAGCAGGTCCTGCGGCGTCGCCTCGATCCGGTCCGTCGGGTTCGAGATCGGGAAGATGACCGGCCGGTCCACCCCGGCCGCCATCGCCCGCACGATCTCCTCGGTGAACGCGCCGTGCGCCGTGGACGTGCCGAGCAGCATGGTCGGCTTGACCCGTTTGACGACCTCCGCGAGCCCGATGCCGTCCGCGCCCCGCTCCCAGCCGGAGACCTCGTCGGCCGGGCGGGCGTACATAACCTGGAAGTCCCGCAGATCCGGCAGGTCATCGGTCAGCAGGCCCTGCTTGTCGACCGCCCAGATCCGCCGTACGGCCTCCGCCCGCTCCAGGCCGTCGCGGACCATCGCGTCGCGCAGCTGGTCGGCCACGCCCACGCCGGCCGTGCCCGCTCCGAACACGACGATCCGCTGCGCCCGCAACGGCGTCCCCGACACCCGGCACGCCCCCAGCACCGCCGCCAGGACGATCGCGCCCGTCCCCTGCATGTCGTCGTTGAACGTCGGCAACCGGTCGGCGTACCTCTCCAGGATGCGCCGCGCGTTCGACGGCCCGAAATCCTCCCAGTGCAGCATCGCCTCGGGGAACAGCCGGGAGATCATCGACACGAAGGCCTCGATGAACTCGTCGTAACGTTTCCCCCGCACCCGGGAATGCCGCTCCCCCACGTAGAACGGATCGTTGAGCAGCCGCTCGTTGTCGGTCCCGACGTCCAGGGCGATGGGAATGGCCCGGCCGGGGTCGATGCCCGCCGCGGCCGTGTAGACCGCCAGCTTCCCGGTCGCGATCCCGGCGCCGCCCCCCACGCCCCAGTCCCCGATGCCCAGGATCTCCTCGGCATCGGAGGCGACGATCAGATCCACTCCATCAGCGTCGCGGCCGAAATTACGGAAGGCTCGTTCCATGCCGGCCACGTCGTCGATGGACAGGTACACCCCGCGCGGCCGCCGATACTCATGGCTGTAGGCCTTGATGGCTTCCGCGACCGTCGGGTCGTAGACGATCGGCAGCATCTCCCTCAGATGGTCCGCCAGCACCCGGAAGAACAGCACCTCATTGCGGTCCTGCAGCGCGCTCAGGTAGACGTGCTTCTGCAGATCGTCCGGCTGCGCCCTGTACTGCGCGTACGCCCGGCCCGCCTGCGCCTCGATCGTCTCCACCGCCGACGGGATCAGCCCCACCAGCCCCAGCTCCGCCCGCTCCTCCTGGCTGAAGGCCGTCCCCTTGTTCAGCAGCGGATCGTCCAGCACCGCCCGCCTGCCATGACTCATCGACACACCCACAGCCCTACCCGGGCCGCGGCGCCCGGAAGTTCAGGCCCCGTTCAACAGAGCACACCGAACAGGTCAGCTCCGCGATCACGAGCAGGCCGGCCGATCACCGGCGCGGGCGGTGCTTGCCGCCCGCTTGACCTGAACAGGACCGTTCGGCCAGGTCCCGATGGTCGAGCACGGGTAGACCTGCCGGGGGGGAGCCCTGCCAGGTACGCCCGGCGCCGGCCCGCTCCTCGATCCGAGTCCGAGGAGGAACCGTGACCCAGGCATACGACACCCGCCGCACAGCGGTCCTGCTGGTCGATCCCTACAACGACTTCATCTCCGAAGGCGGCAAGCTCTGGCCACGACTTGAGCCCGTGGCCAAGGAGGTCGGCCTGGTGGACCACCTGCGTACCGTGATCGCCTCCGCCCGCGAGGCCCGCATCCAGGTGATGTTCGTCCCGCACCGCCAGTGGGAGCCGGGCGACTACGACACCTGGGCCCACCCGAACCCGACCCAGCGCGGCATCCAGGAGCGGCACAGCTTCGCCCGCGGCACCTGGGGCGGGGAGTTCCACCCCGACCTCCAGCCGCAGGCGGGCGACATCGTCATCCATCAGCACTGGGCGCAGAGCGGGTTCGCCAACACCGACCTGGACTTCCAGCTCAAGCAGCACGACATCAGCCATGTCGTGGTCGTCGGCGTGCTGGCCAACACCTGCATCGAGTCGACCAGCCGGTTCGCGATGGAGCTCGGCTACCACGTGACGCTGGTCCGCGACGCCACCGCCGCCTTCCTCCCCGAGATGATGCACGCCGCGCATGAGCTGAACGGTCCCACGTTCGCCCATGCCATCCTCACCACGGAAGAGCTGGTCAGCGCGTTCGAAGCAGCGCGGACCTGATCCGCACCGGCCGGAGCGGGTCAGGCCGGTCCGGTGCTTACCCAAAGGTGGACGGACCTCTGCCGGCAGTTGAACCGCCATTCCTGGACTTCGGCGGCACGGGCCGCGAGGTTGGAAGGTGGGGCGCGGCGGCGGCCCCGGCGGCATCCGCAGGCCGGCGGCATCGAACGGGGAGGAGCCGAGGTCATGGACATGAAGCTCGAGGTCGTGGTGGTGCCGGTCGCCGACGTCGACCGCTCCAAGGACTTCTACAAGGCGCTCGGCTGGCGGGAGGACGCCGACTTCTCCGCCGGTACGGACTTCCGGGTCGTGCAGCTGACCCCGCCCGGCTCGGCCTGCTCGGTCATCTTCGGGACCGGGATCACCTCGGTCACGCCGGGCTCGATGCAGGGCCTGTACCTGATCGTCGACGACATAGAGGCGGCCCGCTCCGAGCTCGTGGACCGCGGGGCCGACGTAGGCGAGGTGTTCCACGACGCGGGCGGCGTGTGGCACCACGCCGGGACCGAGCAGCGGGTGCCGGGCCCGGACCCGGACCGCAAGAGCTACGGCTCTTTCGCCTCCTTCAGCGACCCCGACGGCAACGGCTGGCTGCTCCAGGAGATCACCACCCGCCTTCCTGGCCGGTGACCCGCAGGCCGGCGACACAATAAGCAACTCACGTTGACTAACTCGCACTTAGTCAACTATGGTTGCTTACATGCCTCCAAGCTTCTTCTCCCGAACAGGCCTGCTCGCCGTCGCCCTGACCGTGGCAGGCGCGACCATGACCGCCCCTCCCGCCTTCGCGGCCGACCGCGACCGAGGTCACGTCAGGCTCCAGCGCGCGCTGGAGCAGGCCGTGGCCGGCGGTGGCCCCGGCATCGTCGCCGAGCTCAGGGACGGCCGGGCCACGCCGTGGTTCGGCACCGCGGGGGTGGCCGACCTGGCGACCGGCCAGCGGCGCCGGCCCGGCGAGCACTTCCGCATCGGCAGCTTCACCAAGGCGTTCGTCGGCACGGTGGTCCTGCAGCTGGCGGCGGAAGCCCGGCTCACCCTCGACGACACGGTGGCCAGGTGGCTGCCCGGCGTGGTCGAGGAACACCTCGGCGCGGACGGCACCAAGATCACCATCAGGCAGCTGCTCAACCACACCAGCGGGCTCCCCGACGCCTACCCCGGCCAGGAGACCCCGCGTCCCGAAGAGCCCGGCAAGCGCTTCATCTACTCGAAGGTCAACTACAACCTCGCCGGCATGATCGTCGAACACGCGACGGGATCGACCCTCGCCGGCGAGATCGAGCGCCGCATCGCCCGCCCGCTGCACCTGACCGGCACGTACCTGCCCGGCGAGGGCGAGACGCTCCGCGACCCGCACGCCCGGCACTACTCCAGGCAGGACCAGAACGGCCAGGAGACGGACGTCCACGACGTGACCGAGATCGACCTGAGCTGGGCCTGGGCCGCCGGGGGCATGGTCTCGACGACCTCGGACCTGCACCGGTTCCTCGACGCGCTGCTGCGCGGCCGGCTCCTGCCGCCAGCCCAGCAGGAGGAGATGTTCACGACGGTCTCGACGGAGGGCTCGGGCTGGGTCCCGGACACCAGGTACGGCCTCGGCGTCTACGCCCAGAAGCTCCCCTGCGGCGTCACGCTCTGGGGCGGCGGCGGCTTCATCCAGGGCTCGACCACGTACGCGATGGGCGAGCGCACGGGCGCCCACACCCTGGTGAGCAACCTGAACGGCGACTGGAACGACTTCCACCAGACCTTCGCCCAG
Source organism: Nonomuraea zeae (assembly GCF_005889725.1). Lineage (GTDB taxonomy): Bacteria > Actinomycetota > Actinomycetes > Streptosporangiales > Streptosporangiaceae > Nonomuraea > Nonomuraea zeae. The sequence goes on from NZ_VCKX01000092.1 coordinate 36,714, forward strand.
CTCTTCGGCGCCCGATTCTGCCGCTGAGGCCGCCGCCCCTCACCGAGCGAGCCGGCCCAGACGCGCGCCACTCACCCCTTGGGGCTCTCCGTCCCGCCCAGGTGGCGGACCAGCAGGGCGAGCTGCTCGGCGAACCGGCCGAGGAACTCCGGGTCGTCGGCGCGGGCCCCGCACAGGCCCTCGACGAGCTGCGGGTAGACGACGGGCGCCATGCCCGCGGCGATGAGGATCAGCTCAAGGCAGGCCGGGTCGAAGCGGGGGTCGATCGTGCCGTCGCGCCGGCCCTGCTCGAAAGGCCCCAGGTTGTCGCGCAGCCGCTGGTTGCGCTCGGCCTGCTCGACCTCGGGCACGTCGTCGCCGTGGGACAGGCCCTCCCAGGCGAGCAGCTTGGGCGTGTGGGGATCGTCGATCATGGCCGTCACATATCCCTTGACGATCTCGGCCAGATCGCTCTGGGCGGCCAGCTGCGCGGCCTCGCGCTCCCGCCACCCACGGGCGATCTCCTGGTAGAGGCCGGCCTTGCCGCCGAAGTAGTACGAGATCAGCTGCACGTTCACCCCGGCGCGCTCCGCGATCGCGGCCACCCGTGCTCCCGCGTACCCCTTCTGGGCGAACTCCCTGGTGCCGGCCTCGATGATCAGACGCTTGGTGCGCTCGCCGTCACGCTGCCGCTCCTCGGGCGCCGGTGATCGTCTGGCCATCGGGTCCTCCGCGGGATGTCGCCGGGTCGAGCACGTGCCGGGCACGCGTCAAGCAAACGTACCGCACTGTCACTCGGCGGCCCGCACCCAGTCAAACGGGCATTTGGCAGCGCACCGGGGCCGTGCTCGCGTCCTCAGGTCCAGCGATGCCGCTCGGTGGCGGCGTCGGCGGGGTAGAAGCTCTCCAGCCGCACCTCCTGGGCGGTTATGTCCTGCGGCGTGCCGACCGTGGTGATCATGGAGAAGTAGCTCGCGGTCACACCGCCGTGCACGAAGACGACCGGGATGATCGGCATGATCGCGGAGGTCAGGTCCGGCTCGCGCCACCCGGCCCTGATGCCCGGCCGGGAGAGGACCTCCGCGAGCAGGGCCCTGGTGCCGGGGTCCTGGACGCCGCCGACGGCCTCGCGGTGCACCCGCTGGATGAGGGCGGGGGCGACCTGCTCCCAGTTGGCGACGTGCGGCCGCAGCCCCGCCGGATCGAACATGAGCCGGATCACGTTGGCCGTCCCGGTCGCGGAAGTGCCGCCGAGCAGGCGGCCGAACATCACCTCGGCGGCGCGGTTGACCTGCGTGATGTTCCAGTAGCGGTCCATGACCACGGCCGGGTACGGCTCGTGGTGGGACAGCGCCCGCTCCAGCGCGGCCCGGATCGCGGCCATCGCGGGCTCGGCGATGCCGCTCTCGCGGTAGGCCGGGGCGTATCCGGCGGCGAGCAGCAGGTCGTTGCGCTCCCGCAGGGGCACCTCCAGCGCGCCGGCCAGCGTGATGATCATCTCGCGGCTCGGCGTCGACCGGCCGCTCTCCACGAAGCTGAGGTGGCGCGGCGAGACCTGGGCGTGGTGGGCCAGGACGAGCTGGCTCATCCGCCGTACCTGGCGCCAGTGGCGCAGCAGCTGGCCCAGCGGGCTGTCCGGCCGCCGCGGCCGGAGATCGGGCGTACGCACTCTTGCACGCTAACCGGCGCCCGCCACCCGGGCACTTCCCTCGGAGGGAATTGGAACGGCGCCCGCGCCACCCGACAGTGGTGCAACCGGCGCGGGAGGGCTCGCCGCCGGAGCCACCACGAAACGTCACCCGGAGGTCCGCGATGACCGTCTTCACCGTCCACTCGCCCGGCTCGGCCCCGCAGCCGTCCCAGCAGCCGCTGGCCGAGCTGCGGCAGCGGGTGGGGTTCATCCCCAACCTGGCCGCCACGATGGCCGAAGCCCCCACCACGATCGATGGCTTCAACCAATTGCAGCGCGCGCTGGCGCACAGCACCCTCACCGCCGCCGAGCGCGAGGTCGTCGGCGTCACGGTCAGCGTCGCCAACCGCTGCCCCTACTCGGTGGCCGCGCACTCGGCCTTCGCCGCGCGCGCCGGCGTGCCGCCCGAGGTGGTCACGGCCCTGCGCGCGGGCAAGGACGACCTGCCGGAGGAGAAGGCGTCCGCGCTGAGCGCGTTCACCAAGGCGCTGCTGCGCAGCGGCGGGCTCGTGGACCGGGCCGAGATCGACGCGCTGCTCGGCCACGGCTACACCCGGGCGCAGGTCCTGGAGGTCATCACCCAGGCCGCGTACACGACGATGGCCAACTGGATCGCCAACGCGACCGGCGCACCCCTCGACGACGTGCTGTCCCCGCACGCCTGGACCGCCTGAGGCCCCGGCCGGAGGGCCGGTGCGCTCGGTCGCGCGCGCCTGGACCGCCTGAGGCCAGGACGCGGGGCCGGTACGCTGTGGCGATGATCAACGTGGTCGAGTGGACCAGGCTGGCGCCGTGGAGGGTCGCCCGCGCCCGCGCCGGCCACGGCCAGACGGTGATCGTCAAGTGGACCGGCCCCCACGTCGCCGGCGGGCGCAGCGAGGCGTGGCGGCTGTGCACGGAGGTGGCCGCGCTCAGGTTCCTGTCCGAGGACCTCGGGCTGAGCCTGGCTCCACGGGTGCTGGCCGAGGACCTGCCGGCCGGCTGGACCATGCTGGAGGATCTCGCGCCCCGGACCGCGCTGGACGGGCTGCTGCACCGCGACGGCGCGGGCCCGCATCTCGTCCGGCTGGCCGCCTTCGCCCGGGCCAGGGGCGAGCTCGGCGCGCTCACCGCCGGCCGGGCGGAGACCTACTACCGCCGCCGCGGCGCGCTCGGGCCGGTCGATCCCGATGCCGACCGGCTCGGGCGCGTCAGTGCGCTGCATGCCGCCGGGCTGCCGCAGGCGCGGGCGCTGGGGGTGCCGGTCAGCGGCGCGGCCGAGCGGGAGCTGGGCCTGGCGCTGGCCGAGCTGGCCGATCCCGGGCCGTTCCTGGCGCTCAGCAACAACGATCCGGAGGCCAACAACGTCCTGGTGCACGCCGGCGGGCCGCCCGACCCGCGCCTGATCGACTTCGAGTTCGCCGGCTTCACCCACGCCCTGAACGACGCCGTCTGCCTGCACGTCCCCGGCCCTGCCTGGATGTCGGTACGCACGGAGGCCGACGGCTCGGCGGCCTCGCCCGCCGAGGTCTACCGGCGCGCCCTGGCCGCCGGGGTGCCGCAGGCCGAGGACGACCGGCGCTACGGGCCGGCCCTGGCGGCGGCGTGCCTGGCGTACGCGCTGGCCCGCCTGTCACGCCTGCCCACGCTGGACGCCCGCCCGGCCGGGGACCCCAGCAGGGCCCAGCTCGTCGCGACCCTGGAGGCCGCGGCCGGCACCGCCGACTCGCACCGGGCGCTGCCGCAGCTGGCCGGCTGGTGCCACCGGCTGGCCGGCGCCGTGCGCCACCGCTGGCCGGACGCGGACGTGGACGTCACGGCCATCGCCCCGTACGCGCGACGCCACTGAGCCGGCCCTCGCGTGATAG
>NZ_VCKX01000093.1 GCF_005889725.1 Nonomuraea zeae
GGCGGAGGGTGGGCTGGTCAGTCGGGTGCGTGGGTCTGGTGGTGGTGGAGGGATGGAATGTCCGTTTCACCGTAGACGGTCAGGCTGGGGCGGCGCGGGAGGTAGACTTTTCGATGGCCTGTCACGCAGGCCGACTTCGCATGCCCCATTGCGGACCGCGCCATCGGTCCGGGCCTTGTGCCCGGCTGGAGCGGTTTCGGGGCATCAGGGCGGCAGACAACGCGCTGTCGCGGCACAACCGAGAACCGCGCCCATCCGCAGGGCGCCAAGACCTGGAGGACCAGCACATGGCCCCCGTCGTCACCATGCGACAGCTGCTCGAGAGCGGCGTTCACTTCGGTCACCAGACCCGGCGCTGGAACCCGAAGATGAAGCGCTTCATCTTCACCGAGCGCAACGGCATTTACATCATCGACCTGCAGAAGTCGCTGTCGTACATCGACCGTGCCTACGACTTCGTCAAGGAGACCGTCGCTCACGGCGGCACGATCCTGTTCATCGGCACCAAGAAGCAGGCTCAGGAGGCCATCTCCGAGCAGGCCGCTCGGGTCGGCATGCCCTACGTGAACCAGCGCTGGCTGGGCGGCATGCTCACCAACTTCTCCACCGTGCACAAGAGGCTTCAGCGTCTGAAGGAGCTCGAGGAGCTCGACTTCGACAACGTCGCCGCTTCGGGGCTCACCAAGAAGGAGCTCCTCATGCGCCGCCGCGAGAAGGACAAGCTCGAGCGTACGCTCGGCGGCATCCGTGACATGGGCCGCGTGCCCAGCGCGGTGTGGGTCGTCGACACCAAGAAGGAGCACATCGCGATCAGCGAGGCCAAGAAGCTTGGCATCCCTGTGGTCGCGATCCTCGACACCAACTGCGACCCCGACGAGGTCGACTACCCGATCCCGGGCAACGACGACGCCATCCGCGCCGTCGGTCTGCTGACCAGGGTCGTCGCCGACGGTGTCGCCGCTGGTCTGATGGCTCGCTCCGGCGCCGCTCGCGGTGACGAGAAGCCGGCCGCCGCCGAGCCGCTGGCCGAGTGGGAGCGCGAGCTCATCGAGCAGGGCGCTGCTGAGCAGGGTGCCGGCGAGCGTGCGGCCGACGAGGCCGCCGCTCCCGAGGCTGCCGCTGAGCCCGAGACGGTTGCCGAGCCCGAGGCCGCGGAGGCCGAGGCTGTGGCGCCCGAGGCTGCTGCTGAGGAGAGCCCCGCTCCCGAGGCTGCGGCTGGGGACGAGTCCGAGCAGCAGGCCTGAGCCCGAGAGCTGAGGCTGGCCTGAGCCGAAGGGCTGAGGCCGGTTCTGAGGCGCAGGCCTGAGGGTTGAGGGCGAGTCCGATACGCCGCCGCGAGGCGGCTGAGGGCGCGCCTGGGCCACAGGTCTGCGCAGGGCACAGCACGCACAGCACAGCACAGCACACGGCAATTGCCCGGGCAGGGGACGGCGGTGCGGCAGGTTTGACCGCACGGCCGTCCGGCCCCGGGCAGATGGCCCGGCAAGCTCACGGCAAGGCGGCTGTCCCCGACGAGGTGGCATCCGGTTCGGGTGGTCGTCTCTGGTGGAGCGGCTGCCTTGTCCGGCGAGGTAGCCGCGTGGCAAGGCGGCGACCCGGCTGGGTGCGGCCGCCGCACCAGGCAACGTCCCGGCAGGGGCAGTTGCATCGTGAGGCAACGATCCGGCAGGGCGCGGTCGCGTCGCCAGGCAGGCATCCGGCGAGGGTGGTTGCATGGTGAGACAGCAGCCCGGCTGAACAGCTGAATATGGCGGACCACCAGCCACTGAGCGTCCTGGACAGGGATCGGCCGCGGGTAATGCGCGGTCCCCGGGCCGGGCGTTCAGTGTCAAAGCCGAAGCGGCAGGCCAGGCCGACGCACCCGAGCCCGGGGGCAAGGCTGGCCCTAGCTGAGGTACAGGCCGGTCAAAAGCACCCAAGCCTGGTCAGAGCTGAGGCGGTAGTCCGAGGCGAGGCTGGGCAGTATGCCGATCGAAGCAGCAGCAAGGCCGGGCCGACCGAAGCAGCAGCAAGGCCGGGCCGACCCGGGCCCAGAGCAAGACCACGGCTCCTCGTACGGCGGGACTCTGCCGGACGAACCAAGGGCGGGTGCCCGGCACCCATCCGATCCACGACGAAATCCCACAAGGAATAAGAGCAATGGCTTCCGTGAACATGGCCGACGTCAAGCGGCTTCGCGAGATCACCGCTGCCGGCATGATGGACTGCAAGAAGGCGCTGGAGGAGTCCGAGGGCGACTTCGACCGCGCCATCGAGCTGCTGCGCCTCAAGGGCGCCAAGGACGTGGGCAAGCGCGAGGCCCGCACCGCCTCCAACGGCCTCGTGGCGCTCAAGCAGGACGGCGACTCCTCTGCGGCGCTGCTCGAGCTCAACTGCGAGACCGACTTCGTGGCCAAGGGCGAGCGTTTCCAGGAGCTGGCCACCCAGGTCGTCGCGCACGTGCTCGAGACCAAGCCCGCCGACGTGGCGACGCTGCTGGAGTCCTCCTTCGACGGCAAGTCCGTCAAGGAGCACCTCGACTCGGCCAACGCCGCGCTCGGCGAGAAGATCGAGATCCGCCGCTTCGCGGTGCTGGAGGGCGGCTACATCGGCGCCTACATGCACAAGACCGACCCGGCGCTGCCGCCGGCGGTCGGCGTGCTGGTCCAGCTCGACAAGCCGAACGCCGACGTCGCCAAGGACATCGCGCAGCACGCCGCGGCCATGGCCCCGCAGTACCTCAAGGCCGACTCCGTGCCGGCCGAGGTCGTCGAGAAGGAGCGCAAGCTCTTCGAGGAGATGACCCGCGAGGAGGGCAAGCCCGAGCAGGCGATCGCGAAGATCGTCGAGGGCCGCGTCAACGGCTGGTACAAGGACTTCACCCTTCTCCAGCAGGCCTTCGTCAAGGACAACAAGAAGAGCGTGGGCAAGTACGCCGACGAGAACGGCGTTGAGGTGCTGGGCTTTGTCCGCTTCAAGGTCGGTCAGGCTTAGGCTTAGGCAAGCTGCCAGCTCAACGATCCGCCGAATTGAAGGAGGCCGCCGCCGTGCAGGACCACCGGGAGTCAGCCCACGAATCCACACGGACGGCGGCTTCCTCATCTCAAAACCCGCAAAGTCCACTTAGATGGAAGCGGGTGATGTTGAAGCTGTCAGGCGAGGCGTTCGCTGGTGGCGAGCCGCTGGGCATCGATCCCGTGGTCGTCGATCACCTGGCCGACTCGATCGCCGAGGCGGTCAAAGAGGGCGTGCAGGTCTCGGTCGTGGTCGGCGGCGGCAACATGTTCCGCGGCGCCACCCTCTCGCAGGGCGGCATAGACCGGGCCAGAGCCGACTACATGGGCATGCTCGGCACGGTCATCAACTGCCTGGCCCTGCAGGACTTCCTCGAACGGCGGGGCGTGGAGACACGCGTACAGACCGCCATCACCATGCAGCAGGTGGCCGAGCCGTTCCTGCCGCGCCGCGCGATCAGGCACCTCGAAAAGGGGCGCGTGGTCATCTTCGGCGCCGGGCTCGGCTCGCCGTTCTTCTCCACCGACACCGCGGCGTCCCAGCGGGCCCTGGAGATCGGCGCCGAGGCGCTGCTCAAGGGCACCCAGGTGGACGGGATCTACGACTCCGACCCTCGTAAGAACCCGGATGCGGTCAGGTTCGACCACCTCGACTACGGCGAGGTGCTGCTCCGAGACCTCGCGGTCATGGACGCCACCGCGATCAGCCTGTGCAAGGACAACGATCTGCCCATCGTGGTCTTCGACCTCATGGGCGAGGGCAACATCCTGCGGGCGGTCCGCGGTGAGAAGATCGGCACGCTGGTGAGTCCCGCAGGCAAATGAGGGAGCGAGCCCGACCCCGCCAGCTAGAAGACAGGGAGCCGCTGTGATCGACGAAACCCTCCTCGAAGCCGAGGAAAAGATGGACAAGGCCGTCTCGGTCGCGAAGGAGGACTTCGCGACCATCCGTACGGGCCGAGTCACCCCCTCGATGTTCAACAAGATCAATGCCGAGTACTACGGCACGCCGACGCCGATCCAGCAGCTGGCGTCGTTCCACGTGCCAGAGGCGCGCATGGTGCTCATCCAGCCTTATGACAAGAGCTCGATGAGCGCGATCGAGCGCGCCATCCGCGACTCGGACCTCGGCGTCAACCCGACCGACGACGGCAATGTGATCCGCGTGACGTTCCCGGAGCTGTCCGAGGAGCGCCGCAGGGACTACATCAAGGTCGCCAGGAACAAGGGCGAGCACGCCAAGGTCTCCGTGCGCAACATCCGCCGCTCCGCCAAGGAGATCCTCGACAAGATGATCAAGGATGGCGAGGCGGGCGAGGACGAGGTCAGGCGGGCCGAGAAGGAGCTCGACGACCTCACCCAGAAGCACGTCGCCAAGATCGACGAGCTGCTCAAGCACAAGGAAACCGAGCTGCTCGAAGTCTGAGCGGCGCGCCGCACGGCGGACCCGCGTTCAGCGGGCCGCCTCAGGTAGCGGGTCTGCACTACGGCCCTCGTCGTGGCGGCGAGGGCCGTGGCTCTTGGAGAACTCTGTGGAAGAACGTACGGCTGGCACCAGCTCGAGCGGCGGCAGCCGTACCGGAAGGAACCTGCCTGCCGCGATAGCGGTCGGCGTGGTGCTGGGCGCACTGACCATCGGCTCGCTCTACACGATCAAGGAGCTCTTCCTCGTGGTCGTGGTGGCGGCCGTGGGTGTCGGTGTGCTCGAGCTGATCAAGGCGTTGCGCACCCGCGACATCAAGGTGCCCGCCGTGCCGGTGCTCGTGGGCCTGGTCGGGATGCAGGCGGGCGCGTACTTCGGCGGGCCGGTCTGGCTGATCGCGGCCTTCGCGGTGTTCGCGTTCGTGCTGCTGATCTGGCGGATGTTCAGCGACGGCACCGAGGGTTACGTACGCGACGCGACGGCGTCGGTGTTCACGCTGTTCTATCCCGCGATGCTGAGCGCGTTCGTGGCGCTGATGCTCACGGAGAGCGACGGCCACCACCGGGTGCTGATCTTCGTCGCGGTGACCGTGGCCAGTGACATCGGCGGCTACATCGCCGGAGTGCTGTTCGGCAGGCACCGGATGACGGTCATCAGCCCGAAGAAGACCTGGGAAGGGCTGGCCGGGTCCATCATCGCGTGCACGGCGGTCGGGGCCTGGCTGGTGGTGTGGCTGCTCGGCGGCGACATCTGGCAGGGCGCGCTGATCGGCGCGCTGGCGGCGCTGCTGGCGACCGTGGGCGACCTGATCGAGTCGATGATCAAGCGGGATCTCGGCATCAAGGACCTGGGCACGATCCTGCCCGGCCACGGCGGGCTGATGGACCGGCTCGACTCGCTGGTGACGACGCTGGTGCCGGCCTGGCTGCTGATGACGTTGTTCTTCTAGCCCGCTGGTGGGGCTAGTGGTGCTGGGCCTCCAGCGCCTCGGCGGTGACCGGGGTCAGCCAGAGCCACCGTACGGCCTCACCGCCGAACCCGAATCCTGACATGTCGGGCATGCCGGGAGGGTCGGCGCGCATCAGGACGCCCGAGTACTGGGACCCCAGGGGGAACGTCGAAGGCTCGTGATACCACCGCGCCGTGTGCCCGTGGCCGAGCCAGGTGACCGAATGCCACGGATATTGTGACAGCCACACCAGCAGCAGCGCCGCGTCCCTGGGGTCCTCGATCGTCGCCACGGCCAGCTCGATCCGGGCGTACGCGCCCGGCCGGTCGATCCACTGCTCGACCGTGGGCATCCGCTGGCAGCTCATCCCGACCGTGGACAGTACGCTGAAGCCGCGTTCGGCGTGCGGCGGGCGTTCGGTGATGCCGACGGTGGGCAGTCGCTCACCGCTGGCGTCCCAGTAGCGGCCGGCCGGCCCGAGCACCCGATCCAGATGCCCCATCACGAACTGCTGGAACGACGGCCACGACCCCTCACCGTGCCGCCAGCGCCAGTAGGACCTGGCGTTGGAGATGCGGGGACGCAGCCCTTCGAGCGCCTCCGACAGGGCCCAGGCGAAGGGCGACTCGCCCACCGCGTCACGCGCGTAGCCGGGCATGCCCCTGCTCATGTCGGCCCAGCCGGGGATGACCGCCAGCAGGTCGTCGTCCTCGTACAGGGCGACCCCGTCACCCTCCTCGAACCACAGCGCGCTGAGCTGCCCGAGCGGCCGGCGGCCGTCCGGGTGCAGCGTGTTGGGCCTGGGCATCAGCGGCGGGAGCCCGGCGTTGATCCGGGCCAGGTCCACCACGGGCGGGGCGGGACGATGATTGGCCAGCCAGACCGCGCCGTGGACCGTGCCGTCCGGCGAGCACAGGTAAGCTACCGAGGAGTCCTCGTCCCGCTCGACGACGAGCGTCCGGCTGCCGTACGGGTTACCGGCGGCGAGCACGACCTCGGTGCCACCCTCGCTAGATGCCGACCGAAAAATCGCCATACGTGATGACTGTAGATCGGGCGGTGAGCCCGATGCGAGCCGTACCGTGACCAGGAATGCCACCTCCGATCCAAGCGTTCAATACCCTGGTCCACAACCCCTCAAGCAAAGGCAGGAACGTGTCCCAGCCCCCAGGCCAGCTCACCTTCGTCGCGCCCCGGCGGGCCAAGCCCGCACGGCATCTGGCCGACCTGTCGATGGCCGAGCGGCGGGTCGCGGTGACCGAGCTGGGCGAGAAGGCGTTCCGCGCCGACCAGCTCTCCCGCCACTACTTCGAGCGCCTGACCACCGACGTCGGCGCCATGACGGACCTGCCCGCGGCGGCCCGCGAGAAGCTGTCCGCTCTGCTGCCCAGCCTGCTCACCCCGGTCAAGGAGCAGACCACCGACAGCGGCACCACCCGTAAGACGCTGTGGCGGCTCTTCGACGGCGCGCTGGTCGAGTCGGTGCTCATGCGCTATCCCGACCGGGTCACGATGTGCGTGTCGTCGCAGGCCGGTTGCGGCATGAACTGCCCGTTCTGCGCCACGGGACAGGCGGGCCTGACCCGCAACATGTCCACCGCGGAGATCGTCGAGCAGGTGGTCTCGGGCGCCCGCGCGCTGGCGGCCGGCGAGGTGCCCGGGGGTCCCGGCCGGGTGAGCAACATCGTGTTCATGGGCATGGGCGAGCCGCTGGCCAACTACAAGCAGGTGATCGGCGCGGTCCGCCGCATGGTGGAGCCCGCGCCCGACGGGCTCGGCATCTCCGCCCGTGGCGTCACGGTGTCCACCGTGGGCCTCGTGCCCGCCATCGGCAAGCTCGCCGACGAGGGGCTGCCCGTCACGCTCGCGCTGTCCCTGCACGCGCCGGACGACGAGCTGCGTGACACGCTGGTGCCGATCAACACGCGGTGGAAGGTCGCCGAGGTCCTCGAGGCCGCGTGGGCGTACGCGGCCAGGACCAAGCGGCGGGTCTCGATCGAGTACGCCCTGATCAAGGACATCAACGACCAGGAGTGGCGAGCGGACCTGCTCGGCAAGCTGGTCAAGAACAAACTGGTGCACGTCAACCTGATCCCGCTCAACCCCACGCCCGGCTCCAAGTGGACGGCGTCACGGCCGGAGGACGAGCGGGCGTTCGTTCGGCGGCTGCAGTTCCACGGCGTGCCGGTGACGGTCCGCGACACGCGCGGGCGCGAGATCGACGGCGCCTGCGGCCAGCTCGCCGCCGCGGAGTAACCGCGCCCTCCGCATGAGCACCACCAGCACCACCAGCCCGACGCGGGCGGGTGGTGCTGGGTCAGTGGGGTGCGCTGGGATCAGTGGGGTGCGATCGAGCGGGCGGCGAACGCCTCGACCAGGTCGGCGACCATCGCGGCGCCCCGCCCGTTCAGATGGACGGTGTCCGTCGTGAGCTGCAGGCCGCGGCTCCTGGAGATGGCGTCCAGGCCGCGGCCGAGCAGGAGGTGCTGGATCGCGGCGGTCTGGGCCAGCCGGCCCTCCGGCCGGTAGCGGGTCCCCGGCGTCCTGCCCCGCTCCTCCAGGTACGCGGTCATCCGCTCGTTGAGCGGCAGGTACGACACGCCCTGCTCCGCCGCCACCTCGCGGACGATCGCGCTGTACTCGGCGGCCCGCCGTACCGGCTCCGAGCCGAGCTCCTCGCCGATGACCGGCAGGGAGAGCAGCCCCACCCTGGCCATCGTCTCGTCCTGGAGGCGCCGGGCGATGGCGGTGAGGTTCGCGGCGTAACCCTCCACGTCGGGAGCGGCGGTGAGGCCCCAGCGCTTGCGCAGCGTCCTGGCGAGCCGCGGGCTGAGCGTGAAGTTCGCGTCGTTGGTCCCGATGAGGACCGTCACCACGTCCGGGTCCTGCCGGATGACGTCGTCGAGCCGGTCGAGCGTCTGGGCCGAGAGCTCGTAGTTGACTCCGGAGTTGAGCACGGCCGCCTCGGGCAGCCGGGCCCGGAGCATGGTCACGTAGTCGGCGCTCACCTGGCCGCGCGTGATGCTGTCACCGATGCAGATCAGTTTCACCGTCGCCTCCTCAAGGGGTAGGTGAGTGCTTACTAACCTACTACACTCCCCGCCGGCGCCACAGATAAGCGGCCAGCCCGATGAGGCACCAGGCCAGCGAGACGGCGGTGAGCGGCACGATCTGGTCGAGGAGCTGACCGGCGTTCGCGGCCCTCATCCAGGGGATGAGCGGGACGGTGAGCCAATAGAGGGACGAGGCGCTGACCAGCAGCATCACCAGGAAGCCGAGGATCAGGGCCATGATCGAGACGGCCGGGGAGCGCAGGACCGCGCGGCTGGTGAGGGCGCCGAGCACGGTCCCGGACAGCGCGGACAGGCCGTACAGGAAGAGTACGGAGGCCAGCAGGCCGGAGCGCGGGGCCTGGCTCACGCCGAGCAGCAGCGCCCAGGCCAGTCCGAGTGCCGCGAACCCGGCACAAGCCGCGAACGCCGCCAGCAGCCCCGCGGCCACCTCCTTGCCCCGGCCGCCCGCCTGGATCGCGGACATCTCGCGCTGCCGGTCGGGCTCGGTGTCGAGCAGGCTCCTGGCCGCCCACGCCAGGACGGGAATCAGCAGCACGGCGCCGTCCGTGAGCACGGAGACCTCCGCGCCCCTCGGCGCGCGGCTGCCGTAGACGATCGCCACCATTGCCAGGGTGAGCAGGAGCGCCTGGTAGACGCGGTGCGAGCGGATATAGGCGGCCAGGCGGAACACGGCCAGGGCGATCATCCGCTCTCCTCGATCTCACGGGCCTGGTAGCCCTCGCCGTGCATCCTGGCGAGGAAGTCATGGAGCTCGGCCGCGGGTAACGTGACCGCCACCACCGCGTCACGCGGCTCTGGCGCCCCGGGGCCGGTGGCGCTCTCCGGGGCCTGAGAGGCCTCCGTGCTCTCTTTGAGCCGCCCGTCGACCATCGACCACGGGCGCAGGCCCGGCAGGCCGCGCAGGCCGCCCTGGTGGTCGCTGGCGATGACGATGCCGCCCCGGCCGGCCACCTCCGCGGCGATGGCCGGCAGCGCCTCGCGGGTGTCGGCGTCGAGCCCGGCGAACGGCTCGTCCAGGATCAGCAGCCCCGGCTCGGCCATCAGCGCCTGGGTCAGCCCGACCTTGTGCGCGCTGCCCTTCGACAGCTCGCTCAGGGGCAGGGCGAGGAGGTGGCCCATGTTCAGGCGCTCGGCCCACGGCTCCCAGCGGGCCCCGCCGCGGACGCGGGCCATGTGGCGCAGATAGGCCGTGACCGTGAACGGCTGCGCGGCGGGGAAGCGGTCGGGGGCGAAGCCGACCACCGCGGGACGGCCGGCGATCGTGCCGGTCGTCGGCCTGGCGAGGCCCGCCAGGAGGCGGAGCAGGGTCGACTTGCCGGCCCCGTTCGACCCGGACAGCTCGACCACGTCGCCGGGGGCGAGGTGGGCGTCGGCTTCCTGGATGACGAGCGGGGCACGCCGGCGGTAGCGGAAGGAGACTTGAGACAGGCGCATGGTGCTGCCACGGTAGCCATCGGGTCGCATGGTCGTGATAAAGGGCGTCACAATGGAGCTACCCCTCAGCACGTTTCAAAAGGAGTGAGCTTGAACCGCTTTCCGCGCGTCATGGGTATGCGTTCAGGCTACGACCCCATGGAGGTCGACGCCCTGATCGGGCGGATCGAGGCGACCCTGGGCCGGGGTTCGCACGCCATGGAGCCCGTCAGCGCCGACGACGTCCGCGGCGCCACCTTCCGTGCCAAACGCGGCGGCTATCAGGAGACCGCGGTCGACTTCGCGCTCGAAGCGTTCGTGGTGGCGTTGGAGACCATGGCCAAGCGGCCCGTCCGGCTGGCCATGGCCGAGCCCACCGGCGACATGCTGCGCGAGGAGTGGTTCGAGACCCAGGCGGCGCGCGTCGAGCGGGTGGCCTTCCGCCCCGGCCGCATGGGCACCGGCTACAACGAGGACGAGATCGACGCCTTCCTCGACCGGATCGTGGCCACCCTGCGCGGCACGACCGACTATCCCGTGCTGGCCAAGGACGTGCGCGCGGCCAAGTTCTCGACCGTGCTGCTCAGGTCGGGCTACCTGATCGCCGACGTGGACTCGTTCCTGGCGGGCATCGCCGACGTGCTGGAGCAGCGGCACTGACGGGCCGGTCCAGGCCCCGCCGCAATCCGCCGCCCGGCGCCATAATGACGGCCATGACGATGTCCGTGCGCGCCATCGAGCCAGGCGATCTCACCGCGGTGACCCGGGTGCTCACCGCGAGCTGGGGCGGCTCGACCGTGGTGGCGCTGGGCCGCGGCGAGCTGGTCGACGCGAGCACGATGCCCGGCTTCATCGCTCACGACGGCGACGACGTGGCCGGCGTGATCACCTACGCCGAGCGCGCCGGTTCCGTGGAGATCATCACGATCGACGCCGTGCTCCCCGGCAAGGGGGTGGGCAGGGCGCTGCTGGACGCCGTCCGCGCGGTGGCGGCCGAACGCGGCGCGAGCAGGCTCCGGCTGGTCACCACCAACGACAACACCCACGCCCTGCGCTTCTACCAGCGCTACGGCTTCGACCTGATCGCCCTGCACCGGCACGGCGTGGACCGGGCGCGCGCCCTCAAGCCGAGCATTCCGGCCGAGTCCGACGGCATCCCGATCAGGCACGAGCTGGAGCTGGAGCTCACGCTCTGACGGCCCCGATGAGCTCGGTCCTGGGCCTGCGGAGCAGGGCCACGATCACCGAGGCCACCGGCGCGGCCAGGAACGCGCCGGTGATCCCGGCGACCACGCTGCCCACCGTGATCGCCACCAGGATCACCGCCCCGGGCAGGTCGAGCGCCTTGCCGTAGATCTGCGGCGCCAGTACGTGCCCCTCGATCTGCTGCACCGCGACGGTCACCGCGACCACGATGAGCGCCACCAGCCAGCCCTTGGCCACGAGCGCCACCACCGCGGCCAGCAGCCCGGCCATGAACGCCCCCACCACCGGCAGGAACGCCCCCACGAACGTCAGCACCGCCAGCGGCAGCGCGATCGGCACCCCGAGGATCCACAGCGCGACCCCGATGAAGAACCCGTCGACCGCCCCCACGATCGCGATGCCCCTGATGTAGCGGCCGATGACCGAGTAGATCAGGTGACCGGCCTCGGCGATACGGCTCTTGGCCGAGGCGGGCGCGAGGTCCACGAGCCAGTGGAAGAGCCGGTCGCCGCCGTGCACGAAGTAGATCGACAGGATGACCGCCAGCACGGCCCCGATCACGATCTCGCCGGCCGTCCTGACCCCGGCCAGGGCCCCGCTGGTGATCTGCCGGCCCTGGGTGGACAGGTAGTCCTTGGCCTGCGCGACGATCTGCTGATCGTCGAGCCCGAGCCTGGAGGTCAGGTTGTGCAGGTCGTCGAGCACCTTGCCGACGCTGGCCCGCAGCTCCGCCAGGCTCTCCACGGTGGGCGGCACCAGCAGCGCGATGAGCGCCCCCGCGAGCAGGAATCCGGCGGCGAACACGATCGTGGTGGCCAGCGCGCGGCTCAGCCCGCGTGACCAGAGCCAGCGGGCCGGAGGCAGCAGCAGCGCCGTGATGAACACCCCGATGATGATCGAGATGACCACCGTCTGGACGTGGTAGAGACAGAACAGGGCGATCGCGACGACCACGATCCAGCCGATCACCCGCCACGGTCTCATCCCATCCCCCCGATCATGCCTGGTCAGAGGGGTTCCCTCAGGTGATCGGCGGCAATCCTGATCAGCCGGGCGGGCTGAGGTGGGGACGCTGGGAGCGCTTGTTCGCCTCGTACGTCTCCCGCGCCGCGTAGGTGGCGCTGGTCGTGCCCACCTGGGCCACGGGCACGTCCCACCACGCCTCCGAGGAGGGCGCGTCGTCGGCCATCGGGTCGGTGCGCACGTAGATCACCGTGGTCTCCCTGGCCGAGCGGGCCGTGTCGAGCGCCTTGCGCAGCTCCGAGACGGACTCGGGACGCAGCACGGTCGCGCCGAGGCTGGCCGCGTTGGCGGCCAGGTCCACCGGCAGCGGCCCGCCGTCACGATGCCGGTACGAGGTCCCGAGCCGCTCGGCGCCCACGCTCTCCGACAGGCGGCCGATGGAGGCGAAGCCCGAGTTGTCCACCAGGACGACGACCAGCTTGACGCCCTCGGAGACGGCCGTGACCAGCTCCTGGGCCATCATGAGGTAGGAGCCGTCGCCCACCATGACGAACACCTCGCGCTCAGGCGCCGCCATCTTGACCCCGAGGCCGCCGGCGATCTCGTAGCCCATGCACGAGTAGCCGTACTCGACGTGGTAGCTGCCGGGGCCGCTCGGCCGCCAGAGCTTGTGCAGGTCGCCGGGCATCGACCCGGCCGCGCACACGACCACGCCGTCGGAGCCCGCGGCCACGTTGACCGCGCCGATCACCGCGGACTGCGGCAGCGGCGAGCCGTCCAGCGCGTACGCGGCGTCCACGGCCGCGTCCCACGCCCGGTTCAGGTCGGCGGCCCGCTCCCGGTAGGCGGCCGGCGTGCTCCAGCCCGCGCACGCCTCGCCCAGCTCCGCCAGCGCCTCGCGGGCGTCGGCGACCAGCTGCAGGCCGGACAGCTTGGCGGCGTCGAAGCCGGTGATGTTGATGTTCGCGAACCTGGCGTCGGGCGCGAAGATGGTCCTGGAGGCCGTGGTGAAGTCGCTGTAGCGGGTGCCGACGCCGATGATCACGTCGGCCTCGCGGGCCAGCGCGTTGGCGGCGGTGGTGCCCGTGGCGCCGATCGCGCCGACGGCGAGCGGGTGCCCGTGGGGCAGCGCGCCCTTGCCCGCCTGCGTCTCGGCCACGGGGATGCCGTGCGTCTCCGCGAAGGTCCTGAGCTGCTCGGTGGCCTCGGCGTAGATGGCACCGCCGCCCGCGACGATCAGCGGGCGGGCCGCTGACCTGATCAGCTCGGCGGCCCTGGCCAGGGCCGCCCGCTCGGGGCGCGGCCGCGGGATGTGCCAGACGCGGCGCGCGAACAGCTCGTCCGGCCAGTCGAACGCCTCCGCCTGCACGTCCTGCGGCAGCGCCAGCGTCACGGCGCCGGTCTCCGCCGGGTCGGTGAGCACCCGCATGGCGGCGAGGAGCGCGGACGGGAGCTGCTCGGGGCGGTTGATCCGGTCCCAGAAGCGGGAGACCGGCTTGAAGCAGTCGTTGACCGAGACGTCGTAGGAGCGCTGGTCCTCCAGCTCCTGCAGCACGGGGCCGGCCACGCGGGTGGAGAAGATGTCGCCGGGCAGCAGCAGCACGGGCAGCCGGTTGATCGTCGCGCCGGCCGCGCCGGTGATCATGTTGGTCGCGCCGGGGCCGATCGAGGTGGTGCAGGCCAGGGTGGACAGCCGGTTGCTCGCCCGCGCGTACGCGGCGGCGGTGTGCACCATCGCCTGCTCGTTGCGGCTCAGGTGGTAGGGCAGCTCCTCGGCCGAGGTGGCCAGCGCCTGGCCGAGCCCGGCGACGTTGCCGTGGCCGAAGATGCCGCAGCAGCCGCCGATGAGCCGATGCTCCACGCCGTCGCGCTCGGTCCACTGGTGGGCCAGGAAGCGCACGACGGCCTGGGCGACGGTCAACCGGGTCATGGGTTCCTCCCGAACGGCAGTCTGGGGTCGGTGGGCTGGCCCTCCCAGGAGGAGCGGATCCAGGCGTGGCGAGGATCGTCGCAGAACGCCATCGACCGCTGCTCGGCCGGGCCCGCCAGCACGTTCAGGTAGTAGAGGTCGTAGCCGGGCGCGGCCATGGAGGGGCCGTGGTAACCGTAGGGGACCAGGACCACGTCTCCGGAGGAGACCTCGGCCAGGGTGTCGATCTGACCGCCTTCGGAGGAGTAGACGCGCTGGTAGCCGAGGCCCTCGGCGGCCACCTCGAAGTAGTAGATCTCCTCCAGCACGGCCTCGCCCGGGTTGGGGGTGTCGTGCTTGTGCGGCGGATAGGACGACCAGTTGCCGCCCGGCGTCAGGACCTCCACGGCCATGAGCTTGTCGCACTCGAAGACGTCGGGGGCGCAGAAGTTGTTCACCTGGCGGCTGGCCTGGCCCGCGCCCCTGAACTCGACGGGGACGTCGGCCGCGGCGACGTGGCGGGGCGGCAGGGCGCGGGTGGCGCGGGCGGAGGGCAGCGCGATCCGGCAGCTCCCTTCCAGCGTCACCTGCGTAGAAATCGGGATATAGGCGAAATCGGAGGGGCCGTCGAAGACCGACGCGCGGCCCGCCAGCTCGTACGTCACCCCGGGCAGCGTGACCGAGCACGAGCCCGCCAGCGGCAGGACGAGCATCTCCGCGTCGCCCGTGTCGAACGACACCGGCTCGCCGGCCAGGTCCACGACCCGCAGCCCCGAGTACGTCCAGCCGGCCAGGGACGGCGTGATCTCGACCGCCCACGGGGCGCTGGCGGCCTTGCCGTACGGAAGGTATGTCATGCGCGGACCTCTCGAACCAGGGCGGCGGCACCGTCCACCGCGGTCGCCACGTCGTCGTCCGGAGGGTAGAGCAGGGCGCGCCCGACGACGAGCCCCCGCACGCCGGGCAGGCTCAGCGCGCGGTGCCAGTCGGCGTAGGCGGCGTCGATGTCGGGCGGGTCGCCGCCGAGCAGCAGGGCGGGCAGCGTGGTGGCGGCCATCACCCGCTCCATCTCCGGCACGGCGGGGATCTTGAGCCAGGTGTAGGCCGAGGTGACGCCGAGCGCCTGGGCGATGCTGATCGCCCGGATCACCGCGTCGGGGGACAGGTCGTTGCGCAGCGAACCGGTCTCCGAGCGCAGCGACCAGAACGGCTCCACCATGGCCACCAGCCGCCTGCGGGCCAGGTCGGTGACCGCGCGGGCGCACGACTCCAGCGTGGCCACCGTCGCGTGGTCGCCGGGGTCGATGCGGCAGAGCATCTTGCCGCCGTCGAGGCGCATCGCGTCGATCGAGTCCGCGTCGAAGCCGGTGAAGCGGTCGTCCAGCTCGAACACCGAGCCCTGCAGGCCGCCCCGGTTCATCGAGCCGAAGGCCAGCTTGCCTTCGAGCGCGCCCAGCAGCAGCAGGTCCTCCAGCACGTCGGGCGAGGCCAGGATGCCGTCCACGCCCGGCCTGGCCAGCGCCGCCTGGAGACGGTCGAGCAGGTCCGTGCGGCTGGCCATGGCCAGCGGCCGGTCGCGGACGGCCAGCGCCCCGCGGGCCGGGTGGTCGGCGGCGATGATGAGCAGCCGTTCGCCCTCACCGGGCAGGCCGCGCCGCTCGCGGCGGGCCGCGGCCTCGGCGATCCACTCCGGCCGGGTGGCGCGGATGTGGGTGAGCCGCTCGTAACCGGTGGTCCTGGGCAGCGTCATGTCAGTCAAGAACGCACTCCGTTCAGCAGGTCCTCGACCTCCGCCGTGGACGGCATGGCGTCGGCGCAGGCCAGGCGGGCGGCCACGAACGCGCCCGCGGCGTTGGCGAAGCGGATCGTGCGCTCCAGCGGCCAGCCGCGCAGCAGCCCGAGGCAGATCGCGCCGCCGAACGCGTCGCCAGCTCCGATCCCGTTGACCACCTTCACCTCCACCGGCTCCACCAAGGCGCTCTCCTCAGAGGTACGCGCGAAAACCCCTTCAGGGCCCATTTTCACGATGGCGACCTCGACGCCCGCGTCCAGTAGCGCCTGCGCGGCGGCCTCCGGATCGCGTACGCCGACCGCGGTCTCCACCTCGTCCAGATTGCCCACGGCCACGTTCGCGTACGGCAGCGCCCGGCGTACCGCGGCCTGGGCCGCCTCGGGCGACTCCCACAGCATCGGCCGCCAGTCCAGGTCGAACACCGTCCAGCCCGAGCCGCGCGCGGGCCCGCGTACGGACAGGGCTGCGGCGTGGGCCGCGGCGCTGGGCTCCTGGCTCAGGCCGGTCAGCGAGAACCAGAACACGCGCGCCTCGCCGATGGCGGCCAGGTCCAGAGAGGAGGGGGTGATCTGCAGGTCGGGCGGGTGCTCGCCGCGGTAGAAATAGAGCGGGAAATGGTCAGGAGGGAAGATCTCGCAGAACGTGACGGGCGTCGGCGGGCCCTCGATGGTGCTCACGTAGGCGTCGTCCACGCCGAACCCGCGGATGGCGCGCCGGACGAACTCGCCGAAGGGGTCGGCCCCCACGCCGGTGATCACCGCGGAGCGCAGCCCGTGCCGCGCCGCGGCGACGGCGACATTCGTCGGGCTGCCTCCGAGGAACTTGCCGAATGTCTCGACGTCGGCCAGGCCTACACCGGCCTGGAGTGGGTAGACGTCGACGCCGCAGCGGCCGATCGTGATCAGGTCGTACAAAGCACCTCCAGGGCTACCGTCCACACTATGGCATATTGTCATGACATTCGGATGTCCGCTATGTTACCAATTGCGGCCGGGCCTTTACGTCATATGCATGTCATGACATATTGGCACCTGGCTTCCTCCCCTTAAGGACACGTCGGAGGGTTTGCATGGCATTGCGGAAACAGTCGATGGGTGTGGTCGCGGTCCTCGCCGCGACCGGGCTGGGGCTCGCCGCCTGCGGCCAGTCCTCCGGCGGCGGGGGTGGTGGTGACGCCATCGAGCTGACGATCGCCCAGAACGCCATCGCGGGCGGCAAGAACGCCGCGGCCGCGGACTTCATCGCGAATTGGGTCATCCCCAAGTTCGAGGCTGCGCAGAAGGCGAAGGGCAAGAACGTCACGGTCAAGTTCGTCCCCAGCGGGGTCGACGACGAACAGTACAAGACCAAGCTCTCCCTCGACCTCAAGTCAGGCAAGGGCGCGGACGTGATCGACATCGACGGCATCTGGGCCGGCGAGTTCGCCGAGGCGGGCTATCTCAAGCCCCTGCCGGAGCTGGTCGGGCCCGAGGCCGAGAGCTGGGACGGCTGGGCCCAGATCCCCGAGGCCGTCCAGGGCATGACGGAGTTCAACGGCAAGAGGTACGCCCTGCCCGTCGGCACCGACGGCCGGGTGCTCTACTTCAACAAGACGCTCTTCCAGAAGGCCGGGCTCCCCGCCGACTGGCAGCCGAAGAGCTGGCAGGAGATCCTCGACGCCGGGACCAAGCTGAAGTCCTCCGGCGTGCCCGTGCCGCTGCAGATCAACGCCGGCACCGCCATGGGCGAGGCCACCTCGATGCAGGGCGTGCTGCCGCTGCTCGCGGGCGCGGGCGGAGAGGTGCAGAAGGACGGCAAGTGGAGCGGCGCCACGCAGCCGCTGAAGGACGCGCTCGGCTTCTACCAGAAGATCTACGGCGGCGGCCTCGGCGACCCCAAGCTCCAGCAGGAGGCCAAGGGCCGCGACAAGTCGTTCCAGCAGTTCGCCCAGGGCAAGATCGGCATCCTGATGGAGGGCGACTACTTCTGGCGCGGCGTGGTCAACCCCAAGACGGGCGTGGCCAAGATGGCCGACCGTGACCAGACCGTCGGCTACGCCATGATCCCGGCCATCGAGGCCGGCAAGGGCCTGCGCGGCCAGGACTTCGTGAGCATGTCCGGCGGCGCGCTGCGCACCGTGAACCCCAACAGCAAGCACCCCAAGGAAGCCTTCGAGCTGGCGGCCTTCACGCTGTCGCCCGACGCGCTGAAGGAGGAGACCAAGGACGGCAACGTCCGCGTCACCCCGCGGACCGACGTCAACAAGGAGATCCTCGCGGGTGAGCCGCTGCTGACCTTCATCTCGGAGAAGGTGCTGCCGCTGACGGCCTACCGGCCGCCGGTCGCGGCCTATCCGCAGGTGTCGGTGGCGCTGCAGGAGGCGACCGCCGCGGTCGTCGGAGGCACGGCGCCCGACCAGGCGGCGGCCGACTATCAGAAGAAGCTCGAAGGAATCGCCGGTGGCGCAGGCAACATCGCCTCCTGAGGCGCCTGAGGCCCCCGAGCCGGTCGAGGAGACCAGGCCCGCCCGCCGCTACAGCTCGGACGCGGCGGGCCTGGGCAGGCTGCGGGCGGGGGCCTTCGCCGCGCCCGCCCTGCTGCTCATCGCGGTCTTCCTGGTCTTCCCGGCCCTGTGGGTGCTCTATCTCGGGCTCACGAACTACCGGCTGACCGGGGCCGCGGCCGCGGAGCCCCAGTTCGTCGGGCTGGACAACCTCATCGGCGCGGTCTCGAACCCCGAATTCTGGAGCTCGACCTGGCTGACCGCGCAGTTCGTGCTCGGCTCGGCCGTCATCGGCCAGGTCGGGCTCGGCTTCGGCATCGCGTGGCTGCTGCGCGACCGGCGCGGGCCGCTGAAGCGGCTGGTGGAGGGCCTGGTCATCCTGGCCTGGATCCTGCCCAGCGCGGTGGTGTCGTTCCTGTGGGTGGCGCTGCTCGACCGCGACGGCGGCACGCTCAACGCGCTGCTCGGCCTGCCCGGCTTCGCCTGGCTGCTCGACCACCCGATGCTGTCGATCATCGTGTTCAACACCTGGCGCGGCACGGCGTTCTCGATGATGCTGTACGGCGCCGCGCTCGGGAACGTCCCGCCCTCCCACCTGGAGAGCGCCCGGCTGGCCGGGGCCTCCGGCTGGCAGCAGCTCAGGGACGTGGTCTTCCCGCACATCAGAGGCCACATCCTGACGAACCTGCTGCTCATCAGCCTGTGGACGTTCAACGACTTCACCCCCTTCCTGCTCACCGCGGGCGGCCCCGACGGCAAGTCCGAGGTGCTGGCCGTGCACGTGTACAAGGTGGCGCTGCAGAGCGGCGAGCTGGGCTACGGCGCGGCCGTGTCCACGATCATCCTGTTGATCAACCTGGTCGTGGCGGTGTTCTACCTGCGGCTGCTCCGGAGCAAGAAATGACGCGCTTCGTCCTGGGCCGGATCGGCTTCTACACGCTGATCGCGGTGCTGCTGGCCTTCTTCACGATCCCGCTGCTGTGGCTGGTGACCGCGCCGTTCACCTCGGACCCCACCTACGAGGTCTCGGTGCCCGACTTCACCTGGGACAACTTCCGGGCGGTCGTGGAGCATCCGTACGCGCTGCCGTCGCTGCTGAACTCGGTGGTGCTCTCGGTGGGGACGGCCGTGCTGGTCGTGGCGATGGCGGCGCTGGCGGCGTACGCGCTGAGCCGGGTGCGGCTGCCCGGCCGGGACGCCCTGCTGTACGCGCTGCTGCTGCTCTCGTCGATCATCACGGGGACGGCGGCCATGGTGCCGCTGTTCCAGCTCGCGGTGGAGCTCAACCTCATCGACTCCCAGTTCGGCCTGATCCTCATCCTGACCGGCGGGCTGCTGCCCGCGGCGATCTTCATGCTCAAGGACTTCATGGACGCCACGCCGAAGTCCTATGAGGAGTCGGCCCGGGTGTTCGGGGCCACGCCGCTGCAGATCGTGCGGCATGTGGTGGTTCCCCTGGTGCGCCCCGGGCTGGCCACGATCGCGGTCTGGGCCGTGGCCAACGTGTGGGGGAACTTCCTGATGCCGTACCTGTTGCTGAGCGACGTCGAGAAGCAGCCCGCGGCCGTGATCACGTACACGCTGTACACCGAGGGCGGCCAGGCCAACCTCAGCATGCTGTCCACGTTCGGTCTGCTGTACTCGGTCCCCGTGGTGCTCATGTACCTGTTCGTCAGCAAGAAGTATGGCTTCCGCTTCCACGGAGGGATCAAGCGTTAATGGCCGCCATCGAACTACGCGGGCTGACCAAGGTCTATCCCGGCGGGGTGAAAGCCCTCGACGCGCTCGACCTGGCCGTCCCCGACGGCGAGTTCTTCGCCCTGCTCGGCCCCTCCGGCTGCGGCAAGACCACGCTGCTGCGCACGATCGCCGGGCTGGAGACCGCCACGGGCGGGTCCGTGGTGATCGGCGGACGCGACGTGACCGGGGTGCAGCCGGGCGGCCGGGACATCGCCATGGTCTTCCAGGACTACGCGCTGTTCCCGCACATGGACGTCACGGACAACATCGCCTACCCGCTGCGGATCAAGAAGGTCGCCAAGGGGGCGCGCCGCGACAAGGCCGCCGAGGTGGGGGCCCGGCTGGGGCTCGACCAGCTCATGGACCGACGGCCCGGCCAGCTCTCCGGCGGGCAGCAGCAGCGGGTGGCCCTGGCCAGGGTCATGGCCACGCAGGCGCAGGCGTTCCTGTTCGACGAGCCGCTGTCCAACCTGGACGCCAGGCTCCGGCTCGAAGCGCGTACGTTCCTGAAGAAGCTCCAGCGCGAGCTGGGCGTCACCACCGTCTTCGTCACGCACGACCAGGCGGAGGCGCTGGCCATGGCCGACAGGATGGCCGTCATGGAGGTCGGTCACATCCGGCAGATCGGGACGCCGGCCGAGGTGTTCCAGCGGCCCGCGAACACGTTCGTGGCCGGATTCATCGGCTCGACGCCCATGAACCTGCTGGACGGGGCCGTACGAGGTGACACGCTGGACGTGGCAGGGTGCAAGGTCGCCGTCCCGGCCGCGGCGGAGGGGCGGCTGATCGACGGGGAGAAGATCGTGTACGGCGTACGGCCCGAGTACATGGCCTACTCGGCCGGGCCCGCGGAGGGCGCGCTGGGCGGAAAGGTGGCCATCGTGGAGAACCTGGGCGCGTCCCACCTGGTGACCCTCGACGTCAACGACGTGAGCGTGCAGGCCGTCGTGCCCGAGGGGAGCGAGCCCGAGATCGGCGACGAGGGCTACGCGGTGCCCAGGCGCGACCGGGCCCTCGTCTACCGGGACGGTGAGTTGGTGTGAACAGGCACTGGAGTCTGGACGACCGGCTGGAGCAGATCCTGCGGGAGGTCCCGTTCGAGGTGCCCGCCGGCACCGCGGCCGTGACCGTCCGGCTGGGCTACGACAGGTCGCAGGGCGTGATCGACCTCGGGTGCGGCGCGCCCGACGGGTTCCGCGGCTGGTCGGGAGGCGCCCGCGACGAGTACACGATCACCTCGGGCTGGGCGACCCCCGGCTACCTGCCGGGCGAGCCCGAGCCGGGCACCTGGCACGTGTGGCTGCGGCTGCACCGCATCCCGCCGGAGGGGCTCGACTACACGCTGGAGATCACCACGGAGACCGTCGCCCCGCCGGAGCCGGTCACCGCCGAGCCCCCGCACGGCGAGCGCCCGCCACGGCGCGACCTGCCCGACGTCGACGGCCTGCGCTGGTACGCCGGGGACTTCCACGCCCACACCGTGCACAGCGACGGCAGCCTGACCATCGCCGAGCTGGCCGAGCGGGCATATGGCCGCGGGCTGGACTTCCTGGCCGTCACCGACCACAACACCGTCAGCCACCACCCCTGGCTGGCGAAGATCGGGCGGGACATCACGCTCATCCCCGGCCAGGAGGTCACCACCGACCGGGGCCACGCGAACGTGTTCGGCGACGTCGGCTGGGTGGACTTCCGGCAGCCCGCGGACTCGTGGGTCGAGCACGCCGAGCGCGCGGGCGGCCTGATCTCGATCAACCACCCGCTCGGCGGTGACTGCGCCTGGCTGCTGCCGATCAGCCGCCGGCCCAGGGTCGCCGAGGTCTGGAGCTCCGGCTGGTGGGACCGCCGCTGGGGCGCGCCGCTGGCCTGGGCCGACGCCTGGCGCGACGACGTGATCGCGATCGGCGGCAGCGACTTCCACCGCGACGGCTCCGACGGCCAGCCCGGGTCGCCCACGACCTGGGTGCTGGCCGAGGACCCCGGCGCGGTGCTGGACGGCGTGCGGGCCGGGCGCACCGCCGTCTCCACGAGCCCCGACGGGCCGCTGCTGGTCAGGCTGGGCGACGAGCTGCTGGCGCTGGACGCCGACGGCCTGGTGCTGGTCCGCCCGGACGGTGACCGGCAGGTGGTGCGCGGCGAGCGCGTGCTGGTGCGCGCAGGATCAGGACGGCACCGGCTGGAAACGTACGAGAACGAGGTGATCGCCCTATGCGAGTGAGCATCCGGGCGAACGAGCCGCCGACGAACGGAGTGAGGCCATGAGCCCCCGCGTGAGGAAAGTCGCCAACGCCCCCGTGAGCTTCGGCGTGTTCGAGCTGAGCGACGCGCCGCCCCCGCTGACCGCGGACGAGATGGTCAGCGCGCTGTCCGAGGCCGGCTACGAGGGCATCGACTCCGGTCCGATCGGCTACCTGGGCACCGGCTCCGAGCTGGCCGACCGGCTCTCCGGCAGCGGCCTGCTGCTCGCGGGCGGCTGGGTGGACCTGAGGTACGGCGACGCGGAGGCGTTCGAGCGCGGGCTGCCCGCGCTGGAGACCGCGCTTGACGTGTTCGCCGCCGCGCCCGAGGCGCCGGACGGGCTGGGACCCCGGCCCACGCTGGCCTGCTCGGGCTCGGCCGAGCGCTTCGCGCGGCCCGGCGGGAGCGTTCCAGGGCTGGCCGCCTCCGAATGGCCCGCCTACGCCGCCCGCGTGCAGGAGGCGGCCGACCGGTGCCGTGAGCGCGGGTTCGAGCCCGCCTTCCACCACCACCTCGGCACCTACGTCGAGACCCCGCAGGACGTGGAGCGGCTGCTGGAGCTCACCGACGTGCAGCTCTGCCTCGACACGGGACACCTGCTGCTGGCCGGTGGCGACCCCGTGACCGCGCTGCGCGAGTGGTCGGAGCGGGTCGGGCACGTCCACATCAAGGACGGCGACACCAAGATCCTGGCCGCCGCCCTGGCCGACGGCTCCGACCTGCGCGAGCTCATGGGCCGCGGCGGGTTCGCGCGGCTCGGCGAGGGCGAGCTGGACCTGCCCGCGGTGATCCGCACGCTCGACGAGATCGGCTACGAGGGCTGGATCATCATCGAGCAGGACACCCTGCCGGGCCGCCGCACGGTGGCCCAGAACATCGCCGACCAGGCCGCCAACCGCCAGAAGCTGAAGGACTTGGGACTGTGAAACTCGCTCTTGTGGGGTGCGGGGCCGTGACGCAGGCGGTGTACGTGCCGCTGCTGTCCAGGCGCCGCGACCTGTTCGAGGTGACGGCCGTCTGCGACCTGTCGCGCACGCTCGCCGACGCGGTGGGCGACCGGCTGGGCGCGGCCAGGCGCTACACCTCCGTGGCGGACCTGCTGGCCGACGGCGGCTTCGACGCGGTCGTCATGCTGTTCTCCGGCTCCCACGGCGACGCCGTGCGCCAGGCGCTCGCCGCCGGCTACGCCGTGCTGTGCGAGAAGCCGCTGGCGCTGACCAGGGCCGAGGTGGCCGCGCTGCCCGAGGGGCGGCTGATGGTGGGCTACATGAAGCAGTACGACCCGGCCGTGCGCAGGGCCGAGGAGCTGCTGGCCGAGCTGGGCGGCCCGGAGGCGGTCAGGTCGGTCGAGGTGACCGTGCTGCACCCGAGCGGGGAGTCGCAGCTCGCGTTCGCGAACCTGACGCAGGCGCGCGACGTGGACCCGGCGCTGCTGGGCTCGCTGCGGGCGGCCGAGACCGCGCTCGTCTCGCAGGCGCTGGGGGAGCCGGCCTCGGAGGCGGTACGGAACGTGTACGGAGTATCGCTGGGCTCGATATGCCACGACTTGTCGCTCTTGCGGCGCTTTACCGGGTCGCCTGCCGAAATTTCGTACGTGGACTCGTGGGGCCCCGCGCCCGGGTCCATCGAGATCTCCGGGTCGCTGCCGGTCGCCGGCCGGTTCGCGATCCGCTGGCACTACATGGAGGACTACCCGGCCTACCGCGAGACCGTGGTCATCCACCACGACCGGGGCTCGCTGGAGCTGGTCTTCCCCGCCCCCTACCTGATGAACGCGCCCACGACGCTCACCGTGGTCACCGGCGCGGGCGGCGCGGAGAGCCGGGCCGAATGGCGTGACGTGGCTGAGGCATTCGAAGTACAGCTCGCCGCCTTCCATGCTTTCGTGAACGATGGCAAGCCGCCGCTCACAGGCGCGAGCGGCGCCCTGGAGGACATCGTGACGGCTCAGCGGATCGCCGCCCGCTACGCCGTACAGCATGGACTGCCCATTGGAGGGGAAGCAGCGTGAGCACGGAGATCGTCGTCGTACCGCACACACACTGGGACAGGGAGTGGTACGAGCCCTTCCAGCGCTTCCGGCTGCGCCTGGTGGCGCTGCTGGACGAGGTGCTCGACACGATGGAGCGCGAGCCCGGCTACCACTTCACCCTCGACGGGCAGCTCGCCTGCGTGGACGACTACCTGGAGGTGCGGCCGGAGAACCGGGACCGCATCGCCGCGCTGGTCGAGTCGGGGCGGCTGGCGGTGGGGCCGTGGCAGATCCTGCTCGACGAGTTCCTGTGCTCGGGCGAGAACATCGTGCGCAACCTGGAGCTCGGCATGGACCGGGCCGACAAGCTCGGCGGGGCGATGCCGGTCGGCTATCTGCCCGACATGTTCGGCCACACGGCGCAGATGCCGCAGATCCTGCGCAAGGCCGGGCTGCTGCACGCCTGCGTCTATCGCGGGGTGCCGTCGTCGGTGACCACCGACGCCTTCGCCTGGGTCGCTCCCGACGGGACGGCGCTGCGCACGCAGTACCTGCCGGCGGGCGGATACGGCAACGGGGCGCACCTGTTCTACGACTCGACGGGGCTGGCCGGGCGGGCGGCGGCGTTCGTCGCCACGATGCGCGAGTGGCACGGGCCCGAGGGGTCGTTGCTGGCGATGTACGGGACCGACCACTCGGCGCCCGTGCGCGGGTTGCCGGAGATGGTGTCGGCGATCGGCGCCCGCATGGACACCTTGTCCGGATATATCGGGGCCTATTCGGGTGACGTGGCGGGCCTGCCGCGCGTCACCGGCGAGCTGCGCTCCCACGCGCGGGCCAACATCCTGCCCGGTGTCATCTCGGTCCGCGCCCACGTCAAGCAGGCGATGGGCCGCGCCGAGCGGATGGTCGAACGCTACGCCGAACCGCTGGCCACCCTCTGGGGCGGCGAATGGCCGGGACGCTTCCTGGACATGGCGTGGTGGCGGCTGGTGGACGCCAGCGGGCACGACTCCGTGACCGGCTGCGGCGTGGACGACACCGCCCAGCAGGTGGCCGCCCGCATCGCGGAGGCCGAGCAGCTCGGCCAGGCTGTGCGCGACATGGTGACCGCGCGCCTGGCGGCGTCCGTACCGGCTGACGGGGTGCTCGTGGTCAACCCGACGCCGGCCACGCGGCGCGGCGTCGTGATCGTGGACGTCGCCGGCACCGACCCGCTGGTCGACCCGGCTCGCGCGGCGGTGCCCACCCAGCCGCTGGAGTACGCCGCCACGCTGCTGCTCGACGAGGAGATGGACCCGGCGACGGCGCTGACCTTCGTGCACGGGACCGAGCTGTACGGCCAGCAGATCACGGGCTGGTCGGTCGAGGACGGGACGCTGACGTTCACGGTCGCGCGTGAGACCTCGGTCGTCTTCGACGTGGACGACCTGCGCGGAGCCCTGGACGGCGTGACGCGCGTGCGCATACTCGCCGAGCCGCGCCGCACGGTCGCGGCCCTGGTCGAGGTGCCGCCGCTGGGCCACACCAGCCTGCGGACCGCGCCGCACGCCAAGGTGTTCGGCGACCAGCCCGCCGGCGGCCGCTCGTCCCTGGTGCACGACCCGTCCTGCTGGCTCGGCTCGGACTCCGCGACCCTCCCGGTGCGCGGCGACGAGGAGGTGCTGGACAACGGGCTGCTGCGGGTCGTGATCGCGGCCGACGGCACGCTGACGCTGGTGGGCCAGGACGGGACGACGGTCACGGGAGCCGGCCGCATCGTGGACGGCGGCGACGTGGGCGACACCTACAACTACGCGCCGCCCGCGACCGACCTGCTGGTCTCCGAGCCCGAATCGGTCGAGGCCGAGCTGGTCTGCTCCGGTCCGCTGGTGGCGGCGGTGGACGTGCGGCGCACGTACCGCTGGCCGGCGGCGGGCGACGGGATCGACGGCTCGCCCGAGCTGCCCGCCGCGGCGCGCGGCGTCAGGACCGAGGAGATCGCCGTCACCACCCGGGTGGAGCTGCGCGCGGGCGAGCCGTACGTCCGGCTGCACGTCGAGTTCGACAACCGCTGCGCCGACCACCGGGTACGCCTGCACGTCCCGCTGCCCGCCGAGGCGGCGCAGTCGCACGCCGAGGGGCAGTTCGCGGTCGTGACGCGCGGGCTGACCTCGGAGGGCGGCTGCGGCGAGACGCCCCTGCCCACCTTCCCCGCCTCCTCGTGGGTGGCGGCCGGCGGGGTGGCGGCGCTGCTGGAGCACGTGACGGAGTACGAGCTGGCGGACGGGGAGCTGGCGCTCACGCTGCTGCGCTCGGTCGGCTACCTCTCGCGCAACCGCAACGCCCTGCGCCCGGAGCCCGCGGGCCCGCAACTGCCGACCCCGGCCGCTCAGTCGCGCGGGGTGCGCTCGGTGAGCCTGGCGCTGATGCCGTACGGGGAGTCGTGGCAGGAGGCGGTGCCGCAGGCGGAGACGTTCCGCCACGACCTGCTGGTGGTGCCCGGCCAGGGCGACCGCGACCTGCTGGCACTCCCGCAGCCCGGTCACGGCCTGTCGGTGACGGGGGAGGGCGTGGTGATGACCTCGCTCAGGATGCGGGAGGAGTGGCAGGAGCTGCGCGTGGTGGCGATGACCCCGGAGGCCACCGAGGTGGTCGTCGAGGGCGCCTTCACCCAGGCCCGGCACGCGGACCTGCGGGGCCGTCCGGGGGACCCGATCCCGGTGACGGACGGGACGATCCGGCTGCCGCTGACCGCCTGGGAGATCGCCACGATCCAGCTCGCAAACTCTGAGTAAGGAATTCGGCGGTTTTAGTAATGTCTTGGCCATGGTCGCCCCCGTGGGCCTGACGAAGATCACAACCCTCGATCTCACGTACCAGGAGTGGGGGAGACTGATGGGTATGCAGACCTATCCGTACCAGGGCGAGTACGCCGAGAGCTTGCTGGCCGAGGGCGAGGCCCGAGGTGAGGCGAAGGGCTTGCTGAAGATTCTCGGCGTGCGGGGGATCGCGGTCCCTGACGAGGTCCGGGAGCGGATCATGGCCTGCGAGGACCCCGCGGTCGTGGACGGGTGGCTCGATCGGGCGTTCACCGTCGACTCCGTGGAGGAGCTCTTCGCCTGATCTCACCGCGGCCGCCGAGGCCGCGGTGACCGGCTTTGTGGCCAGCCACAACACACGCCGTGCTACTTCGTGTTTCTGACAATTGCCGCAGGTCAGGGGCATGACGAACACTGGCCGACATGAACACAGGTCCCGTCGACTCCTCCAAGGTCCCACGATTCGCCGGGCCCGCCACCTTCGCCCGGTTGCCGCGCCTCGACCAGGTCGAGCGGGCCGATGTGGCGGTCGTGGGCGTGCCGTTCGACGCCGGGGTGTCCTACCGGCCGGGCGCCAGGTTCGGGCCCGCCGCCGTCCGGGAGGCCTCGCGGCTGCTGCGGCCCTACAACCCCGGGCTGGACGTCTCCCCGTTCGAGCGGGTACAGGTGGCCGACGCCGGGGACATCGCGGCGAATCCGTTCGACATCGGCGCGGCCGTCGAGGCCATCGAGGGCGCGGCCGACGCGCTGGACGCGAAGCTGGTCACCATCGGCGGTGACCACACGATCGCGCTGCCGCTGCTGCGCTCGGCCGCCAAGAAGCACGGTCCGGTGGCGTTGCTGCACTTCGACGCGCATCTCGACACGTGGGACACATACTTCGGGGCCGAGTACACTCACGGCACGCCGTTCCGGCGGGCGGTCGAGGAGGGGCTGCTCGACACCGAGGCCGTCAGCCACGTCGGCATCCGGGGCCCGCTGTACGGCAAGAAGGATCTGGAGGAGGACCGGCGGCTCGGGTTCGGCATCCTGACCGCGGCCGACGTGCTGCGGCGCGGGCTGGACGAGGTGATCGACGTGCTCCGGCAGCGCGTCGGCGACCGGCCGCTCTACGTCTCCGTGGACATCGACGTGCTCGACCCGGCCCACGCCCCCGGCACCGGTACGCCGGAGGCGGGCGGCCTCACCAGCAGGGAGCTGCTGGAGATCCTGCGCGGCCTGGCCGGCTGCCGGCTCGTCGGAGCCGACGTGGTCGAGGTCGCCCCCGCCTACGACCACGCGGAGATCACCTCGGTCGCCGCCTCCCACGTGGCCTACGACCTCGTCAGCCTGCTGGCCCTGCAGAAGGACGCGCAGGAGAAGAACGCGCAGGAGGAGCAACCGTCATGAGCATCACCGAGGTCGAGACCTATGGTGTCGAGCGCATCCCCGACCCTGACCGCACCGCCCGCCCGATCGACCTGTTCAGGGTCGCGTTCGGCGGCGCCAACACCTTCGCCACCTGCGTTCTTGGCGCCTTCCCCATCCTGTTCGGCCTGTCCTTCTGGCAGGGGCTGGCCGCCACCGTGCTCGGCCTGGTCGTCGGCGCGCTGATCCTGGCGCCGCTGGCGCTGTTCGGGCCGCTCAACGGCACCAACAACGCCGTCTCCTCCTCGGCCCACCTGGGCGTGCACGGCCGGGTCGTCGGCTCGTTCCTGTCCCTGCTGACCGCGATCGCCTTCTTCTCGATCTCGGTGTGGTCGTCGGGCGACGCGCTGGTGGGCGGGGCGCACCGGCTGGCCGGGCTGCCGGACTCCGACCTGTCGTACGGGGTCGCGTACGCGATCTTCGCGGTCCTCGTGCTCGTGGTCTGCGTGTACGGCTTCCGCTTCATGCTGTTCGTCAACAAGATCGCGGTCGTGGCGGCGTCGCTGCTGTTCGTGCTGGGGGTCTTCGCCTTCGCCGGCGACTTCGACCCCTCCTACCCCGGCACCCTCGCGGCCGGTGACCCGCTGTTCTGGCCGTCGTTCATCGGGGCGGCCCTGATCGTGCTGTCGAACCCGGTCTCCTTCGGCGCCTTCCTCGGCGACTGGTCGCGCTACATCCCGGCGAGCACCCCGCGCTCGCGCGTGATGGCCGCCGCCTTCCTGTCGCAGATCGCCACCATCCTGCCGTTCCTCTTCGGCCTGACCACCGCCTCGATCATCGCCGCCAAGGCCGCCGAGTACGTGGACCCGGCCGCCCCCAACTACGTCGGCGGCCTGCTGGCCGTCTCGCCAGGCTGGTACTTCGTCCCGGTCTGCCTCATCGCCCTGATCGGCGGCATGTCCACCGGCACCACCTCCCTCTACGGCACGGGGCTCGACTTCTCCAGCGTCTTCCCGCGCTTCTCCCGGGTGCAGGCCACGGTGTTCATCGGGACGCTCTCGATCGTGTTCATCTTCGTCGGCCGCTTCGCCGCCAACCTCACGCAGAGCATCTCGACGTTCGCCACCCTGATCATCACGTGCACCGCTCCCTGGATGGTGATCATGATGCTCGGCTACGTGACGCGGCGCGGCTGGTACGACCCCGAGGCGCTGCAGGTCTTCAACCGGCGCCAGCGCGGCGGCCGCTACTGGTTCACGCACGGCTGGAACTGGCGGGGGCTGAGCGCCTGGCTGGTCTCGGCGGGCCTGGCGCTCATGTTCGTGAACCTGCCCGGCCAGTTCGTCGGGCCGCTCGGAGACCTGGCGGGCGGGGTGGACATCTCGCTCCCGCTCGGGCTCGCCGTCGCGGCGCTGCTCTACCTGGCGCTGCTGACCGCCTTCCCCGAGCCGCGCGAGGTGTACGGGCCCGACGGGCCGCGCCTGGTCCGCTCGGCCGACACCCCGGTCCTGCCCATCGTCGACGCGGCCGCCGCGGAGCCGGTCCTCTGATGGAGCTGGTCGATCTGTCGGTGCCGATCGAGACCGGGATGCCCGTCTATCCGGGTGATCCGGAGGTCTCGATCGGGCCGGCGCTCACCGTGGCACGGGACGGCGTCAACGTGCTGGGCCTGCACCTGGGCTCCCAGTCCGGCACCCACGTGGACGCGCCGTTCCACATCGACGACTCGCTGCCCACGCTCGACGCGCTGCCGCTCGACCGGTTCTGCGGGCCCGCCATCGTCGTGGACGCCCGGGGCCTGGCGCCGCGCGCGCCGATCGGGGCGGCGGCGTTCGAGCAGATCGGCTCGGGGCGGCCGGGCTTCGAGAGCGTGATCGTGCTCGTCGCCACCGGCTGGTCGGCGCACTGGGGGACGGCCGCGTACGAGGAGCATCCGTATCTGACGGAGGAGGCCGCGGCGCTGCTCGTCGCGCGCGGAGTGCGTACGGTCGGCATCGACGCGCTGAGCGTCGACCCCACGCCCGCCGCGGACTTCCCCGCGCACCGGGTGCTGTGCGGCGCGCACGCCGTCATCGCCGAGAACCTGACCGGCCTCGACCGCCTCCTGCGGGCGCAGGCGGACGGCCGGCCGATCGAGGTGTCCATGCTGCCGCTACGGCTGCCCGGGGCCGATGGCGCGCCGGTCAGGGCCGTGGCCAGGGTGGGTCAGCGGGTGCCCCATGAGTAGGTCTGCTTGCGCAGCTTCAGGTACACGAACGACTCCGTGGCCCGCACGGCGGGAATGGCGCGGATCTTGCTGAGGATCTCCAGGAGGTGCCGGTCACCCTCGCAGACCACCTCGACGATCACGTCGAAGGAGCCCGCCGTGAGCACGACGTAGTCGATCTCCTCGATGGCCGCCAGCTCGTCGGCGACCGACTCCAGGTCGCCCTCGCAGTTGATGCCGATCATCGCCTGCCGGGGGAAGCCGAGCGTGAGCGGGTCGGTGACCGCCACGATCTGCATGACGCCCGCGTCCTGCAGCCGCTGGACCCGCTGGCGCACCGCGGCCTCCGAGAGGCCGACCGCCTTCCCGATCGCCGCGTACGGCATGCGACCGTCGCCCTGGAGCTGCTCGATGATCTGCTTGGACAGGTCGTCGAGCACCACAGGCCCGGAATTGGGATTGGCGCGGCGGACGCGGGGCGGCGTGGTCATCGAGAGCGCTCCTCCTAGCGGTCCGGCGTTACGCGGGTGTGCCCGCTGGGTTGCCGTCCTGCTGCGACATGTTGTCAGTTCCTGGCGGTCTGTCAAGCGAATTCGTAGCAATTTGATATCTTCACCACGAAATCCCTTGTCGAGATGCACACGCTCTGTAAGAGTCGCGGCATCTCAGCCACCTCACGAGGAGGGCGCATGATCACCCGTCTGCAGAACTTCATCAACGGTGAGTTCGTGGACGCCAAGAGCGGGCGATTCTCGGACATCATCGACCCGTGCACGGGCGAGCCGTACGTACAGGCTCCCGTCTCGGGCGCCGAGGACGTCGATGCCGCCTTCGCCGCAGCGTCCGCCGCGTTCGAGTCGTGGGGCAGGACCACCCCGGGCGAGCGGGCGAACCTGTTGCTGAAGGTGGCCGACGCGATCGACGCGCGGGCCGATGAGATCAACGAGGCCGAGTGCCTCAACACCGGCAAGCCGCGCGCCCGCATGGCGGAGGACGAGACCCCGGTCGCGGCCGACCACTTCCGCTTCTTCGCGGGCGCGGCGCGCACGCTGGAGGGCCCGACGGCGGGCGAGTTCCTGGCCGAGCACACCAGCGTCATCCGGCACGAGCCGATCGGCGTGGTGGGCCAGGTCACACCGTGGAACTACCCGATGATGATGGCGGTCTGGAAGATCGCCCCGGCGCTGGCGGCCGGCAACACCGTCGTGCTCAAGCCGTCCGACACCACGCCGGCCTCCACGCTCAAGCTCGCCGAGATCCTCGGCGAGGTGCTGCCGGCGGGCGTGTTCAACGTCGTCACCGGCGACCGCGAGACCGGCCACCTCGTGGTGAGCCACCCGGCGGCGTCCATGGTCGCCATCACCGGCTCGGTCGGCGCGGGCATGTCGGTCGCCAGGAGCGCCGCCGACGACCTCAAGCGGGTGCACCTGGAGCTGGGCGGCAAGGCGCCGGTCGTGGTGTTCGAGGACGTCAAGGACCTGCGCAAGGCCGCCGGGGACATCGCCACCGCCGGGCTCTACAACGCCGGCCAGGACTGCACCGCGGCCTGCCGGGTGCTGGTGCATGAGAGCGTGCACGACGAGTTCGTGGCCGCGCTGACCGAGGCCGCCGCCGGCACCGTGACCGGCGACCTGGCCGAGGAGGAGGCGCTGTACGGGCCGCTCAACAACGAGAACCAGCTCGCCAGGGTCCAGGGCTTCATCGACCGGGTCCCGGCGCACGCCAAGGTGCTCACCGGCGGCCAGCGGGTCGGCGACAAGGGCTACTTCTTCGCGCCGACCATCGTGGACGGGCTCAAGCAGGACGACGAGATGGTGCAGAACGAGGTCTTCGGCCCCGTGATCACCGTGCAGACCTTCACCGACGAGGCCGACGCGCTGGCCAAGGCCAACGACGTCAAGTACGGCCTGAGCGGCTCGGTCTGGACCTCCGACCACGGCCGCGCCATGCGGATGTCGAACCGCCTGGAGTTCGGCGTGGTGTGGGTCAACACGCACATCCCGTTCGTGTCCGAGATGCCGCACGGCGGGTTCAAGCACTCCGGGTACGGCAAGGACCTGTCGGTCTTCGGCCTGCACGACTACACCCGGGTCAAGCACGTCATGCACTACATCGGCGAATAGGACAGTGCCTGGGATGACTGAGCTGCACGCGATAGAGCTTGAGGACGTCGTCAAGGAGTATCTCTCGCATGGCGAGGTCGTCCGGGCGGTCAAGGGTGTCACGCTGGGCATCGCCGAGGGGGAGTTCTTCTCCCTCCTCGGCCCGTCCGGCTGCGGCAAGACCACGACCATGCGCATGATCGCCGGGTTCGAGGAGCCCTCGAAGGGCCTGGTCAGGCTGCACGGCAAGGACGTCACGAACGTCCCGCCGAACAAGCGCGACGTGAACATGGTCTTCCAGTCCTACGCGCTCTTCCCGCACATGAGCGTCTGGGACAACGTGGCCTTCGGGCTCAAGCAGCGCAAGACGCCGCAGGAGGAGATCAAGCGGCGGGTCGGCGAGATGCTGGAGATCGTCGATCTGACCGGCAGGGAGAAGCGCAGGCCGCGGGAGATGTCCGGCGGCCAGCAGCAGCGCGTGGCGCTGGCCAGGGCTCTGGTCAACCGGCCGCGGGCGCTCCTGCTCGACGAGCCGCTCGGCGCGCTCGACCTCAAGCTGCGCCAGGCCATGCAGATCGAGCTCAAGCGCATCCAGCGCGAGGTCGGCATCACGTTCGTGTACGTGACGCACGACCAGAACGAGGCGCTGACCATGAGCGACCGGATCGCCGTCATGAACGACGGCCTGGTCGAGCAGCTCGCCGGTCCGCGCGAGATCTACGAGCGGCCGGCGACCGCCTTCGTGGCCGGCTTCATCGGCACCTCCAACCTGCTCGGGGGCACCGCGACCGGCGGCGCGCTGGAGATCGGCGGCGGCCGGGTCCTGGTGCCGGGACGCGACGGCGAGGTGAAGGTCACCGTACGGCCCGAAAAGATCATGATCGGCACGGAGGAGCCCGGGGCCGGGCTGAGCGCCGTGCGTGGAACCGTGGCCGAGGTCGTCTACCTGGGCACCTACAACAGTTATGCGGTGAGTCTCGCTGACGGGGCCGAGGTCACCGTGTTCCAGCAGAACGCGCATGACGCGACGGCCACGGCGGAGCGGGGCGACTCCGTGTGGCTGTCCTGGCAGGCGCAGCACTCGTACGTGATTGGAAGTTGATAGCACCCCATGTACCCCCGTCTCAACCTCCCCCGCACCCGTCGTGACGTCTTCAGGCTGGCCGGCTACTCGGCCGCCGGCCTCGCCCTCGCCGCCTGTGGCGTGCAGGGGCAGAAGGCCGCGCCCCCCAAGCCCGACGCCGTCAAGGACTTCTGGTCCAAGCAGACCAAGCACGGCAAACTCGTCTTCGCCAACTGGCCCGAGTACATGCCGGAGGACAAGGCCCCGCTGGAGAAGTTCAAGCAGGCCACCGGCATCTCGTACGAATACAAAGAGGTCATCCAGGAGAACGCCGAGTTCTTCGGCAAGGCCGACCCGGTGCTGCGCGCCGG
This sequence comes from Nonomuraea zeae, assembly GCF_005889725.1. Lineage (GTDB taxonomy): Bacteria > Actinomycetota > Actinomycetes > Streptosporangiales > Streptosporangiaceae > Nonomuraea > Nonomuraea zeae. Next base: position 34,045 of record NZ_VCKX01000093.1, read on the forward strand.
GCAGTCCCTGGGCTACGACATCGTCGTCATGACCAACGGCATCCAGCTCCAGCACATGATCGAGCTCGGCTACGCGGTGCCGCTGGACCACGCGCAGCTGCCCAACTTCTCGGCCAACGCCGGCCAGAAGTACAAGGAGCGCTCCTACGATCCGGGCAACCAGTACACGGTTCCGTACACCTCCGGGGTGACCGGCATCGCGTACAACACCGACCAGATCAAGGACGACATCACCAGCATCGAGGCGCTGTTCGATCCCAAGTACAAGGGGCGGGTCGGCATGATGGCCGACGCGCAGGAGATCGGCAACTTCGGCATGTTCGCGCTGGGGATCGACCCGGAGAAGTCGACCGAGGACGACTGGAAGAAGGCCGGGGAGAAGCTGAAGGCGCAGCGCGACGCCGGAATTGTGCGGAAATATTATGATCAGTCGTACATTGACGCCGTGTCCAAGGGCGACATCTGGCTGAGCATGGCCTGGTCGGGCGACGTCTTCCAGCGTCAGCTCGCCGGCGAGCCCGTCAAGTTCGTGGTGCCCGAGGAGGGCGGCACGATCTGGACCGACAACATGCTCATCCCCAAGGGCGCGGCCAACCCGGTGGACGCGCTCATGCTGATGGACTACCTCTACCAGCCGGCCGTGGCCGCCGAGCTGGATGAGTTCATCCAGTACGTCACCCCGGTCCCGGCCGTACAGGACCTGCTCAGGGAGAAGGCCAAGACGGCCAAGGGCGAGGACAAGAAGGCGCTGGAGGACATGGTCGGCAGCCCGCTCATGTTCCCGACCGAGGCCGACTATGCCAAGCTGCGCACCTACACCAAGCTGACCACCCAGCAGGAGCAGGTGTTCAACCCGATCTTCCAGTCCATCACCCAGGCCTAGCGCGATGCGGCGGCTCACCCCCTACCTGCTGGCGCTGCCGAGCTGGATGTGGCTGGCGATCTTCCTGGTCGTGCCCATGGCCGCGATGGCGTCGGTGTCGTTGCAGACCGGCAACGCGATCGACGGCTTCGCGATGACGTTCAGCGTCTCCAACTACAGCGACGCGCTCAGCAGATACAGCACCCAGCTGCTGCGCTCGCTCCTGTACGGCGGGCTCGCGACGGTCGCCATGCTGCTGATCGGCTATCCGGTGGCGTACTGGATCGCCTTCAAGGGCGGCAGCCGCAAGTCCGTCTACCTGTTCCTGCTGCTGCTGCCGTTCTTCGTGTCGTTCGTGCTGCGGACGATCTCGTGGAACTTCCTGCTGTCGGACAACGGCATCCTGTTCGGGACGCTGAAGGGCTGGGGGCTGCTGCCCGACGACTTCCACGTGCTGGCCACGACGTTCGCCGTGGTGGGCGGGCTGACGTACAACTTCCTGCCGTTCATGATCCTGCCGATCTACGTGGCGCTGGAGCGGGTGGACCCGCGGGTGGTGGAGGCGGCCCAGGACCTGTACGCGACGAGGGCGGGCGCCTTCCGCCGGGTGGTGCTGCCGCTCTCGCTGCCCGGGGTGTTCGCGGGGGTGCTCATGACGTTCGTGCCCGCCACGGCCGACCCGATCAACGCGCAGATCCTCGGCGGCACGGCCAACACGATGATCGGCAACATCATCCAGACCGAGTACCTGACGAACCTCGACTATCCGACCGCCTCCGCGCTGTCGTTCACGCTGATGGCGGTGCTGCTGGTGGGGATCTTCATCTACGCCAGGGCCCTCGGCACCGAGAACGTCCTTGAGGCGGCGGCCCGATGAGGGGCACCAGGCTCGGGGACCGGCTGCTGCACGCCTACACCTGGCTGATCATCGTCTGGTTGTCGTCGCCGATCGCCGTGATGATCCTGTTCGGGTTCAACGACAAGAAGAGCAAGTCCAACACCTCCTGGCAGGGCTTCACGCTCAGGTGGTACGCGGAGCTCTTCGACATCTCCGACCTGACCGTGGCGCTGCGCAACTCGCTGGTGATCGCCCTGGTCAGCACGGTCATCACGGTCGTGATCGGGACCATGCTCGGGCTGGCGCTCGGCCGCCACCGCTTCCGCGGCAAGGGGGTCACGAACTTCCTGGTCTTCGCCGCCATCTCCACGCCCGAGCTGGTCATGGGCGCCTCGCTGCTGTCGTTGTTCGTCTCTGGCAGCGTGCCGCGCGACGCGAACACGATCATCATCGCGCACGTCCTCTTCTCGCTGTCCTTCGTGGTGGTGACGGTGCGGGCGCGGGTCGTCACGCTCGACCCGTCGCTGGAGGAGGCGGCCAGGGACCTGGGCGCCACCGCCTGGGGCACGTTCACGCAGGTGACGCTGCCCTCGATCATGCCGGGCGTGCTGGCGGGCGCGATGCTGTCGTTCGCGCTGTCGATCGACGACTACGTGGTCACCAGCTTCGTCAACGGCTCCACCGTCACCTTCCCGCTCTGGATCGTCGGCGCGGTGAAGACCGGTATCCCGCCGCAGGTCAACGTCATGGGTACGCTGATCTTCTGCGTCGGTGTGCTGATCGCGATCGCCAACGCGGTCGCGGCCCGCCGCCGCGCCTGAAAGCACACAACCGGCTCTCCCCTCCGCAGGCCGCGGAGGGGATTCGTCTTGGCGAACGTCCTGGCAAGAACGCTCTGGCAAAGAACAGGGAGGCGAGATCGGATTCCGGCGGGGGGAACCCGTGCGTGATCACCTATTCGGATCCCGCAATAGACACATAACTAACTTCATGACTTTCGTAGGGAAGTGGGATTTGTGGATCCGCTGAAGGCGCTGGCTGACGCGGAGCGCAAGCCGTACTGGCTGGACAGCCCGGCCAGACCCGAGCCGCGACCGCGGCTCGACCGGAACACCAGCGCCGACCTGGTCGTCGTCGGCGGTGGCTTCTCGGGCCTGTGGACGGCCCTGATGGCGAAGGAACGCGACCCGTCGCTGGACGTGGTCCTGCTCGAAGGCCGCAGGATCGGCTGGGCGGCCACCGGCCGCAACGGCGGGTTCTGCCTGGCGACCCTCACCCACGGCCTGGCCAACGGCCTGGAGCGGTGGCCGGAGGAGATCGACCGGCTCGAACGCATCGGCGTGGAGAACCTGGACGAGATCGAGCGCACGCTGCGGCGCTACGACATCGACTGCTCGTTCGAGCGCACCGGAGAGCTGCACGTGGCCACCGAGCCGTGGCAGCTCGACGGGCTGGGCGAGCACCTGGACCTGATCTCCGAGCTCGGGCTCGACTACCTGCCCCTCGACCAGGAGCAGGTGCGGGCCGAGGTGAACTCGCCGACCTACCTGGGCGGGCTGTGGGAGCGCAGCGGCTGCGCGATGCTCGACCCGGCCCGGCTGGCGTGGGGGCTGCGGGAGGCGTGCCTGCGGCTCGGGGTGCGGGTGTACGAGCGCAGCCCCGTCCGCTCGCTGGACGACGACGGGACGACGATCACGCTGCGCACGCCGTACGGCTCCGCTGCCGCCCGCCGGGTGGCCCTGGGGACCGGGGTGTTCCCGCCGCTGCTGCGGCGGCTCAAGCACTTCGTGGTCCCGGTGTACGACTACGCGCTGATGACCGAGCCGCTGACCGCCGCCCAGCTCGCCGCGGTGGGCTGGCACAACAGGCAGGGCGTGGGCGACTCGGGCAACCGGTTCCACTACTACCGGCTGACCGACGACAACCGGGTCCTGTGGGGCGGCTACGACGCCGTCTACTACAACGGCGGTCTCGTCAAGCCGGAGTACGACCAGCGCGACGAGACGTTCGTCAAGCTCGCCGGCCACTTCTACGACACGTTCCCGCAGCTCGCCGAGGTGGGCTTCACCCACAGGTGGGGCGGCGTGATCGACACCTGCAGCCGGTTCAGCGCCTTCTACGGGCAGGCGCACGGCGGGCGGCTGGCCTACGCCGCCGGCTACACCGGCATGGGCGTCGGCGCCACCCGGTTCGGTGCGAACGTCATGCTGGACCTGCTGTCCGGCGAGCGCACCGAGCGGACCGAGCTGCGGATGGTGAAGGAGAAGCCGTTCCCGTTCCCGCCGGAGCCGGTGCGTTCGGGGGTGATCCAGTTCACCCGGTGGTCCATCGCCCAGGCGGACGAGCACGAGGGCAGGCGCAACCTGTGGCTGCGCGCGCTCGATCGGATGGGCCTCGGGTTCGACTCGTGACGCACACTTGGGCGTATGAGAGTTGAGTTCATGGCCGACGGCCTCACGCTCGCCGGGGACCTGCGGGTGCCCGAGGGCGTGGGGCCGCGTCCCGGGCTGGTGTTCACTGGGCCGTTCACGGGCGTGCGCGACCAGGTCACCGGCCTCTACGCGGAACGGCTGGCCGAGCGGGGCTATGTGACCCTCGCCTTCGACCACCGGAACTGGGGCGAGTCGGGCGGGGAGCCGCGACGGCACGAGGATCCGCAGGGCAAGTTGCACGACCTGCGGGCGGCGGTGTCGTTCCTGCGGTCGCGGCCCGAGGTGGAGCCGGATCGGATCGGGGTGGTGGGGATCTGCCTGGGTGGCGGATATGCCATGAAATTTGCTGCTTTTGAGCCCCGGGTGCGGGTGTTCGCGGGGATCGCCGGGGCATACAACAACCCCTACGCCATGCGGTCGGGCATGGACTACCAGGCCGCGCTGAGCGGGTTCGCCGAGGTGCTGGAGCGCCAGGATCGGGGCGGGCCGGTCGAGTACGTGGCCGCCGTGTCGGAGCGGGGCGAGGCCGCGATGCCGGGCGAGGAGCCGTACGCGTATTACGGGACCGAACGCGGGGCGTCGCCGTACTGGTCGAACGAGGTGACCAGGGCCAGCGTGCGCGAGCTGATCACGGTGGACAACATGATGGGGGCGGACTTCCTGTCCCCGAAGCCGGCGCTGATCGTGCACGGGGTCGTCGACCGGTTCTGTTCGCCCGAGGGGGCCGAGGAGGCGTTCAAGCGGCTGGACCAGCCGAAGCGGATCGTCTGGCTGGACGCCAAGCAGCACATCGACCTCTACGATCGCGAGCCGTACGTGACCCAGGCCGTGGACGCGACCGGCGACTTCCTGCGCGAGCACCTCTGAGCCCTGCCGCGCGCCGTGCGGTCGGCAAGGTGGTGCTGAAGGTCTGACCAGGAAAGGGCCTGGTCAGATGAGGCCGGCGGCCGGGCCGGGCATGCTCCGTACGACCCCCGATGAGATCACGGGGGTTGGCGCGTGCGTGCTAAGTGGATGGGACCGGCCGCTCCGGTCGCTCCGGTCGTACCGGCCGGGCTCGGACTCCGGCTGGGGCTCGGGCTCTTGCTCGGGCTCGGGCTCGTGGCGGGGTGCGGGACCGAGCGGGTGCCGGTCGTGCCCGTGGCGGTGAAGGCGCCGGTCAAGGTGGCACGATGTGTCCTGAAGTTTCCGGACGTGCGGGCTGGTGACGCCGCTCGGGCCCGCCTCCAGCGCGACATCTCCCGCTACGTGCGCGGGCGGCCGGGACGGGTCGTCTATGGAGTGCAGGACCTGGTGAGCGGCGTGCAGTTCGGCAAGGGGGAGCACGACCACGACATGATCACCGCCAGCGGCGCCAAGGTGGACATCCTGGCCGCGCTGCTGCTCCAGCGTTCCGGCGGGCTCGACGAGGGCGAGCGCGACCTGGCCGCTCGGATGATCAAGGAGAGTGACAACAGCGCGGCCGACGCGCTGTGGTCGCGGGTCGGGGGCGGCGAGGCCCTGAGCGGCTTCTACCGCCGGGTGGGGCTGCGGGAGACCACTCCTGGGCCGAGCAAGTACTGGGGCGGCACCAAGACCAGCCCCGCGGATCGGATCCGGCTGCTGAAGGCGCTGATCAAGGGCGGGAAGGGGCTCAGCGCCGCCGATCGCCGGCTGGTGCTGGGGCTGATGGAGCAGGTGCAGAAGGACCAGGCCTGGGGCGTCAGCGCGGCCGCCCGGCCGGGGGACCGGGTGGCGCTCAAGAACGGGTGGACGCCGCGGCCGTTCATCCACAACACGTGGGCCGTCACGAGCTACGGGCGGGTGACCGGGCCCGGGCGGGACCTGCTGCTGTCGGTGCAGACGGATCAGCAGCCGGGGGAGGGGACGGGGATCCAGACC
>NZ_VCKX01000094.1 GCF_005889725.1 Nonomuraea zeae
ACACCCTCCAGGACGCGCTGGCGGCGGCGGCCGACGTGTTCAGCCGCGCCGTGGCGCACGCCGTCCTCGCCGCCACCGGACGCGAGGGCGCGCCCGCGTACCTCGAGGTTTTCCCGAGCGCCACAGGAAGGCGATCATGACCATCGACGCCGCCTGGCCGGCCGGCCTGCCCGTCGGAGACGGCTGGCTGGAGACCGGCCGCACCACCGACGTGACCTTCCCCTACGACGGATCCCTGGTCGCCACGGCCCCGCTGGGCACGCCCGCGCACGCCACGCAGGCCGTCGAAGCGGCACTGGCCGTCGCCCCCGCCATGGCCGCGCTGCCCTCCCACGCCCGCCGCACCGCTCTCATGCGCGCGCACGACGCCCTGGAGGCCGAGCGCGCCGCGTTCGAGCACCTCCTCGTCCTGGAGACCGGCAAGCCGCTGGCCGACTGCAAGGTCGAGGTGGCCAGGACGCTGCTCACCCTGGCCTCGGCCGCCGAGGAGGTCGCCAGGCTGCACGGCGAGACCGTGCCGCTCGACCTGCTGCCATCCGGCGAGGGCCTGATCGGGTTCTGGACGCGCCGGCCGATCGGCGTCGTCGTCGGGATCACCGGCTTCAACTACCCGCTGCTCCTCGCCGCCCACAAGATCGCCCCAGCCGTGGCGGCCGGCTGCCCGGTGATCGTCAAGCCCGCGCCCGCCACCCCGCTGGCCACGCTCTGGCTGGTGCACCTGCTGCGCTCGGCCGGCCAGGCCCTGCCACCCGCCGCCGTGCAACTCGTCACCGGGGACGTCGAGGTCGGCAAGACGCTCGTGGAGGACCGGCGGATCGGGGCGGTCTCGTTCACCGGCTCGGCCGCGGCCGGCCACGCCATCGCCCGCGCCGCCGCCCCCGTCAAGGTGCTGCTGGAGCTCGGCTCCAACGCGGCCCTCGTGGTCGCCGCCGACGCCGACCTGGCGGCCGCCGCCGACGCGGTGGTGCGCGGCGGCTACTACGCCTCCGGCCAGGCGTGCATCTCCGTCCAGCGGGTGCTGGTCGAGGAGCCCGTACGCGCGGAGTTCCTGTCCCTGCTGGCCGACCGGGTGAAGAGCGTGACGGTCGGCGACCCCCGCGACCCCGGCACCCAGGTCGCCCCGCTCATCGACCAGGCGGCCACCGACCGCGTGCTGGACTGGATCGCCGCCTCGGGCGCCGAGCCGATCGCCGGCGGGCACCGCGACGGCCGGGCCATCGCCCCGACCGTGCTGGACGGCGTCTGCGAAGGGGCGGACGTCTGGGACGAGGAGATCTTCGGGCCCGTCGTGTGCGTGCGCTCGGTGCCCGACCTCGACGCCGCCTTCGCCGCCGTCAACGCCTCCAGGTACGGCCTGCACGCGGCCGTGTTCACCCGGTCGCTGGCCACGGCGTTCGCGGCGATCGAGCGGATCGAGGCCGGGGGAGTGGTGGTCAACGAGGTGCCGGGGTTCAGGGCGGACAACATGCCCTACGGGGGCGTGAAGGACTCGGGGATCGGGCGCGAGGGGCCCAGGTTCGCCATCGAGGAGCTGACCGTCACCAGGATGGCGGTGATCCGCCCCTCGTAACAGTTTGACGCGTTGTCTTTACCTTTGGACGCGCTTCGCGTTGGATGTCGCCCATGGCGAAGATCACGCGCAGGACGGTGTTCAAGGCCGGTGCGGCAAGCGCTTTCCTGTCGATGCCGGCCACCGCGGCGCAAGCCCTGGCCGGCGCCGACCTGGAGCAGCGGGCGATGGCGATGGAGCCGCCGGTGTTCCTCCTGGAGAGTGCGGTCCCGCCGCACTTCACGGGCTCGGGGCTGTCGATCAGCGAGCAGGTGGCGGTGTGCGGGAGCAGATCGCTGCGCTGGGAGCACGCGGCCCGGGCCGTGATCACGGTCAAGGCGCCGCTGAAGTGGGCGCCGGACCCCTACCGGTACGGCGACGACCAGGCCTGGCAGGGGCTCGTCGACGCGTTCTGCGTGTGGGTGCACAACGAGACGCCGGTCGACGACGTGATCAGGTTCGAGTTCGGGCGCGGGGAGCGCACCGACGTCTGGTTCGAGTTCCGGCTGGGCTTCAGCGGCTGGCGTACGGCCTGGGTCCGCTACGCGTACGACATGCACGGCCGCCCCCACCCCGGCATGGACACCCTGCGGATCATCGCCCCCCGCCGGGCCGGCACCCTGCACCTCGACCAGCTCATGCTGAACGTGCCGCTGCGCCCCGACGCCCCCAACCGCGACTACCAGCTGCCGGACATCGCCCCGGAAGGCGACGAGTACGACAACCAGCACTGGCAGGCCCTCTACCGCTTCGACCAGCTGCTGAAGACCGTGAAGCCCGACATGTCGCCCCCGACGGCGGAAGAGCTGGCCTCCCTGCGCGCCCTGCACACCCGCTACCACGACGAATACCTCATCGCGCCCGTGAGCGCCGACGTGCCCGGCCTGACCGCGCAGGCGAACGCCCTGATCGGCCGGCCCACGCACGCCTACCAGTCGCAGATCTACCCGGTGGAGATCGCGGCCGAGCTGAAGGCGTTCGTCAACCCGGTGACGCTGCGCGCCTGCACGGACCTGATGAAGACCCTCGCCCAGGCCCACCAGGCCAACCCCGCCGAGCGGCCCGCGCTGGCCCAGCTCTACCTGCGGATGGCCGCCCACCTGCGGGAACAGGGCTGGACCAAGGGCAGCGGCCAGGGCACCATCCATCATCTCGGCTACGACGCCCGCGGCTTCTACGACTCGGTCTACCTGATGCGCGACGCGTTGCGCGCGGCCGGGGAGTTCGAGCGGGTACGCGCGGATCTGGAGTGGCTGACCGGGCTCGGCCGGATCTTCCGCGGCTACGGGTTCCGCATGGCGCGCGGCAGCATGATGGACATCTACAACACCACGTTCCGCGGCATGCTGGCCGCCGTACTGCTGCGCGACGGGGAGGCCGAGCAGGTCGCCTACCTGCGGGTGCTGCGCGACTGGCTGAGCGAAACGCTGCTGCCCACCGACGGCATCCAGGACGGCATCAAGGCCGACGGCACCGCGTTCCACCACGTCGGCTTCTTCCCCGACTACGTGCGCGACGGCTTCGCCGGGCTGGCCCCGCTGATCTACGTCATGCACGGCGGCGCGTTCGCGATCTCGCCGCAGGCGTACGGATGGCTGAAGAAGGCGCTGCTGATGCAGCGTGTCTACGCCAACAAGAACCAGTGGCCGATCTCGATCAGCGGCCGCAACCCAAGCGGGGCCACCGCCCTGTCGATCGTCCCCTTTCAGTGGCTGGCCCCCGTGGACGACGACATAGCGGCCGCGTTCCTGCGCCTGCTGCCCGCCGCGCCCACCCAGCAGCAGAAGGACCTCGCCGCCCGGCTGGCCGCCCGCGGCGTCACCGCCGAGGCCGCGCCGAGCGGCTCGTGGGCGCTCAACTACGCGGCGCTGGCCGTGCACAGGCGCGAGGAGTGGCAGGTCACCGTACGCGGCCACAACCGCTACCTGTGGAGCACCGAGATCTACGTCGGGGCCAACTGGTACGGCCGCTACAACACCTACGGCCAGATCCAGGTGCTGCACCGCGGCAACCCGGTCACCAACCTCGACAGCGGCTACGCCCAGCCCGGCTGGGACTGGAACAGGCGGCCCGGCACCACGGTCATCCACAAGCCGCTGGACCAGCTCAAGGGCGACCTGACCGGCGCCATCGAGGAGATGCTGCTCACCGACTCGCGCTTCGCGGGGGCGCACAGCATCGACGGTCGCAACGGCATGTTCGCCATGGACCTGCGCGAGCATCCCAAGTACGACGGCTCGCACCGGGCCCGCAAGTCCGTGTTCCTGTTCGACGACCGGATCATCGCGGTCGGCACCGGGATCGCGAACGACGACGCGGCCAACGAGACCGAGACCACCCTGTTCCAGACCCGGCTGGCGGCCAGGAGCGCGCCCACGGTGGTGGACGGGACGGCGGTGACGGCGTTCCCGTACGAGGCACTCGACGGCGGGCCGCGCTGGCTGCTCGACGACAAGGGCATCGGCTACTACCTGGCGGACGGCCAGAAGGTCGCCCTGACCCGCTCGGCCCAGAGCTCCCGCAACAACGCCACCGAGGAGGCGACCGCCGGGGACTTCGCCACGGCCTGGATCAGGCACGGCACCGCGCCTCGCGACGGGACCTACCAGTACGCCATGGTCGTCGGCGCGACGGCCGAGCGGATGGCCGGGTTCGCCGCGGCGATGGCGGACGCGGAGCGGGCCCCGTACCGGGTGCTGCGGGCGGACCGGACGGCCCACGTCGTCAGCGACCGCGCGAGCGGCCTCACCGGATACGCGGTGTTCGAGCGGACCCGCCTGGACGGCCTGGTGCGCGAGGTGGACACGCCTTCGATGGTGCTCGTCCGGGAAGAGGGCGAGACGCTGGTGCTCGCGGTGTGCGATCCGGATCTGCGGCTCTACAGCGGGATCGACCCCGACCAGTACGAGAAGGGGCGCTATGCGGGCCACTACAGCCCCTGGTCGCGGCCCTGGCTGGACGACCCGAGCCACCCGCACCGGCTGCGGGTGACCCTGGAGGGGCGCTGGCGGGCCGGGGACGACCAGCCGTGCCGCGTCAGGGTCACCGGATCGCGCACGGTCGTGGAGTTCGAGACCGTGCACGGGCAGCCGGTGCAGGTGCGGCTCAGCCGCTGATCGGCGGGGGTGGGCCGGGGCTCAGTTGGGCGGATCGAAGCGGCCGTCCACGGCGGTCCACCCGCCGTCCACGTACAGCACCGAGCCGGTGACGAAGCTCGCCGCGTCGCCGGCCAGGTAGACCACGGCCCCGGCCAGCTCCTCCGCCGACGCCCACCGGCCGAGCGCGCTCTTGGCGGCGTAGGCGGCGTACCAGTCGGGGTTGTCCTTGATCTGCCTGGTCAGCGGGGTCTCGACCACGCCGGGCGCGATCGCGTTCACCCGCACGCCGTGCGGACCGAACTCGGCGGCGGCCGTCCTGAGCAGCTGCACCAGCCCCGCCTTCGTGGCCGAGTAGACGCCCTGGCCCGGCTCGGTGACGGACGCGCGGATCGAGGCGAACCCGATGATGGACCCGCGCCCCCGGGCCACCATCCCCGCCCCGAACGCCCGCACCACGTCGAACGAGGCCCGCAGGTTCAGCCCCACCACGCGGTCGAACTCCTCGCCCGAGTAGTCGAGCAGCCGCTTGCGCACGTTCGTGGCGGCGGTGAACACCAGCACGTCGGCCGGTTCGGCGGCGGCCAGCTCGCGCACCGCCTCCGCGTCCAGCACGTCGAGCAGCCGGGCGGCGGCGCCGCAGCGTGCGGCGGTCTCCTCCGCCGAGGCGAGGTCGCGGTCGGCGCACACGACGGAGGCGCCGTGGGCGGCCAGGGCCAGCGCGGCCTCCCTGCCGATCCCGCTGCCGGCCCCGATCACCACGGCCCGCCGTCCGTCCAGGCGGAAGAGCGCGTCATATCCCATACGAGGCACCCTAACGACTGGTCTGACCAGTGCACCAGGTGCTGGGCCGTCCGATTCAGCGCGAGCGGGCGGCCTCCCAGTCGGAACGCAGCAGCTCGTACTCCACTTCGCCGTGCTCGCTGCCCTCGATCGGGTCGGGGAAGTCGATGAAGAAGGTGCGCGCGAACCTCAGCCCGGCCTTCTCCATGACCCGCCGCGACCCGCGATTGACCGCCATCGTCTGGGCGAACACCCGGCGCGCGCCCAGCTCCCCGAACGCCTTGCCGATCAGCGCCCGCGACCCCTCGGTCGCGTAGCCCTTGTTCCAGGCCGCCTTGTGCAGCCGGTAGCCCAGCTCGGGCTCGTCCTCGGGGCCGTTCTCCGGCGCGCGCAGGATGAACCAGCCCAGGAACGCGCCCGACTGCTTCTCGACGGCCGCGAAGTAGCCCGAGACGATGTACCTCGGCAGCGTCTCCTCGACGATCACCTCGCGCGGCGTCGGCCGGCCGCCGTTGAGGTAGCGCATGACCTCGGGGTCGTTGTGCAGGGCGAAAAGGTGGTCGGCGTCGGACTCGGTGAAGCGGCGCAGGATCAGCCGGTCGGTCTCCAGGAAAATGTGCACCGGGACACGCTAGCCAGCCCGTCGCGCCGGACTCGACGGATTTTCCGGCCCGCGCTGCTCACAGCCCGGTCAGGGAGTCGGAGAGCGCGCGCAGGCGGGCGCGGGCGCCGGGGTCGTAGGCCTGCTCCAGCGCGGGCGCGGGACGCGTGCCGTCGAAGAAGCGGCCGGACACCTCGTCCAGCTCCGGGTCGGTGGCCAGCCGCGAGGTGGCCGCCACGCCCTCGCGCAGCTCGCTCGCCGGTGAGGCGACCATCTTGGTCGGCATGTACGTGGCCGGATGCAGCGCGTTGGCCGTCACCCCCGTGCCGGCCAGCTCCTCGGCCAGATCCACGGTGAACATCACCTGCGCCAGCTTGCTCTGGCAGTAGGCCCGCACCCCGCTGTACTCCTTGACCAGCATCACGTCGTCGAAGTCGATCGGGGCCTGGCCGAGACTGCTGACGTGCACGATCCTGGACGGCGCCGCCGAGGTCAGGACCGGCAGCAGCAGCCGGGTGAGCAGATAGCCGGCCAGGTAGTTGACCGCGAACCTGAGCTCGTGCCCGTCCGCGCTCTCCTGCCGCGCCCCGCCGCCCGGCACCGTCGAGCCGATCCCGGCGTTGTTGATCAGCGTGTCGAGCCCCTTGTGCTCGGAGGCGACCGCGCCGGCCAGCTCGCGCACCTGCCCGAGCGAGGCCAGGTCCGCGCGGTACCAGTGGAGCCGGGCGTCGGGGACGCGCGCTCTGATCTCCTCCATGGTGGCCTGCCCGCGCTCGTCGTCGCGGCCGTGCACGAGCACGGTCGCGCCGCGCTCCGCGAGGTCCGCGGCGAGCGCCCGGCCGAGCCCGTCGGTCGCGCCGGTGACGAGGATCGTGCGCTGCTCCATGGGACGCATGCGTGCCTCCACTCCGCCCTTCGCTTCGACGCTACCAGCCGCTCAGCTCTCGCCGCCGGGTCTGAGCAGCCCGGCCTCGTACGCCGCGGCGACCGCCGCCGCCCGGTCGCTCACCTCCAGTTTGGCGAAGACGTGCAGCAGGTGCGTCTTCACCGTGGCCTCGGTGATGAACAGCCTTCCGGCGATCTCGCGATTGGTCGCGCCCTTGGCGATCAGCCCGAGCACCTCCAGCTCCCTGGGGCTCAGCGGCTGCGGGCGCGGCGCGCGTTCGCGCCGGTCGAGAACGCGGCCGAGAACGTGGGCCACGGCGGGGGAGAGCACGCTCTCGCCCCGTGCCGCCGCCTGGACGGCGCGGCGCAGCTCGGCGCGCGGGGTGTCCTTGAGCAGGTAGCCGGTGGCGCCCTGCTCGATCGCGGGCAGCACGTCGGCGTCGTCGTCGAACGTGGTCAGGACCAGCACCGGCAGGCCGGGCGTCTGCTCGCGCAACCGCCGGATGACCTCCGCGCCGCTCATCCCCGGCATGCGCAGGTCGAGGAGCACCACGTCGGGCGCGGTCCGCAGGGCCACGGCGAGCGCCTCAGGCCCGTCGGCCGCCTCGCCGGCGACCTCGAAGTCGCCGTCGGCGGAGAAGATCCCGCGCAGCCCGTCCCTGACGACGGGGTGATCGTCCACGATGATGAGGCGGATCGGCATAAGTCAGGACACGCTCCCTGCGGGGATGGCCGGAACGGTGGCCGAGACGCCCGTGCCCTGGCCGGGGGCCGTCTCGATGGTGAGGTCGCCGGCCAGCCTCGTGACGCGCTGGCGCATCGCGACCAGGCCGAACCCGCCGTCGGTCGCGCCCGGGTTCGCCGGGTCGAAGCCGCGGCCGTCGTCGCGCACGTCCAGGGCCACGACGTCCTCCATGTACGACAGGGTGAGCCCGACCCTGGCCGCGCCGGCGTGCTTGCCCGCGTTGGCCAGCGCCTCCTGCGCGACCCGCAGCAAGGTGGATTCCACCTCCACGTGCAGCGGCCGGGAGTCGCCGGTGACCGAGACGGCGACGGGCACGCCGGTGGAGCGCGACCAGGCCGCCGCGACCTCGCGCAGGGCGGCCGGCAGCTGGGCCTCGTGCAGCGGCGCCGGGCGTAACGCCTGGACGGAGCGGCGCGCCTCGGTCAGGCTCTCCTTGGCCATGGCGCGGGCGGCGTCCAGCCGGGCGCGGACGGCTCCGGCGTCGCCGGCCGTGCCCTCGGCGGCTTCGAGCTGCGTGAGGATGGCGGTCAGGCCCTGCGCGATCGTGTCGTGGATCTCCCTGGCCAGCCGCTGCCGCTCCGCCAGCACGCCGGCCTCGCGGGCCTGGGTCAGGAGCTGGGCCTGCAGGCCGGCGTTCTCCTCCGCGAGCGCGGCCAGCTTGGCGCCGCTCTCCTCGAGCTCCGCGATCATGGCCTTGCGCTGCTCGTTCTGCCTGGAGACGGTCCGGATGAGCAGCCCGACCGTGGAGGCGACCAGCACTCCCACGAGGAAGGAGAAGGCCAGCTCGCCGGTGTCCCGCTCGCCGGGCCGGGCGGTCAGCATCACACCGACCGTCGCGGCCACCCCCGCATACGCCCACCAGCCCGGCGCCAGGGAGAACACCTGGACGAACGTCCCCACCCCGGTCACCGTGAACGCCCCGTCGAGCCGGATCAGCGTCCAGACCACGGCGAGCAGCACCGCGAAGTAGGCGACCAGCGCCGGGGCCCGCTCGATCCGGCTGAAGCGGGAGGCGACCATGAACCAGTGCCACGCGGCCGCGAACGCCGCCAGCGCCGCCACCTCCGGCCGCCACCGCGCCGCCAGCGAGAAGAGCGCGGGCAGCGCGATGAACAGGTAGGGCAGGAGGGGCCAGGCGCGATCCCAGCGCGAGGCGTCGGCGGTCACCGGCGCGGCACCCGGATCGCGCCGCCGGCGGCCGGGGAAACGATCGCGGCCATGCCGGCCAGCGTAGCGGGGGACACGCCACCGGTCACCTGCCGAGCGGGCTCATCGTGGCGCCCTGTCCGAGCCGGCGCCGGGCATTTCACGGGTGCGGCGCGCGGACGGCGGCGACCAGCTCCGGCATCGTCGTCACCCGGCGCTCCGGCTCCGGCCCGGGCGCGGGGTTGGCGGCGGTGTCGTCGCTCACGAACAGGATCGTGCGCATCCCCATCGACCGGGCGGGGGCGAGGTTGACCGGGCGGTCGTCCACCAGCACCACCTCGCCGGGCCGGACGCCCAGCCCGTCGAGCACCGCCTCGTACGCGGCCGGATCCGGCTTGCGGGCCCGCAGCGCGGAGCTGACGAACCAGCGCCGGACGAGCCGGTCCAGCCCGAACCTGCGCCGCACGCACGCCGACCACGCCGCCGTGTCGTTGCTCAGGCACGCCGTCTCCAGCCCGTCGCCGGCCAGCTCAGCGATCGCCTCGCGCGCGCCGCCGGTGAGCCGGTGGCGCCGGCAGTAGTCCTCATCCCGCACGGCCCCACCTGCGAGGGAGGCCGCCGCCCAGAACTCCTCCGTGCTCAGCCGCCCCAGCGTCGCCGCCCGGTACGCCGCCCTGATCTCCTCCTCGGGCACCCCGGATCCCTGATCGCGCAGGTACGGGATCAGCACGCGCCCCTGGACGTCCCCGTCCTCGTACAGGACGCCCATGGCGTCGAAGACGACCACCTTGATCTGATCCATCGCTCCATGCTGCCCGGCCGGGACGCGAGAGCGAATCGGTAAGGCGGCTTGCGAAAATTCCGTAAGGCGGCTTACGATTTGCGGATGATCAACACGGACCGGGCCGCGCACGACGAGCTGCAGGCGCGTTTCGGCCCGCCGCTGGGCGTGGAGGACGCCCGTGCCCGCTGGGGCTCCCTGATCGGCGCGGCTGGGGACGGCACGATCACGCTGATCACCCGCGAGCGCTGGGAGTGGGCCGCGCTGGTCCCGCTGTCCGAGGTGTCCGGCGTGCTCAGCGGGCTGCCGACCGTGTCGCTCTCGACCGCCCGCTCCAAGCTCGGCGACCTCGTCCGCCAGGCCGCGCAGCCGTACGAGGACCTGCCCGTGCTGCTGACCCGGCACCGCACCCCGGTCGCCGCCCTGGTCGCGGCCCGGCGCCTGCTGGCCAGGCCCGCGCCCGCGCGCCGCCCGTCCGCCGACGCGCTGGTGGCCGGCGGCCACACCATCACCCTCGCCCGCGACAGCGTGGGCATGCTGATCACGGCCATCGCCCGTGACGACGCGGGCGCCGAGGTCGCGACCGGCTACGGCGCCGACATCGCCGAGGCGCTGATAGCCCTCTCGCTGCCCCGCGACGCCTGACCGAGGAGGGCCGTCGGGGGGAGGACGGTCATTCGGCGGCGGTCATTCGGCGGCGGCGGGCTCGATCCGGGCGTCCGGGCCGGGGTAGACGAGCTGCTCGTGGCCGTCGCCGAAGCGGACGAGGTAGGGCGGCGCGCCCTCCGGGTCGCGGACGCCGATGATCTCGCCCTTCCTGACCTGCCGTCCGACGACGTTGCCCTGGATGATCAGGGTGTCACCGACGTTCGCCCGCATGATGGGATCCTTTCGGCCGGCCTCCGGCGGCACCGGGGCTCCATCCCACACTGCACCAGAGCGGCCGCCTCGAAAAGGTCAGGACAGCAGGCCCTGCTCGTGGAGTGCGTCGAAGACCATGGCGTCGACCTCCGTCACCCGATCCCGGTCGGCGTGCCGGAACCACGCCTTCTCCTCGATCTCCTGCGCCGGGACCAGCTCGCCCCGGTGGCCGGCGGTGTAGCAGATCATCCGGAAGAGCCCGCGTCCCGGATGCCCGTCGGGGACCTCGAAGGTGCCGAAGTGCACCATGGAATCGGCGTCGATCGCCGCCTGCAGTTCCTCGTCGATCTCCCTGACGAGGGTCTGCGCGTCGGACTCGCCGGGCTCGCGCTTCCCGCCGGGGAAGTAGAACAGCTCCCGGCCCCGGTTGCGCGTCATCAGCACCCGCTGGTCGCGCAGGAGGATCCAGGCCACCTTCTCCCGCACACCGTCGTCCGTCGCCATGGCCGACGACCCTAGCCTAGATCCGGGCTCAGCCCGGTGAGCCGGGCGCCGGAACGGTCATGAGCCGGCACCGCCCGGCCCGGCAGTCGTCCAGGCTCGCCACCGCGTTGCGCCGCACCCGCTCCAGGTCGGCGATCCTGGCGTCGATCCGCGCCACCACGGCCTCCAGCCGCCACCGCTCGCCGTCGCAGGTCGCGCCGCCGGTGTCGTGCGCGCGCAGGGCGTCGACGACCTCGTCCAGGGTGAAGCCCAGCTCCTGCAGCCCCCTGGCGGTGCGGATCCGCTCCACCGCGGCCGCGCCGAAGATCCGGTAGCCCGACGGCCTGCGCCGCGCGGCGGGCAGCACGCCGCGCCGTTCGTAGAAGCGGACCGTGTCCACGCTGACCCCGGCCTCCCGGGCCACTTCGCCGATCTTCATCCGTCACCTCTTGACTCTGGACCTAAGTCCAGACTTTAAGGTTCGGTCAACGGGACCGCAAGACCTCTCGAAGGAGCATCGCCATGGACCTCCCCGCCGCCTCCGCCCCCGTCGTCTGCGACATGAGCACCGCCGCCGACACCCCGCAGGAGCGTCTCGACGAGTACCGGCGGCTCTTCCGCCAGTCGTTCGCAAGCAAGGAGCGGATCCCCGGCGGCGTCCGCCTCCGCCTGCGCGCGCGGCCGGGCGTGGCGGAGTGGGTGCGCGATCTGGCCGCGCGGGAGAAGGCCTGCTGCGCGTTCTTCGCCTTCGAGGTCACGGAGGCCGGCGAGGAGGTGATCTGGGACGCCGCCGTGATCGACGACGACGCCGCCCGCGCCGTGCTGGAGGAGTTCTACCGGCTGCCGTCGAGCGGCGCCCTATGATGATCATCATGGCCGTCCTGCGCTCGATTGCCCTGTTCGTCCTGGCGGCGGTGGCCGAGATCGGCGGCGCGTGGCTGATCTGGCAGGGCTGGCGCGAGCAGCGCGGCGTGCTGTGGATCGGCGCCGGCATCCTCGCCCTTGGCGCGTACGGCTTCGTCGCCACCTTCCAGCCGGACGCCCACTTCGGCCGCATCCTGGCGGCCTACGGCGGGGTCTTCGTGGCCGGCTCGCTGGCCTGGGGGATGCTGGTGGACGGCTTCCGCCCGGACCGGTGGGACCTGATCGGGGCGTTCATCTGCCTGGCCGGCGTGGCCGTCATCATGTACGCCCCGAGAACGTGAGAGCCCGTTGACCTTCGTGGAACCCGGCGCCTAAACTCATCGCATAGTGAATTAGGCGTCAGGGGGCGTTCCTATGCGCAAGACACCCGCCGCAGTCGTCAGCACCGTCTTCTTCGCCGCCGCGCCGGGCACGGTCGGCCTTCTCATCCCCTACTGGATCAGCGGGTGGCGGATGCGCGACCCGTTCCCGGCCGCGCTCATGATCCCGCTCAAGGTCGCCGGCGCCGCGCTGGTGCTCGCCGGCGTCGTCGTGCTGGTCCACGCGTTCGTCAGGTTCGTGGTCGAGGGGTTCGGCACGCCGCTCCCCGCCGCGCCGCCCGACCGGCTGGTCGTCGGCGGCTTCTATCGTTACGTCCGCAACCCGATGTACGTCGCGATCTTCGCGGCGGTCATCGGGCAGGCCCTGGTGTTCGGGGACTCCGGGCTGCTGGTCTACCTGGTGATCCTGGCGATCCCCGTCTTCTCGTTCGTGCGCTGGTACGAGGAGCCGAACCTGCGCAGGCGGTTCGGCGCCGACTATGACGACTACCGCTCGCACGTGCCGGGCTGGTGGCCGCGCCTGCGGCCGTATCAGCCCTGATTTGCCGGACATGTGGCATTAATTGGAGCCCCATGTCGGATGTGGTTTGACTACCTGTGAGGAACTGTGGTCGTCTCGTGACCTATGTTTCTGATGGGATGAATTAGACCGGTCCGGGGGAGAACGTTTCATGCCGCACGCCCTTCTGCGCGTGCTCGCTTCGACGTCCATCGCAAGTACAGTCCTGGTCGCCGTGCCGCCGTCCGCCCAGGCGCAGCCGGTCCCGGCCGTACAGGTCAGAGCTGTTGAAGCAGCGCAGCCCGTGCCCGCCGTGCAGGAGCCGCCGGCCGCCGTGGTCAGCCTCCCGTCGCAGCCGTCACTGGCGGCCCGGCCCGCCGCCGGCGACGAGCGGGTGGGCCCGGGCGCGCCCGAGGTGACCACGCCCGCGGGCCCGCGGCTGATCGACGAGATCACCGGCGAGGCGGCCGCCGCCCAGAAGGAGCAGGGGCTGGGCGAGCAGGCGCCGGCCGTGAACCAGGTGCTGCCCGACACCGCCCGGGCCGGGACGCTGACGCTGCTCAAGCCGCTGGCCCCGGTGGTCAAGGCGTTCGACGGGCTCGGGAAGGCCGCGCCGGGGCTGACCTACCGGCTCTGCGCCGAGAGCGCCGAGGTGCCCGTGTCCTGCTCGATCCAGCAGCCGGTGGGGCTGCCGGTGACCGCCGACGTCACTGGCGACGGCGTCCCGGACCTGGCCGCCGACCTGGTCCCCGCGGCCAGCCCGGCGGAAGGGGCGGCCGGGCTCGGGTTCGCGGTCAAGCGGCTGGCGAAGCAGAGCGTCAAGGCCCGGGTCTGGGCCGAGTACGACGGCAAGGTGTCGGTCGGGTTCGACGGGCTGCGGCGCGGATCGTCGCTGTCGGCCTTCGACTGGGGGACGTTCACCGTGGACCTGGCGGGCAAGCAGGTCAAGGCCGAGGTGAAGCGTACCGAGCCGGGGGAGTCCGCGGCCGTCGTGGCGGGGCTGACCGGCCGCAGCGCCGTGAGCCTGCGCCAGTCGCCGGCCAGCGAGCGGCTCACCGTGAACGCCAAGCTCGACGGGCCCGCCATGGACGTCACCGCCTCCGCGCCCGCCAGGCTCGACGCGCTCGCCGTGACACCCCGCCAGTTCACCCATGCCGTGCTCGACCGGATGCCCACCCGCGCCGCCGTGCGGCTGTCGGGCGGCGAGATCCGCTTCACCAGCCCGTCCTCGATCGCCCGCGCCCGGCTGCACAGCTTCACCTACCGCGACGGGCGGCTGAGCCGGGTGGCCGACGTCGAGCTCCCGCGCGTGCCGCCGTCGTTCACCGCCAGGTACGGCTCGGCGAACGGCAGGCAGACCCTCTCGGTGGATGCGGGCTCGGTGGATGCGGGCTCGGCGAAGGCGGGCCGGTCGCGCGCCGGCGCGGCGAGCCTGGTCTTCTTCGACCGGGCCGCGGGCAAGACGGTGCTCAAGGCCGAGCTGAGCGACCTGCCCGCCAAGCTGCGCCTGGTCAACGACCTGGCCGAGCACCGCGTCACCCACTCGACCAGCTCGCCCATCGGCAGGTTCGCGGTGGTGCTGCAACGCAACGAGGGCGCCGTCTCCAGCCCGCGCGGCGGCCACGTCACCATGATCAAGGACGGGGACGCGGTCGGGGTGTCCGGGCTGCTGTCGGGGCTGTCCGGCTTCGACGTCACCTACGGCTCCGCCCCGCACGCCCACCTGGAGGTGGACTCCAGCGGCCGCTCGTTCGTGGGCGCGGCCAGCATCGACGGCACCCACCTGGCCAGGATGGAGATCTCCAACACCCCCGCCACCGTGGACCTCGCGCTCGACCCCGCCGCCAGGAAGGCCGTCTACCAGGCCAGCGGCGTGATCAGAAAGCTGCGCGCCGCCTACACGAACCTCAGGTCGGGCCCGACGATCGACGCCACCGTCATGGGCGTGCACGACGACGTGAAGGCGTCCTGGGAGCTGGGCGAGCGCTCGACCGTCAAGGTCGCCACCTCCTCGGCGCTCGAACAGGTCAGCATGTACGCCAACAAGGCGAGCGTGACCACGCCCACCGGCGAGGACCTGCGGGCGAGCGTGGAAGGCGTGCGCAGGAAGGCCGAGCTGGTCGCGGACACCGAGGCCAGGACGCTGTCGTGGACCTCCGACGCCCCGGTCGCCGAGGTGTCCGCCCTGGCCAGGGTCAAGGCCGGTGACCGGTATGTCAGGGCCGCCGCCGAGGTGAGCGGCGTGCCGGCCAGGTTCGACGCCTCGTGGGACGCCGCCGCCTACCGCTTCCGCGCCCTGTCGGGGAAGGTCGGGTCGGCGGCGCTGGCGTTCACCAACCACGACGGCGCCACCGCGCCCACGGGCCCGCACCTGTCGGCGCACTACGACCAGGCGTCGGGCGACCTCGACGCGAGCGTGCTGGTCAAGGGGCTGGCGCGGGTGGAGTTCAGCCCGGCGGCCGAGGGGTTCACCGCGGACTTCCGCTCGGCCAGGCAGACGCTGGCCGTGGACGCCGACGTCACCCAGGGCGACACGCGCTTCGGCCTGGCCGGCACCCTCGGGCCCGTGCCGGGGCGCCTGACGGTCTCCGCCGCCGGCGGCAAGCTCACCTACAGCGGCTCACGCATGGACGTGCGCGCCCGCGCCTGGCTCGGCAAGACGGGGGCGCTGGACCGCATGCGGGCCGCGCCCGCCGTGCCCGGGGGCGTGTCCCTGGTGGACGGAGGCTGCGCCGCCGGATCGGCCGGCTGCGCGCCCGGCCCCTTCTGCCTGCCCGGCCGGGGCTGCTTCGGCCTGCAGGGCTATCTGGACGTGACAGGGCTGCCCGACCAGGTGTCGGTGGACCTGGCGGCCAAGACGTTCACCTTCTCCGGCTTCCGTCCCAAGAGCCGGAGCCTCGGCGTCTACCTGGCCAGCAGCGTCCTGTCGCCCGTCCCCGTCAAGGCCAGGGCCACGCTGACCGGGCTGCCCGCCAGGATCACCAGCATGGTGCTGGGGCCGTTCGGCGTGTCCCAGGGGAACGCCGTGCAGGCCGGCTACCGCATCGAGCCGGGGGCCACTCTGGGCTCGCTCGACGTGCGGGCCGAGACGGGGACGCTGCGCGGGCACGTGGCGATCGACCCGGTGCCCGCCTCGGTGGCCGTCCAGGGCACGTACGGCGCGCAGACCCGCATCCGGGTGACCAACTCCGCGGCCGTCAAGCACCTGACCGCCAAGGTCACCCTGGACGGGAAGGGCACGGGGGAGCTGCGGTTCTCGGACGTGCCCGCCAGATTCGGGGTGGACGCCGACGCCTCGGCCGCCGGGCTCAGCGTGCCGGCCGTCACGTACAAGGCGCTGGGCGGCGCGAACACCCTCGACGGCTACCTCGGCGTCGAAGGCGGCCTGGTCGATCCACAGGGGCGCCTCGGGGACGTGGCCGTCTCGGTCAAGGACCTGGCCGCCGACACCACGATCCGGCTGAACCCCGACCAGTCGCTCGACCTGGTCTCCAAACCCGTGCCCACCGGCCGCGTCAGCCTGCGCGCGGGGCTGCGCGTGGACCCGGTGGCCCGCCAGAGCATCGCCGTCAGCAAGGAGGTCCCGTACACGACGGGGTTCCTCACCTACCACGTCGGCGGCCAGTTCGGGCTCGGGCAGAGCGCGATCGAGGACCTCGGGCTGTCGGTCCAGCGCGTGTCCTGGCTGCGGATCCGGCCGGGGAAGATCCCGTTCGGGCTGAAGGCGCCGCCGGCGCTCGGCTACCTCGCCCCCGGCTTCGAGGGGGACTACGACCGGGTGAAGCTCGCCGCCAAGGGTGTGGACCTGCGGCCGGACGTCTCCGTCGACGTCAGGCTGAGCAGGGAGATCGGCGGCGACGTCTTCCACGACTCGGTCCGGCTCGGCCCGACCGGCTCGCTCGCCCTGCGCCGCTACGACCAGCGGATGAGACGCATCGGGGCCAAGCAGCAGATCCAGGCGGCCGGGATCAGCCTGGCCTGCGTGACGGTGGACGCCAAGCCGGGCTTCGCGGCGGGCGGGAGCGGCAACTCCATCACGTTGCGCGGCGCGGACGGGCCCCAGATGGTGTCCCTGCTGGATCCGGGCGGCCAGGTGCCCGACTACGCGGTGGACCTGCTCACCCACTTCATGAGCCCCTTCCCGGGGGCGGACTGGAAGGTGGCGGGGACCAAGGCCGGCTCCTGCCCCACGCCCGGGACGCCGCGCCCGGAGGCACGCTGACCGGACCTGCTGGTGAGACGCGCTGGTCGGCCTCTCTGATCGATTTCTCTGATCAGAGAGGCTGATCAGAGAGGGCCGCGGTAGCCGGGTGGCGGGCCGTCGCCGTCGTAGGTGTCCACCGGGCGGCCGGCCAGGAACGCCCGCAGCATGCCGAGATACGCCGCGCCGTCGCCGGCGTAGGCGAACCGGGCGGCGGGCAGCGCCCGGCGGTAGGCGGCGGCCGAGGACCAGCTCTGCTCGTCGCACGCGCCTTTGACGATCAGCACGGGCGCGGACGACCCGGCCAGGCCCTCACGGAGCGAGCCCGGCAACGACCGCTCGGCCAGCCCCGCATAGCCGCTCGAGCCGGTCGCGTCACCGGGGCGCGCGGTGGCACAAGGGCGGTGCTCGCGGTGGCGGGCGAGGCCCAGATACGCCTCCAGCTCCCGGTCACCGGCGAACGCGTGGGCCGCCCGCGGTTCGACCCGCAGCAGCGTGTAGACGGCCAGCGCGCGCGGCTCCAACTGCCCGCCGGTGCCGGGGAGAGCCGCCGCCGCGGCGGACGGCCGGTCAAGGCCGGCCGGGGAGTCGAGGACGGCCCCGGCCACCCGGTCCGGGTGCTGCGCCAGGTAGGCGGCGGCGAGCTGGGCGCCGTAGTCGCGGGCCACCAGGTTGAGCCGCCGCGCGCCCACGATCTGCCGGATCGCCTCCAGGTCGGCCACGTCGCGGGTCAGGCCGTACTCGCGGGGATCGGCCAGCCGCTCGGAGCGGCCCGCGCCGAGCTGGTCGTAGACGTACACCTGATGGCCGTCGGCCGCGAGCTTGCCGAAGAACGCCGAGTCGCCCGCCAGATCGGCCACCCCGGGACCGCCGTGCAGGAAGACGACCGGATCCTGGCGGGTGACCCGCTTGGGCGCGATCCGCACGTACGCCAGCCGGGACCCGGTCGGGAGCCGCCACTCCCGCTGCCCCGGCACCTGCGGCGTCCGGGACGGCGCGGCCAGGCCCGGAGCCGGGTGCAGCGTGGCCCCGGCGACCTGCCAGACCACCGCGGCCTCGACCCCGAGGATCAGCACCGCCCGTAACCAGCGCCCCCACACCGCCCCCGGCCTGGGCACGCACAGCAGCAGGCCCAGGAAGAACATCGCGGCGAACACCGCCAGGCCCGTCACCGTGAACGTCTCGGGCCCCGCGCCGACCATGGCCATCCCGGCCAGTCCGGCCAGCCCGAGAACCGGCGACAGGACCAGCACGCCCGCGCCGGTCACCGCCCTCCCGGCCAGTCTGGTGAAAGAAGCCACAAGGGGACGCTAGCCCACGACCCCCGGCCGGGTCGCCCCGGTCAGGGAAGAGAGTCGCCCGGTCAGGGAAGAGAGCGGCCCAGGCGCAGGCGGATCCGGTCGCCGCGCTGCACGCGCTCGCGGACGGTCCACACCCGCTCGTCGATCACCGTGCCCTTGGCCGTCATGTAGCCGCCCATCCGGAGCACGGGACGGCCCGTGTCGTCGCTCAGCAGCTGCGCCCTGGACTCGGAGTCGTCCCCGAACAGCACGAGGAAGTCGTCGGTGTCCGCCGGGGCGTCCAAGATCAGGCCGGGGAAAAGGTGCGAGTAGCGGACTTCTATGACATATTCGCTCACGCGTCACCCCCTACCCGGGCGAAGGGACTCCATGGCTTGACCCGGGGGTGGGATAGCGCTTTCCAGCAGGATGAGATGAAATATCAGCATCCTTTCTACAGGCTGGAGATCTCGTGCCACTGTTCGACCTGCCCCTTGACCAGCTCCGCGGCTACCTGCCCGATCGCGACGAGCCTGCCGACTTCGACGACTTCTGGTCGCGTACGCTGGCCGAGGCCGGGGAGTTCGACCTGGCCGCCGAGTTCACGCCGTACGACCTGCCTCTCACCGGTGTGGAGGTGTTCGACGCCTCGTTCGCGGGCTGGGGCGGGCACCGGATCAAGGGCTGGTTCCTGGTGCCGCGTGGCGTGCAGGGGGCGGTGCCGTGCGTGGTGCACTACATCGGTTACAGCGGCGGGCGTGGCTTCCCCAAGGACCACCTGTTCTGGCCGGCCGCCGGGTACGCGGTGCTGGTGATGGAGACGCGCGGACACGGCGGCGCGAACCCGGCCAGCCCCGGCGCCACCGGTGACCCCCACGGCAGCGCGGCTCCGCAGGCGCCCGGCATGATGACCAGGGGCATCCTCGACCCGGAGGACTACTACTACCGCCGCGTGTTCACCGACGCCGTGCGGGCCGTGGACGCCGCCCTCGCGCATCCGGCGGTTGACGAGAGCCGGGTCGTCGTCTCGGGCGGGAGCCAGGGCGGCGGCATCGCCCAGGCCGCGGCGGCGCTGCGTCCGTCGGTCAAGGCGGCGCTCATCGACGTGCCGTTCCTGACCCACTTCCGGCGGGCCGTCGAGATCACCGGGCGCGACCCGTACCAGGAGCTGGTCCGGTTCCTCGCCACCCAGCGGGGCAGCGCCGAGCAGGTGTTCAGGACGCTGTCGTACTTCGACGGGCTGAACTTCGCCGCGCGCGGGCGGGTGCCCGCGCTGTACTCGGTGGGATTGATGGACGACGTCTGCCCGCCGTCCACGGTGTTCGCCGCCTACAACCACTGGCAGGGTCCCAAGGAGATCACTGTCTGGCCCTGGAACAACCATGAGGGCGGCGGCGGCTTCCAGTCGGAGGAGCAGCTGCGCTACCTGCACAAGCTCCTCGCCGACGACTGAGCGAGCGTGTGGTGGGGCCGCCCGCGCGGGTTGCGCGCCGGCGGCGTGGCGGATGGCCCGCCGTGCCGGTCCGCGGTACGGATCCGGCACGGCGGGGGCCGCGTCAGGCGGGTTGCTCGGTGACCAGGAAAGACACGCTTCCCTGATCATCGGCCCCGGCGTCCAGTGACTTGTCGTCCAGCACGGTCGCAGCCACGGGGTCGAGATAGACCCGCGCGCCTTCCGTCTCGACCACTGCGTCCGCCGGTTCGGGGGCGGTGGCCAGCGAAAGGGTGAGCGAACTCGCGCCTTCGCCCTGAGACGAGATACGGATCCCGCTCTGGGTCGGCTCGGGCGCGGACGCGGTCAGGTCACGGATCGCCTGGGCTGCGTTGGCTGTCAGGGTGAGCACTATGGCTCCTCCTCACGGTCGACGTTCAGGAGTTGGCTGCCCTTCCCTCGACTCTGGTACTCAACCCTTCTTGACTGTTTCTTTTCCTGAATTCCCCGAACGATCTCGCACGCCATCGGCCGAGTGGACAATGAGGCCCATGGACTACGCGACGCACAGGGAAGCCATGGTGGCGGCGCTGCGCGAGCGCCAGGAGATCAGCGAGCGCGTGGCGGAGGCCCTGCTCGCGGTGCCCCGCCACCTCTTCCTGCCCGGCGTGGATCCGGAGAACGCCTACCGCGACGAGCCCATCGTCACCAAGCGCGACGAGGAGGGACGGCCGATCAGCTCGTCGTCGCAGCCCGCGATCATGGCCTCGATGCTCGACCAGCTCGGTGTGGAGCCGGGGCACCGGGTGCTGGAGATCGGGGCGGGCACCGGCTACAACGCCGCCCTGCTGGCCCGGCTCGCGGGGCCCGGCGGGCACGTGGTGAGCGTGGACCTCGACGAGGACATCGTCGTCGAGGCCCGGCGGCACCTCTCCGCCGCCGGGCTGCCGGGGGTGGAAGTGGTGTGCGCGGACGGCGTGGAGGGGTTTCCCGGGCGGGCTCCGTACGATCGGCTGATCGCCACGGTGGGCGTGTGGGACCTGGCGCCCGCCTGGCTGGCGCAGCTCGGGCCGGGCGGGCGGCTGGTCGTGCCGCTCGACCTGCGCGGGGTGCAGGCGTCGGTGGCCATGGAGCGGTCCGGCGGGCACTGGGTGAGCCGGTCGGTGGTGCCGTGCGGGTTCATGCGGATGCGCGGGCCGTTCGCCGGGCCCGAGGTGAACGTGGTCCTGCGCGCGGACCCGATGCTGATGCTGTCGCTACCGGGGCCGCGCGAGATCGGCGACGTGCTCGGCGCGCTAGAGGCCCCGCCGGTCCAGGCCGGCACCGAGGTGGCCGGGCTGCCGTCGTCCGCGGTGGCGGGCCCGGCGGTGGGTACGGCGGTGGGCATGTCCGTCGCGCTGTGGCTCACGCTGCACGAGCCCCGCTGGTGCATGCTGAGCGGGAAGCTGGGCCACGGGTACGGCGCGACCGTGGGGCTCGTGGAGGGGGACGGCATCGCGCTGCTCATGGGGGACGAGCCGCTGGTCGCCCGCGGCCACGGACCCGGCGGCGGGGAACTCGCGGCCGACCTGGCCGCGCACGTCACGGCCTGGAACGAGGCGGGCCGCCCGGACACGGGCACCCTCCGCATCGAGGCGTACCCGCGTCCCGCACCCGGTGGCGGGGCGGATCTGGGGCCCGCGCCCGAGGCGGGGATCGTCGTCGAAAAGCGCCACACCGACCTGGTGGTGCGCTTTTCCGGTTAGACGACGGTCCACTCGTCAGGCGACGGTCCACTCGCCGTCGCGGATGAGGTCGCGGCCCGCGAGCTCGTTCGCCTCCCGCCAGGCCTGCAGGCGCCGCGGTGTGATGGCGAAGTAGTGGTAGGGGCTGCTGGACTCGCGCGGGTCGAACCCGGTCTTCGCGGCGAAGGCGTCGCCGAGCTCCGCGGGGATCTCCCCGGCCGGTACGGCCGTGGCCGTCCCTTCGATGAGGACGACGTCGCGCACCAGGCCGACGCCGAGTCGGGCCTGGCCGGTGGCCAGCAGGTTGCGCGCGGTCGGGGTGGCCGTCGCGGTGGCGATCAGCAGGGTGGCCCCGTCCCAGAGGAACGACAACGGCACCATGTACGGGCTCCCGCCGCTCTCACCGGCCGTGGCGACCCAGGCGTCCACGTCGTTCTCGAGCCGATGGAGGGTGTCCTGCTTGCGCTGCTGCGGGGTGCGCGGTGCGGGCGGCGTCATGGGGTCGTGTGCTCCTGATGATCAAGGGACGGGTGCGGTCACACCCGCCGAAGGGCGTTCGCCATTATCGACGACGGCGCGCGTGTCGATGAGGCCCTGCGAGGGGCACGGCAGGCGCCGGACGCGCCGGGCAGCCGGAATGCCAGGTGGCCGCCACCATGACGGTTACTGTCGGTGTCGGAGCCGTCTCACTATGTCATAGGAATGCTCATGCGCACTCGCCTATCCCTGCCGACCGCCGTGTTGTCCTCCGTGTTGTCCTCCGTGTTGTCCTCCGTGTCGGCCCCGGTAACGGCCGCTGTATCGGCCGCTGTGGCCCTGGCCGTGCTCACCGGCTGTGCCGGCGAGCTGGCGACCGACACCGCGGCCCTGGCCCCGCACACCGAAACGCCTCCCTCCGAGCAGGACAAGAACTGGCTGCGGACCATTCACCAGGGCAACCTGGCCGAGGTCCAGGAGGGCCGGCTGGCGCAGGGCAAGGGCACCACGAAGGAGGTCAAGTCGATCGGCAAGATGCTGGTCGACGACCACACCGCGCTCGACACCAAGGTCACCAAGGCCGCCACCCAGCTCGGCGTCCAGCTCCCCACCTCGCCGACCGCCGAGCAGCGGGCCGAGATGGTGCGGCTGCAGGACGCGACGGGGAAGGACTTCGACCTGGACTTCGTGGCCGGCATGATCAAGGCGCACACCGCGGCGCTGGCGGCCACGAAGAAGGAGATCTCCGGCGGGGCCTCCCCGGCGGTGGTCGCGCTGGCCAAGTCCACGGCCCCGAAGCTCCAGGAGCACCTGACCGTGCTGCGCAAGGCCCACTCGAAGGAATAGAAAAAACAGCCACACATGTGTGGATTTGTGACGATCTGGGGTATTTGTCCCTTTTGAACCAGGACGAATGCATCGGGGGGATCGTCGTGGCTATGCAGACAGAGATCCGGAACCTGCTCGACTGCCATGTGATGGGGTCGGACGGGCAGTCGATCGGCAAGGTAGGCCAGGTCTACCTGAACGATCGTACGGGCGAGCCCGAGTGGGTGACCGTACGCACGGGGTTCTTCGGTATGAAGCAGACCTTCGTGCCCCTGGCCAACGCCCGCCGCTCGGGGGAGGAGATCCGCGTCCCCTTCGACAAGGAGATGATCAAGGACGCCCCGAACATCGACGTGGACGGCCGCCTGTCCCTGGAGGAAGAGGCCGACCTCTATCGCTACTACGGCATGCAGCCGTCGAGCATCCCGCGCCAGCGTGCCGGTGAGCCCAGCACGAAGCGGCCCATCACGGGCGATCGGCGCGAGGACATGCGCGAGGGCATGCGCGATGACCGTACCGGCATGACGGATGACGCCCGGAAGGCCGGGATGACCGGCATGGCCGGAACGGGCCGCACCGGCCGCACCGATGAGGGTGACTTCGACATCACCAGGTCCGAGGAGCAGCTCCACGTCGGCAAGGAAAGCCGGGAGATGGGCCACGTACGCCTGCGCAAGTACGTCGAGACCCAGAACGTGACGGAGAAGATCCCGCTCTCGCACGAGGAGATCGTGATCGAGCGCGAGGTCATCCGCGACGGCGACATGACCGGCAAGTACGAGATCGGCGAGGAGGAGCGGGAGGTGACGCTCTACGAGGAGCGCGCCGTCGTCGGCAAGGAGACCAAGCCCGTCGAGCGCATCCACGTTCACAAGGAGCGCGTGCAGCACGAGGAGACGGTGGAAGGCCAGGTGCGCAAGGAACGGGTGGAAATCGACGAGGACGGGGTCACCCGGGACCCGAGCGGGAAACTCCGCGGGCACGACAAGAAGATGCCGCCGGAGCGGTGAGCCGTCATGCGGGGGCGCCGGGAAGCGCCCCCGCTGGCGCCGTTCCAGGTCTTTTCCCGATTCCCGGGCACGGCACTTTTTCGCGTTTCAGCTGACGGTGCCGCCGGGTTGCTGAACTGCGCCGATGTCCCGCCGGACGCGGATGCGAAATCGCGTCCGGCGCATTCGGCTCTGAACCTGGGCAGCCGTTTTCGAGTGGCGTTCAAGAAGCGTACAGCTCGACCTCGTTGAGCATGCTGCAGGATTTCCCTATTTCCGCTTCGCAGGCGGCGCTCGGCTCGGTCACTATTTTGACGTGCCGGGCCGTCCGCGCCAGCGAGTCATAACGCAGCGCATAATCGGTTCTGCCGGTGATCGTGACGATCGGCTCGCCCCAGGAGCGCCCGTTCCCGGAGACGTACACCCGGGCACTGGCCGCGTGTCCGGGGCGCAGGCTGAGGCCGATCAGGGTCAGCGCGTGCGGGCGGTCCAGGTGCAGCACATACCGGCCGCGGCCACGGGCGACGGCGCTCGACCAGTAGCCGGTGCTGCCGTCCAGTGCCCCGCCGGGGCCCGTCCGCCGCCGGTCGCGGGCCGTCCAGCGCATGGTGGTCTCGACCTCCAGCTCGCCGCGCCGCCGCATGGCCGCCAGGTCCAGCCGGCCGGACGCGGGCGGGGTCAGCGTGAACAGGTGGCGCTTGATCGCGTACCAGCCGCCGTTCTCGAAGCGGCCGTGGGCCGGGCAGGCCGTTTCGTTGAGCAGCCCGTCGTCGTCGCGCACGCCCGGCAGCTTGCAGTTGTCGAACACCTGGATCAGCCGGTGCGGCCCGACGGCGGCGATCCCGGTGTAGCCGGAGGAGCCGTGCGTGCCCCAGATCCCGTCGCGGTTGTGGTAGGTCACGCGCGGCTCGCGCCACTCGTCGCCGAGCCCGTCGGGGGAGACGGCCAGCCAGTTGTCGGGGCGGCCCGCGCTCAGCACGAGCAGGCCGCCGGGGGTCAGCAGCAGCTTGGGGGCGACGCCGCGGACCACGCAGTCCAGGCCGGAGAAGCGCAGCTCGCGCACCGGCGCCCAGGTGCGGCCGCCGTCGGCCGAGCGGGTCTGGTGCAGCGTGGAGAACCGGCCGCCGTCGCGGCGCAGCACCGCCAGCAGGCTGCCGTCCACCGTCTGCGCGATGCTCGCCTCGTTGTAGACAAAACCGGTCGCGGGCGCCACGGCGCCCGCACCCGGCGCCGGGCTGGGCGCCGAGCCGGGCACCGGAGCCGGCGGAGAGCTGGGCGGCGAGTCGGGCGGTGAGCCGGAGGGCGGGGGCGCCGGCTCCGGCGGGGCGATCACGCCGCGCCGGTCGAACGTCCGGCCGCCGTCCCGGCTCGCGTACACCTCCGCCTGGTAGGCCCCCGTGTCGCTGTAGCGGGCGTACACCGTGACCAGGATCGTTCCGTCGGCGAGCTGGATCGGCACCCCGTGTGCCGCCCCGCCGGGCAGCAGGTCGCCGGGCGTCCGCAGGACGGCCTCCGAGCGCACCCAGCTCTCGCCGTCGTGCAGCGCCGACGAGGTGAGGATGCCCAGCGTCGCCGTGTGCGGCCCGGTCCGGCGCGGATAGTACTCGGTCGCGAAGAACCGGCCGTCGAGCAGCTGGATCGGGGCCTCGCGCAACGGTGTCGCGCTCGACGGCCCGAATCTCAGCCCGCCGTCGGTCGAGACGGCCGCCTCGTTGGTGAGGGTCACGACCTGGTCCACGTTCGTGGTGAAGGTGGTGATCACCTTCTGCGCCGGCGCGCCGTGCGGCCCGGCCACGTCGAGGGCGGAGACGTTCGGGAATCCCGCGAAGTCCAGCCGTTCGGAGGCCGAAGGCTCCCGCATCAGGGGCGGCGGATTGGGATGAATCCAGTCTAGTGAGGAAGCAGTATCGATCAGGTAAGCCCCGGTCTGGGCGGACTGCTGGGAGTGATCCGGTAGCACGCAGTAATCGCTTTCAGCCGGTGCCGCGGCGGGGACCGCGGGCGCCACGGCGGCGGCCGAGACGGCCACGACCACGGCTCTTGTCATCGCCACCGCGTTGCTCCTCGCCTGCCGTCCACGATCACCGAACCGTACGGACTCTAGATGACTCACGGGCTGTAACCCGGTATTCCCCGGCCGTAAGTCGTCCGTTCGCGGGGCCTTCCACCTGGGCGGCAGGTGAACCATACCGTTCTCGTTAAGTGCCAGTTGACAGAAAACCCCCTCCTGACGACGATCGGGACGGCACTATTAAGTGTCAATTTACGTAGGTCGAGGAGACCTAGGGTCTGGAGGTGGCCCGTATGAGCATCGAGCCGCGGGCGAGAGTGGCCCCAGAGCGAGTGCTGCCCGGCCCGGTGCCGCCGGCGCCGGAGACGGCCGCGCAGCAGCGGGTGGTCCAGCGGATCTGCACGAGGGTTGCGCCCGACGGCGTGGACGTGGGCATCGGTGAGGTGCCGCCCGGCGGCCTGCAGGTCTGGATCGACACCCCGGTGCCGGTCGAGGCACCTGAGTCGTGGGTGCTCTATCACCGCATGGCCCGCGAAGTGGCGCTGGTCGGCTGGCACTGCGAGGCCGACGCCGACCGCCTGCTGGTCCTCGGCTGGAGCGCCGCGTGCCTGCACAACCGGGTACGCCTGCTGCAGAGCGGGCTGCGCAGGCTGTCCGACTTCGAGCACACCGCCCAGCGGGCCGTGCAGCTCGACGGGCGCAGCCCGGACGACCAACCCGCCGCCGAAGTCGCGACAGAGGTCTGCGCGTCGATCGAGCGGCGGCTGCGCTGGCCCGAGCGGCTGGCCGAGCTCGACGGGTTCGACCGCGGGTCGGGCCTGCCGCACCTGCAACTGCTCCTGGCCCAGGTCGTCGGGCTGGAGTCGAAGGTCGCCGGCGCCTGCGAAGAGCACCTGATCATGGCGAGGGTGCTGGCGCGGGCGGTCTGCGAGCAGTACGCGCGGCACCGCGACCTGCGCCGCGCGCAAAGAGACGTGCTGGCCGAGTCACGCCGATGGGTGCACGCCAGCTCCATGATCCGTGGCTCGGCCGCCGCACGGCCGAGCTCCGCCGGCGTCGGCCGTCCCCACATGGGGCTGGCGGAACGCCGCATCGCCGCGAGCGTCATCAACCACGGCGTGCCGCGGGCGACCCCCGCGGCCGCCACTCCGCGGGCCGAACACCTCGGCCACGAGGAGGGCGCACGCTGACCTCGATCCGCTCAACGGCGAGCGGTCGCCCGGAAAACCCCACACGAGTCCGGTAGGAGAGCTCCCGTCATGCGAACCCCCCCGCACCTTCCCGCCCGCGCCAGGCGCGACACCGAGCCAGCCCGAGCCCGTCGCCACCCATACGGCGTGCACGACGTCCCCGCGCAGACCGCACCGCGCGGCACGCTCGACTTCCCCGAGACCATCACCCCCGCGGAACCCGACGTCTACGTCGAAGAGCGGCTGCTCGGCATCAGGGAAATGTCCAACCAGGCCATCGGCTCCATCGACGACCTGCTCCAGCACACTGCCTGAAGTGTGCCCCGGCGGCTTCCCCCCGGAAGCCGGAAAAACAGCGATATCTCACCCTTCTAGGAGAGTCATGCAGGGACTATCGCGACTGGAGCTGAGGCCGCGTGATGTCGGAGGCCACCAACCACGCTCCATAGCGGGAATAGAAGCGCCGCGCAGTCTGGACGAGGTACGCGCGCTCGTACGGGCCTCCATGGCCGCCAAGCGCCGCCTCTACCCGATCAGCACGGGCCGGAATTGGGGGATGGGCTCGGCCATGCCGATCACCGACGACAACGTCGTCGTGGACCTCGGCGGCATGAACCGGGTGCGCAGCCTCGACCTCGAGGCCGGCTTCGCCGTCATCGAGCCGGGAGTGACCCAGAAGCAGCTCGCCGAGGTGCTGCGCGACACCCCGTGGATGCTGAACGTCACCGCCTCCTGCGCCGACACCTCCGTCATCGGCAACGCGCTCGACCGCGGCGACGGCTGCATCCGCTCCCGGGTGCACGACGTGGCCGGGATCGAGGCCGTGCTCGCGGACGGCAGCGTGATCACCACCGGCGGGCTCGACCCGTCGGGGCGCTACCACGGCCGGGTCGCCGGGCCCGACCTGACAGGGGCGTTCATCCAGCACAACCTGGGCATCGTGACCGCCATGGCCGTCGCGCTGGTGCCACGCCCGCAGACCATCGGGCTCGTGCACGGCAGGCTCCAGCGGGACCAGGTCGGCATCGCGCTCGGGGCGGTCTCCGGGTTCCTGCGCCGTGGCAACCCCGCCGAAGGGCTGCTGCGCGTACGCGAGCTGTCGCTCGTGCCCAGCCACGGCGACTGGATGCTGCCGGCCGGCGTGGACCCCGGGCTGTTCACCATCCTCGGGCCGCTCATGGGCAGCGACGCCACGGTGGAGCTGGCCGAGGAGCTGCTCAGGAAGGCGCTGATCGAGGTCGAGGGCGCCGAGGCGCTGCGCGTCGTCGACGCCGCCGAGGTGAGCTCCGACGACCCGCTCTACCCCAGAGCGCTCATGGCGCAGGGCATCCCCACCTGCCGCGGCGTGCACAACGCGCTCGGCGTGACCTCCTGCGACCAGATCGACGAGGGCGAGATGGGCTTCCTGGCCCTGCTGCCGCTCATGCCGATGCACGCGAGAAGGACCGAGCACATCCTGGCCGCGCTCCAGACGGCCGTGGACGCGCACACCACCGCCCTCATGGTCGAGTGGAACCTCGTCAGCCGGCACATGGCCAACGGCGTCATCCAGATCTTCTTCGAACGCGGCGCTCCCGACGCTCCCTACCGCGCGCACCAGCTGCGCAACGACGGCAACTGCCTGCTGCGCGGGCACGGCTGCGCCATCTACCGCTCCGACATCGACCACGCCGCCGCGGACGTCTGGTCCGAGACCAGCACCGCCGGGCTCGGCATGCTGCACCGGCTCAAGACCGCGCTCGACCCGGACGGCCTGCTGTCGCCCGGCCGGTACGGCGCCTGAACCAGGCGCACTCGCTTCACCGCCCGCACCGCCGGAGTGTGCGGGCCGGGGAAGCCGGAGGGACAGGACCGAAGCTCTCAAGGAGGTGTCCACGTGCGTCCGTCACCAGCGGCCGTCAGGGGGACCAGCACGGCCGGCGGAGGCCGCCGCAACGCAGTCATGTTGCGGCTGGTCGGCGCGGGTGTCATGTTGACGGTGATGGCCGACACCACGGCCACCACCCTGGCAGTCGGAGTGCTGCGCTACACGCCCGCCGGCGCCGGCATGCCGCTCGGTGACCTGGTCTGGCTGACCAGCGCGGCGTTCATCCCGATCGCGGCTCTGCTGGCCACCGCCGGCCGCTGGGCCGACCTGTTCGGCCGGCGCAGGGTGCTGGCCGTCGGGCTCGTCGTGTTCGTGCTGGGCGGGATCGCCACCGTCACCGTCGACTCCTGGTCGTACGTGCTGGCCGCACGTGCCGTCCAGGGCGCCGGTGCCGCGGCGATGATCCCGGCCAGCCTCGGACTGCTGCTCGGAGAGCTGCCGGAGTCGCAGCGGCGCGGCGCGATCGCGCTGTGGAGCTCCGCCTCCGGGCTCGGCTGCCTGCTCATGCAGGCGGGCGGTGGCTGGCTGGCCGCCGCCGTCGGCTGGCGGGCCCTGTTCGTACCCGACGTCATCATCGGCGTCGCGCTCCTGATTGCCTGCTTCGCGCTTCCGCCGGGTAAGCGCGCCGGCGCCAGGGGCCTGCCCGACATGCTCGGCGCGTGGCTGCTGGCCGCGGGCATCGCGGTCATCGTGCTGGCCATCTCCAAGGCCATGGCCTGGGGCATGGACGTGCTGTGGCTGGCGCTGGCCGCGCTGGCCCTGCTGGGCGGGGCGCTCGCGCAGGCCAGGCACCACCGCCTGCCCGCGATCGACCTGGCACTGTGGCGGCGTCCCCGGTTCGTCTGGGGCTGGCTGGCCACGTGGTGCTTCGGTGCGCTGTCGTACGGGCTGCTGACCGTGCAGCCGCTGTACCTGCTGCACCTCGGCTACCCGATGCTGGAGGTGGCCATGTGGCTGACTCCCACGTCGGTGGCCGTGGTCGTGACGAGCTTCCTGGCCGGGCGCATGGTGAAGCGGGTCGGCGCGTACGGGCTGATCTACGCCGGGTCGCTGCTCTGCGGCGGCGCGTGCGTGCTCGTCCTGACGCAGGCCGGGCCCACCGTGTGGGGCCTGATCGCCAGCGTCGTGGTCGGCATGGGGGTCGGGGCGCTCGCGCCCGGCACCTCCGTGGCCACCACCCTGGCCGCCCGTCCCCACCAGTACGCCTCCGCGGTCGGCGCGGCCACCATGGCGCGCATGGTCGGCGGAGCCGTCGGCGTGTCCGTCGTGTCGGTGGTCATCGACCACCCGTTCATGCCGGGCCCCCTGTCCGGCCTGGCCGGCGCGCTGGCGATGTGCGTGGGCATCTCCGTGCTCATCGGCGCGATAGCACTCACCAAGATCACCCGGCTGCGGACCG
The DNA here is from genome assembly GCF_005889725.1 of Nonomuraea zeae. Taxonomy (GTDB): domain Bacteria; phylum Actinomycetota; class Actinomycetes; order Streptosporangiales; family Streptosporangiaceae; genus Nonomuraea; species Nonomuraea zeae. The sequence goes on from NZ_VCKX01000094.1 coordinate 30,071, forward strand.
ACCCCGGCGACGTCATGATCAAAGTGCCGCGCCGGATGCTGCTGGAGTTGCGCATGACCCTCGCCACCGTCGCGGCGGAGGCGGACGCGCTGCTGCCTGTCGAGACCCGCACTCCCCCGATGGCGACCCCATTGGACCCCTCATCGGACCCCCCATTGAACAGGGTCCCGAGACCGCGGACGGCCGAACCCGGCCCGCTCGCCGGCACTCGCGGGCCCACGCACTAGTTCAACCATCAGAAGGGCTCTCGTCATGGCAACCACATCGTGCGACGTAGCCATCGTCGGCGCCGGGCTCGGCGGCTGCTTCCTGGCACTGCTGCTGGGCCGCCGCGGCCAGAACGTCGTCGTCATCGAGCAGGGACCCTCGGTCCCCAGCGCTGGTGCCGACTTCCTCAAGCCTCCCGGGCTTCGGGTGCTGGCCAGGCACGGGCTGGCGGACCTCGTCGAACGCCATGGCCTCAGACGCGACACCATCCGCTACTACCACGACGGCGACCCGATCAGGGAGTGCCGTTTCCCCGAGGGCGGCTTCCTCATCCGGCCCTACCGGGAGCTGGTCGAGCTCATCTACACCAGTTGCGCGATGGAGGGCGTCGAGTTCTGGTTCGACGCCGCCATCGACGACATCGCGATGGATGACGGCCGGGTCGAGGAGCTCACCCTCTCCGACGGGCGCAAGCTGCGGGCCGGCGTCGTGATCGGCGCCGACGGCACCAAGTCGGCCGTGCGCCAGGCGCTCGACATCGAGCAGTGCACGATGCCGTACGAACGGCTGATCATGAGGGTCGCCACCGTGCCGCTGACCGCCAGCGTCGCGCAGCTCAACCGGCTCTACTTCAGCTCGGAAGGCTGGCTCACCTACCTGTACCCGATCAACAGGGACCAGGCGAGGGTGTTCGTCGGCCTGCCCCCGGAGGAGGACAAGGAGATCTTCCAGGACGGCATCCCGGCGCTGATCGACGAGCTCAAGAAGTTCGTCACGGAGAGCTCCGACGCCTTCAACGCGCTCCAGCCCGCCACCTGGCAGCGGATCAAGGTCTCCTCGCTGCGGGTGGCCGCCTACCACAAGGGGAACGCCGCGCTCCTGGGCTCGGCCGCGTTCGCCTGCCACCCCATGACCGGCATGGGGATGAGCTACACCCTGCACGACGCGGAGCTCCTGGCCGACGTCATCTGCGCGGCCGACGGCGACGAGGACCTGCTCGACCGGCTGCTCGAAGTCCGCTACGAGCCACGCAGGCACGCGCACAAGGAGCTGATCGACTACGGTGACGCCTTGGCCGCCACCTTCCGCGACCGGGACGCCTATTTGGCGGCTTTCCGTCCAGACTTGCATATACTCGGCGAAACAGCCGCCCCGGCGCGAATGCCGGCACTCCAGCTCACCTGAGCTGGTGCCCCCGCCGCTCGCCATTCCGCCGAGGTGAGGTCGTCCAGTGCCACGCTGAGTGCGATGGGCCGGCCCTATCCCCAGGCGGCGGGGGCATCGTTCGCGACTCATGGTGGGGCCTGCACTACCACGAGAACGGGTGGCAGCGGGGGTTCGCGGAACCGCTGCGCTCGCGATGCTGATGAGAGATCACCTACGACTCGGCAGCATCGGAGAAAAATGTGACTGTGGTAGAGAGCCCTCGTGCTCCGGCATCGGGCGAGCGGGGGAGCGACTTCGCGAAGCTGTCGCGCCGCATCGCCAAGGCAGGTCTGCTCGACAAGCGGCCCGGCTATTACGCGGTCAGGATCGGCCTGGTGACGAGCCTGTTCGCCGGAAGCTGGGCCCTGTTCGCCATCGTCGGTGACTCCTGGTGGCAGATCCCCGTAGCGGTGCTGCTGGCCGTGGCGTTCGCCCAGGTCACCCTGCTGGCCCACGACCTGGCGCACGGGCAGATCTCGCGCTCGCGGCGCACCAGCAGGCTCGCCGGGCTGGTCGCCGGCAACCTGGCCGTGGGCCTCAGCTACGGCTGGTGGATGGACAAGCACACCCGCCACCACGCCAACCCCAACCACGAGGAGCACGATCCCGACGTCTCGCCCGACGTGCTGATCTGGTCGGAGCGGCAGGCGGAGGCCAGCCGCGGCCTGCCCAGGTTCATCGGCCGCTGGCAGGCGTTCCTGTTCTTCCCGCTGCTCACCCTCGAAGGGCTGAACCTGAAGGTGTCGAGCTTCCGCGCGCTGCGCAGGAAGACGCTCAAGGGCAGGACCGCCGAGGGGCTGCTGCTGTCCGCGCACGTCCTGGCGTACGTGGGCGCGGTCTTCCTGGTGCTGCCGCCCGGCATGGCGCTGGTGTTCCTGGCCGTGCACCAGGCCTGCTACGGCGTCTACCTGGGCTGCACCTTCGCCCCCAACCACAAGGGGATGCCGGTGCTCACCGCTGAGGACGAGCTGGACTACCTCCGCCGCCAGGTCCTGACCTCCAGGAACGTGCGCGGAGGCAGCCTGGTGAACACCGCGCTCGGCGGGCTGAACTTCCAGATCGAGCACCACCTGTTCCCCAGCATGCCCACCGCGAACCTGCGCAGGGCGCAGCCCATCGTCCGCGACCACTGCCGCTCGCTCGGCGTCGACTACGTGGAATGCGGCCTGTTCGAGTCGTGGGGCCAGGCGCTTCGCCACCTGCACGAGGCCGGCCGGTCCCTGCGCGGCGTCAGGACGTGACGATCAGCTCCAGCCCGCTGAAGTCCTCCTTGACGTGATGCCCGGCCTCGGACAGGACCGTCAGCAGCGCGAGCTGGACCGCGGCGCGGATGGTCGCGTATTTGACGAGATGGTTCGCCGGTCGCTGCTCGGCCGAGGTGCCCCAGGTGACGACCACACCGCGCGTGGGATCGTGCCAGACGCCGAGCCCGCCGTCGAGCGACATCAGGGACGGCTCGACGGTGAATCCGGCATCGCGTAATTCTTGGCGGACCAGCTGTTCCAGGTCCAGACCCTCGGTGGGGGCGGTGTCCATCCTCATCCGCTGCCCGGGCACGCGCGCCGTGAACCTGCGGGGGCGCCCGAACCCTGTGTAAGGATGGCCAATGTGTCCTCCGCGCCATGGTCCGCACCGCCGGCAGCGCCGTCCCGCGCGCCCGCGACCCGGGTCCCGTGGCGCACGACGGTCCCGGCCGCGACGGCGCCGGGGGCCTCCTCGGTGCTGCGGTCGTCGCGGGCCGTGGTGTTCGCGACGGTCTGCGGCGGGGTCTCAGCGGGTGGCCACGCGCTGGCGGGCGGCGCTCTCGTGCCGTTCTGGGTCTACCTGGCCGGGGTGCTGGCCGCGTTCGGCCTGGCGTACCTGATCGACGGGCGCGAGCGAGGGGCGGCGGCCGTGCTCGCCGCGACCCTGAGCGCGCAGGCGGTGCTGCACCAGCTCTTCGAGCGGCTCTCGCCGGGCGCCGCGAGCGCCGCCGCGCACGCCCACCCGGCGGCCGGGGCCACGGCCGGGATGGTGATCGTGCACCTCACGGTGGCGGCGCTGACCGCGTGGTGGCTGCACCGCGGCGAGCGCGCCCTGTGGCTCATGATCCGCCTGTACGCCGCGCCGCGCCCGGTCATCCCGCTGCTCGTCACCACCGCGCCCGAGGTCACCGCGCCGTCGTGGTGGCCGGTGGTCTCCGACGTCCCCGTGTGCGGGGAGCGGATCATCTCCAGCGCGGTCGGCAGGCGAGGGCCGCCCGCCGCGCCGCGGCATCGCCGCTGAAGGGCCCGGCCAGCGGATTCCGGCCGGGCCTCCCGGCGCGTCCGCACGTGACGCGTGCCCCTGCCTGTGCTCCGGACGGCGCCACGGGCGTGGTCCGGAAGACCATTCCTGGAGACCGATCATGGCATCACTGCCGAGCCCCATCCGCGCGGCGGCCCTCGCCTGCGCCCTTCTTCTGACATTTCTGACATTTCCCGCCTCGCCGGCGTTCGCCCATGACACGCTGAAGCGCAGCTCGCCGGCCAGGGACGCCCAGCTCTCCTCCGTCGAGGAGATCGAGCTGGAGTACAGCGCCGGCGTCAAGTTCCCGTTCGTCGTGCTGCACGACGCGGCGGGCAAGGAGATCGCTCTGGGCAAGCCGCGCCTCGACGGCCCCAAGGTGCTCACCGACGTCACCGGGCCACTCGCGCCCGGCGCGTACGTGATCGCCTGGCGGGTCGTTTCCTCGGACGGTCACCCCATCGAGGGCGAGATCCCGTTCAACGTGAAAGGATCATCTTCATCCTCGCCCGCCGGCGAGAGTCCTGCGACAGGAGGGCCGTCCACGGGTCAGAGCTCCGGGGCGGCGATCGAGCCTTCCGCCGCGGCCGGCAACGAGGCCGCGACGTCGGCAGGCGTCCCCGGCTGGATCTGGGGTGGCCTGGCGGGGCTTGTCGTGCTGGGTGCGTTCGTCCTGATCAGGACCTCGCGCCGCAGCCCAGATCGGGAGGAAGTGGATGCGGATTGAGCAGGCCAGACAGGTCGCGCGCAAGTGGGTCGAGGCCGAGGGCCCGGCACTGCCCGGGTTCGGCGGCGCGTTCCTGACCGGATCCGCGCTGTGGGCGCGGCCGGACGATGAGCTGGCGCCCACCTCCGACGTGGATGTCATGGTGGTCGCCGACCCGTCCGCCGCCCTCGGGAAGTTCAGCTACGAAGGCGTGCTGCTCGAAGTCTCCGCCATTTCCGCGATCGGCTCCACGCACGAGGTCCTGAGCGACTACCACCTGGCCGGGAGCTTCCACCTCCCGTCCGTGCTGGCCGACCCGACGGGACGGCTCACCGAGATCCAGCGCGTGGTGGCCCGCGACTTCGCCGAGCGCCCGTGGATCCTGGCCAGGTGCACCAACGCCATGGACCGCGTGCGCGGGTGGATCAACGGCATGAGCGAGTCCGCCCCGCTGCCCGACCAGGTCATGTCCTGGCTGTTCGGCACCGGGGTGACCACGCACGTGCTGCTGGTGGCCGCACTGCGCAACCCGACCGTCCGGCGGCGGTACGCGGCCGTGCGCGAGCTGCTCGTCGAGCACGGCCGCGCGGACTTCCACGAGGGCCTGCTCGACCAGCTGGGCTGCGCCGGCCTCGGCCCCGAACAGGTGAAGGCGCACCTGGCCGCGCTGGAGCAGGTGTACGACGCCACGGCCGGGCTGCGGGTGCCCTCCTACCGGTTCGACTCCGACATCACCCCCGCCGCGCGGCCGGTGGCCATCGACGGCAGCCGGGAGCTCATCGAGCGCGGCCTCCATCGCGAGGCCGTCTTCTGGCTGGTGGCCACCTACGCCCGGTGCCTGGCCAAGCGGGAGGCGGCGGGGGCCACCGGCTACACCGAGGAGTTCCAGGAGCTGCTGGCCGACCTGGGCGCCGAGACGTTCACCGACCGGCGGCGCCGCGGGGACCGGGTGCTGGCGGCGCTGCCGGGGCTGTGGCAGACCGCCATGGCCCTGTGCTGAACGTGCTGATCAGGCGCCTCCGGCGGTGCGGGCCGGTCAGCGGCCGTCGAGCAGGTGGACGTCGTCGCCGTAGATGCCGGGGCTCCGGTCCACCTCGTCGATGAAGTCGGAGGGGAAGCCCGCCTCGAACGTCACCGCCGACTCCAGCCGCCGCACCGCCTCGCCGGGCAGCGCCAGCCCGGCCGCCCCCAGGTTGTCCTTGAGCTGCTCGGCGTTGCTCGTGCCGAGGATCGGGTGCACGCCGCGCCGCATGGCCCACGCGATCGCCACCTGCGACGCGGTGACGCCGAGCTCGGCGGCCACCTCCAAGGTCGCCTCCGCCGCCGCCCGGTCCCGGCCGGTCAGGGACTCGGGCGACAACCGCGAGGCCGCCGCCCCCGACGCGTTGTAGCGCCCCGACAGCACGCCGTGCGCGAGCACCCCCCACGCCGCCACGCTCATCCCGAACGCCCGCGCCATCGGCAGCAGCTCCCGCTCGACGTCGCGCCGGAGCAGGCTGTAGGGCACCTGCAACCCCGCGAATGCCGTCCACCCCCGCCACTCGGCCAGCGTGTTGGCCCGGCTGACCACCCAGGCCGGCGCGTCGGAGATGCCGACGTGCAGCACCTTCCCCGCGCGCACCGCGTCGTCCAGCGCCCGCATCGTCTCCTCGATCGGTGTGTGCCGGTCCCAGACGTGCACCCAGTAGAGGTCGATGTAGTCGGTACGCAGCCGCCGCAGGCTCTGCTCCAGCGACAGCACGAGGTTCTTGCGATGGTTGCCGGCCGCGTTGAGGTCGCTGCGGTCGCGGCTGCCGGTGTACTTCGTGGCCAGCACGAAACGGTCGCGTTGCCCCTGGAGCACCTCGCCGACGACGCTTTCGCTCTCGCCGTACATCGAGGCCGTGTCCACGACGTTGCCGCCGGCGTCGGCGTACATGCCGAAGATGCGGCGCACCTCGGGCGAGGCGTCGGCGTAGGTCATCGCGCCCAGGAACAGCTCGGAGACCCTGAGCCCGGTACGGCCCAGCAGTTTGTAACGCATTCCGTCACCCTCTCAGCCCTGGTACGGCGCGGTGAGCCGGGCCGCGCGCAGCGCGCTGCTCCACCAGCCGAGCTGGTCGAGCAGCGACTTGGCCGCGCCGTCGGGCCCCTCGGGCTCGATGAGCAGCCCGTCGCCGTCGAACCGGGTCCAGTGGTTGTCGAAGCTGATCGTGTTGCGGACCGTGACCGCGTGCAACTCGGCGAAGACCTGCCGCAGGTGCTCGGCCGCGCGCACCCCGCCGCCGTAGCCGCCGTAGGAGATCAGCGCGACCGGCTTGGCCTGCCATGCGGTGAAATGCCAGTCGATGGCGTTCTTGAGCGAGGCCGGATAGCTGTGGTTGTACTCGGGCGTCACGATCGCGAACGCGTCCGCCGCCGCCAGCCGCCCGGCCAGGCGCCTGAGGTCGTCCGGGCGGTCGTCCACCGCCGCCAGCTCCTCCGGCGTGGCCGGCAGCACCGCCGGCAACGGTGTGTCCGCCAGGTCGATCACGTCCACGTCGAACAGCCCGTGCCCGCCCGCCTGCCCGGCGAACCACCGGGTCACGTGGGGGCCGAACCGGCCTTCGCGGACGCTGCCCGTGATGATCGCCAATCTCATGTCCGTCATGAGCCCCACCCTGGTGTGCGCCGCCGGACGGAGGAAGGCCGGGGCGAGACTGGCCCTGGCAGGGCCACGATGAGCGGCGGCGATCCCCGTACACTCGGGCCGTGAGCGACAACGAGCTGGGCGCGTTCCTGCGCGCCCGCCGCGAGGAGGTCAAGCCCGCCGACGTCGGCCTGCCGGACGGCCCGCGGCGGCGCACGCCGGGGCTGCGCAGGTCCGAGCTGGCCACGGTGGCGGGCGTGAGCGTCGAATACCTGACCAGGCTGGAGCAGGGCCGCGACCGCAACCCCTCCATGCAGGTGCTCGTCACGCTCGCCGACGCGCTGCGCATGACCCCCGACGAGCGCGTCCACCTGCGTCACCTGGCCAAGGTGGCCGGCGGCGGCATCGCGCTGTGCCCGGGGGCCGAGCGCGCGCCCGGCCGCACGGTGACGCCCGGCGTGCGGGCGGTGCTCGACCGGCTGGAGCCGGCGCCCGCCGTGCTGCTCAACCGGCTCGGCGACGTGGTCGCCCGCACCAGCGGCTACGAGCGGCTCTTCGGCCCGGTCGGCCTGCTGGAGGGCGACCTGCCGAACGTCTACCGCTACGTGTTCGCGGACGTGCGGGCCAGGAGCGCCTACCTCGACTGGGACCGGGTGGCCGACGAGCAGGCCACCGCGCTCAAGCTCGAGATCGCCCACGACGACCCGTACGCCACCGAGTTCGTCTCCGAGCTGTCGTTCGTGGCGGGCGAGGCGTTCGCCGAGCGCCTGGCCAGGCCGCCGCGGCCGCCGCGGCTGGCGCCCGTGGAGCGGCTGGCCCACCCGCAGGCCGGCGAGCTGCGCCTGGCGCGCGAGCCGCTCGACGTCGCCGGCGGCGAGCAGCGGATCCTCGTCTACCTGCCCGCCGACGCCGCCACCTCGGCCGCGCTCGACCGCCTCACCGGCCGCATGCCCGGCGCCCTGCGCGCGGTGAACGGCTAGACCCGGCGCAGCGACCGGGTCAGGCCGGCGGCGATCGTCGTCGCCAGCACCCAGCCGGCCGCGATGAGCCCGTACGCCAGCCATTGCGCCCCGCCCGCCGGGTTGAACGCCTTCTCCTGCCCGAAGTCGATGATCGGCAGCAGCAGGTCCAGCGTGTAGACCAGCGGATTGAACCCGGGGGCCTCGCCCGGCTTCAGCGGCGGCGGCGCGGCCAGGGCGAACACCACCGTGCCCAGGGCCAGCAGCGCCAGCAGCCAGCCGGCCGCCCGCAGGGGGCGGAAGCCGTAGCCGACGGTGGCGTCCTGGAGGTGGCCCCAGAAGCGGGCATACCAGGGCAGGGTGGCGCGGCGCTGCCGCTGGCCGGCCAGCATCGTCTCGCGGGCGTCGGCGTCGCTGCCCAGCCGCCGGTACATCCCGGCGAGCTGCTCATAGGCGTTCGGCAGATAGCCGTCGGAGTCCCTGCGCAGCCAGCCCAGCCGCCCCGCGGCGGGTAGCATGGGCTCCAGCACCTCGTAGACCAGCTGGTCCATGCGCATCGCGTCCGGCCAGGCGTCCGGGCTGTCGCGTAACGCGCCGATGCGGGCGTGGCGCAGATCGACCGTGCCCCGGATCGGCCCGGCGGTGCGCATGGCCAGCTCGCGCGTCTCCAGCCGCCAGGCGCGCAGCGCCACGTCGCCGGCGTTGTCCAGCGTGGCGTCGTCGAAGCACAGGCGGCTGCCCACCTGGGCATTGCTCAGCCTGATCCGGCCCTGGGCGGAGAAGCCCTCGCAGAGCTTGAGCGCCTTGCCGACCGTGATGCCGCTGGCCGCCAGCGCCACGCCGCCCGGGTTGGCCAGCCGGGCGCCCTCGAAGTGGGCGGGCCCGGAGACGGCGGCGTCGAGCAGGCTGATCTCGCCCTCCGACGACAGCCCGCCGCGCGCGTGCAGGGCGCCGTCCACGACGAGGCCGTCGGCCGCCAGGACCACGCCGCCGGGGTTGCGCAGGGCGGCGCCGTCCAGGTTGAGCGCGCGGCCGATGGCGGCGCTGTCCAGGCGTACCTGGCCGTCGGCCTCGACCAGGGACAGGAACAGGCCGCCCTCGGCGTTCAGCCCGCCGCCCCGCACGCAGATGCCGCCGGGGTTGCGCACGCGCGAGCCGCGCAGCGTGAGCGGCCCGCTGACGCGGGCGAAACGCAGGCTCACCTCGCCGTCCACCTCCATGTCCCGGGCGAAGAGGCCCACCTGGACGATCATGTTGGACGCGCCGAAGGCCAGGCCCCCGGGAGCGCGCAGGCGGGCGCCGTCGAAGTTCACGGCCGCGCCGATCCTGGCGGCGGTGAGGATGATCTCGCCGTCGCTCGCGAAACCGTCCTGGCCGCGCAGGTGGCTGCCGACGTCGAGATGCTCGGCGCTGATGGCGGCGCCGCCGGGGTTGTCGAGGTGCGCGCCGTTCATGGCGAGATTGCCGCTGATCCGGCCGCCGTTCAGCCGCAGCTCGCCGGTGATGTGGCAGCCGGCCAGCCGCAGGTTGCCGTCGATCTGGATGTTCGAGGCGATCAGGCCGGGCAGCCGGGAGCGGCCGAGGCTGAGGAACCGGGTGCGGGCCTGGTAGAGGTCGGGGGCCTCGTCGAAGGCGCACTCCTGGAGCATGACCGGGCAGCCGATCTCGGCGAAGGCCAGGTGGAGCGAGCCCGTGACGCGCGCCCCGGCCAGGCGCAGCGCGGGGTTGGTGGCCGGCTCGACGGGGTCGTCGAGGAGCAGCGCGGCCAGCACCTCCGCACGGACCTCGCGTTCGGGGGCCCAGGAG